>PNJQ01000003.1 GCA_013821985.1 Opitutus sp.
GGAGACCGGCGCTACTTGTGAGAAACGTAGCGTCTCCTCAGGGGATGCGCAGCGTCGTGCCGACGCGGATTGCGCCGGTGGGATCGACGACGTCGCGGTTCGCGTTGAAGATTTCCTGCCAGCGCGCCGGCGTGCCGTAATAGCGCTGGCTGATGCGCGAGAGGGATTCTCCCGCGGCGACAAGGTGCGTGCGGCCGCCGCTCGATGCGGTCGGAGTTAGCGCCACGTTCCCACGCGAGGGATCGCGGGCGAGCGCGGTCTTCAGGTCGTAGTTCTCACGAGCAAGGACGGCGTTGGAACCCTGCACTTGCTGGAGCAGGGCGCGCACGGACGCGAGCTCGGTGCCGGACTGACCGGTGCTGCGTTGCAAGGCGGCGAGCGATTCGTTCAGGCGCGCGACGTCGGCCTGGGCGGAGCGCGCGGCGTCCTCGGAAGCGGCGAGGCGGGCGGCGAGCGCATCGCGTTCGGCGGCGAGTTCGTCCGCCGACTTCGTCGCGCGGCCCAGGAGTTCGTGGCGTTCCTTTTGCAGGAGCGAGTAACCGCGGAGCGCAGTGGCGAGTTTGCCTTCGGTCTCGGCGAGCTGACGTGCGAGTTCGTCGGCGTTCGCGACGTCGGTCGCAGGGGCGGCGGGGGTTTCTTCCTGTGCCTGCGCCAGTTGGGCGCGCGTGGTGGCGAGCGCGGACTCGAGCTGGCTCACGCGTTCCGTGAGATCGGGATAAGTCGGGAGGCTCGGGCGGGCGGTAGAAGCGGCGGCGAGTTGTTGTTCGAGTTCGGCGACGCGACCACGCAGGTCGGGGAACGCGGGCGCGCTTGGCTGGCGAGCGAGCGAGCGCCGGGCGGCGGTCAACTCGTCCTGCAGTTCCGCGAGACGGCGGCCTTGGGCGATGGAGTCGGCGGTGGCGTTCTCGACGGCGCGGCGAGTGCTCGCGAGTTCGGTCGTGAGCTCGGTGACCCGGCCGCGCAGATCGGGGTAAGCCGGTGCGGCGTCGCGCTGGGCGGCGACCTGCGCCTCGAGCTCGCTGACGCGGGCGCGTAAGTCCGGATAGCTTGGCGCGCTCGGGCGGGACGAAGCGGCGGCGAGTCGCTGCTCAAGTTCGGAGACGCGGCTGCGGAGATCGGGGAACGCGGGGCCGGCGTCGCGCAACGCGGCGACCTGACCTTCGAGTTCGTTGACGCGCGGACGGAGGTCGGGATAGGCGGGAGCGGCACTGCGCGCGGTGGCGAGTTCACTCTCCAGTTGCGCGACCTGCGGACGCAGATCCGGATAAGCCGGTGCGGTGGGCACCTGGGTGACGGCGAGCTGGCGCTCGAGTTCGGTCACGCGGTCGCGCATGTCAGGATAGGCGGGTGCGGCGGGCGCCTGAGCGGCGCGCGCGTCGGCCAGCGCGGTTTCGAGCTGTGCGCTGGCGGCACGGAGTTTTTCCGTCTCCTGTTGAGCGGTCGCGCTTTGCGCTTCGGTGCGGGTGAGTTGGGTGCGGAGATTTTCCAGTTGGGAATCGGCGGCGTTCTTTTCCCGCGCGACCGCCGTGAGGCGGGTTTCGGCGGCGATGGCCCGCTCGGTGGCGCGGGCGAGTTCGCGCTCGAGGCTTTGCGCGCGCTCGGTGAGATCAGGGTAGCTCGGCGTGGCCGGACGCGCAGTGGCGGACGCGAGTTGTTGTTCGAGCTCGGCCACTCGACCGCGGAGATCAGGCAACGCGGGCGCGGCGTCGCGCAATGCGGTAACTTGGCCTTCGAGTTCAGTCACGCGATTGCGCAAATCGGGGTAGGCGGGTGCGGCCGTGCGCGCCAGGGCCAGTTCTCGTTCCAGCTGCGCGACCTGCGGACGGAGATCGGGATATGCCGGCGCGGGAGGTGGCGCGGCGCGAACCTCGGCGAGCGCGGTTTCGAGCTGAACGCTGGTGGCGCGGAACTTTTCGGCTTCCTGTTGCGCGTGGGCCGCCTGCGTTTCTGTCCCGGTGAGCTGGGAGCGGAGCGAGGCAACTTGGGCATCTGCGGCACTCATGTCCCGCGCAAGAGCGGCGAGGCGGGACTCGGCCGCGGTGGCGCGATCGGTCGCGCGCGCGAGGTCGGCTTCGAGGCTTTGCGCGCGTTCGCGCAGGTCGGGGTAATTCGGCGCCGCCGGCCGCGCGTTGATGGACGCGGTGGCGCTGGCGAGTTGTTGCTCGAGTTCGGCCACCCGGCCGCGGAGGTCGGGGAAGGCCGGGTCGGCATCGCGGAGCGTAGCGACCTGCGCCTCAAGGTCGCTGACACGCTCGCGCAGATCAGGATAGTCGGGCGCCGCCGGCGACTGAGTGACCGCGAGTTGTTGCTCGAGTTCGTTCACACGCGTGCGCAAGTCGGGATAAGCCGGCGCGGCATTCCGCGCCGTCGCGAGCTCGCTTTGCAGCTGCGCGACTTCCCCACGGAGATCGGGGTAGGCCGGCACGCTGTTGCGGGCAGCTGCCAGCTCGCGTTCGAGTTGCGCGAGCTGCGGACGGACGTCCGGATAGGCTGGCGCGGCATTGCGGGCGGCGGCGAGTTCCTGTTCCAGCTGCGACACACGGGCGCGCGTGTCAGGATAGGCGGGCGTGGCGGCACGTGCCGTTGCGAGTTCGCGTTCGAGTTGGGCGACGTTGTGACGCAGGTCCGGGTAAGCGGGCGTGGCCCGGCGCAGCGTTTCGATTTCGCGCTGCAGGGCCACTACCTGTTCCCGCAGGTTGGGATAAGGCGGGACGCTCGGACGTTTTTCGAGAGTGGCTAGTTGCTTGCGGGCGGCGTCGAGTTCCTGGCCAAGGGCGATGGCGGCCACTTGCGCCTGCTCGGTCTTTTGCTGGAGCGAAAGCTGGTCGTCGGTCGTGCGCTGCAACGTGGCGCGGAGCTGCGCGTTGGATTGCTTCAACTCGTCCAGTTGGGCCTGCGCGGCGGCGAGTTCCCGCGTCTTTTGGGCGAGTTCGGGATGTTCGACGACGGGACGGGGCGCTTGGAGGGCCGCGATGGACTCCTGGGCGCGCGAGAGTTCGGCTTTGAGTTGCTCGGACTGGCGGACGAGTTCGCCGACGCGCATCTCGGAAACGCGGGTTTGCTCCTGATAGGCGCGGCTGAGTTCGCGCGTGTCGGAATAGTCCTTCTGCGCCTGCGCGGCGAGTTTGGCCAGACGCTCGCGGTCCGTGCGGAGCGTGGCGACGTCGCCGGCGAGATCGGTGAGCTTGGCGGAAAGAGCATCGCGTTCGCGACGCAGCTGTTCGGAGTCAGGCGGCGGCGGAGCAGGGGCGGCGGCGGTGGCCCGTAGGCGCTCGATTTCGGCCTTGAGCTGGTCGGCCTCCTTCCACGCGGCAGCCAGTTCGGCGCTGAGTTGTTGCTTGTCGAGCCGCGCTTGGGCGAGTTCCTGCTCGGTCGCGGGAGCGGCGGAGTTGGCGGTCGGCGTCG
Source organism: Opitutus sp. (assembly GCA_013821985.1). GTDB lineage: Bacteria > Verrucomicrobiota > Verrucomicrobiia > Opitutales > Opitutaceae > Didemnitutus. Next base: position 3,406 of record PNJQ01000003.1, read on the forward strand.
TGATTTCGACGGAAGCGGCGGGAGTTTCGGCGGCGGGCTCCGGAGCTGCGGCAGTCGCGACCGGCGCGGGCTTGAGGCCGAGGGCGGCGCGGTGTTGTCCGAGACGGGTTTTCGCCGCGTCGAGTTCGGCGGCGGAGAGGCGGGAAACAACGGTGTCGAGGGCGCGACCGCGGGCGCCGTTTTCGATTGCGAGCGAGAGCCAGACGTAGGCGGCGAGGTTATCCACCGGGACGCCCCGGCCTTCGGCGTAGGCGAGCCCGAGATTGTATTGGGCGATGGCATTGCCCTTCTCGGCCTTGGCGACGAGGGAGGCGAGGTCGCTTTCGAGCGCGAAGGCGGCAGAGCCGAACAATGAGGCGCTGACGAGGGCAGCGCGGAGGACGCGGGAAATTTTCATGGTGGTGCGGACGTCGCCATTTTTCTGTCCCGTCCGTCGAGCCGCTGCAAGCTCCCGTGCGGCAACCGGCCGCCTTCGCCGTCGATTTACGTTCCGCCGTTCGTCCAATGTCCGGCACGGGCGACGGCGCGCTGCCAATCGTGTTGCAGGCGGCGCATTTTCGCGACCGGAGCGGTGGCGCGAAACGTCCGGTCGGTTTTCCACAACGCGGCAATCTCGGCGCGCGTTTTCCAGAATCCCACGGCGAGGCCGGCGAGGTAGGCGGCGCCGAGCGCGGTCGTCTCAGTCGTGCGCGGCCGCACCACCGGCACGCGCAGGAGGTCGGCCTGGAATTGCATCAGCGCGTTGTTGCCGACCGCGCCGCCATCGACCCGGAGTTCGCGCAGCGGGATGCGGCTGTCGGCGTTCATCGCCGTGAGCAGATCGGCGCTCTGGTAGGCGATGCTTTCGAGCGCGGCGCGGGCGACGTGGGCGGCCGTGCTGCCGCGCGTCAGGCCGACGATCACGCCGCGAGCCGACGCGTCCCAATGCGGCGCGCCGAGGCCCGCGAAGGCCGGCACGAGATAGACGCCGCCATTGTCCGCCGCACGGCGCGCGAGCGCTTCGACATCGACCGAGCGCGCGATGAGGCCGAGTCCATCGCGCAGCCATTGCACGACGGCGCCGCCGATGAACACGCTGCCTTCGAGCGCGAACTCGGTTTGCCCGCCGATGCGCCACGCGACCGTGGTGAGCAGATTGTTTTTTGAAAACACCGGCCGCATGCCCGTGTGCAGCAGGAGAAAGCAGCCGGTGCCGTATGTGTTCTTCGCCATCCCGGCGCGGAAGCAGGCCTGCCCGAACAGCGCGGCCTGCTGGTCGCCCGCGACGCCGGCAATCGGCACGCCACGCAACGCCGGGACAGTGGTCACTTCGCCAAGCACGCCGCTGCTGTCGCGCACAGCGGGCAACACCTCGCGTGGCACGCGGAGCAGTTTCAACAGCTCGTCGTCCCACTCGCCGGTGCGGAGATTCAGGAGGAGCGTGCGTGAGGCGTTGGAGATGTCGGTCGCGTGAACTTTCCCGCCGGTCAGTTGCCAGAGCAGCCACGCATCGACGGTGCCAAAGGCCAGTTCGCCCCGCTCGGCGCGGCGGCGCGCGCCAGGCACATGATCAAGCAGCCAGGCGAGCTTCGTCCCGGAAAAATACGGATCGAGCAGCAGGCCGGTCTTGCGGCGGAAGAGCGGCTCGAGACCGGCACGTTTGAGTTTGGCGCACGTGTCGGCAGTGCGGCGATCCTGCCAGACGATCGCGCGATGCAACGGCCGCCCGGTGCGGCGATCCCAGAGCAGCGTGGTCTCGCGCTGGTTGGTCAGGCCGATCGCCGCGAGGTCGCGCGCGGTGACGTTCGTCTTCGCGAGGGCGCCGAGGGCGGTGAGGCGCGTGGTTTCCCAGAGGTCGCGCGGGGAATGTTCAACCCAGCTGGGCTGAGGAAAATGTTGCGCGAACTCCTGCTGCGCCGTGCCGCGCGGCCGGCCGCGGCGGTCGAACACGATGGCGCGGGACGACGTGGTGCCTTGATCGAGCGCGAGGACGAAACGCGGCATGGGCCCGATGGTGCGAGCGTTGGCCGTCCACGCGATCCGAAATCCCACCGGCCTACCGGGAATCTCTCCCGGTCCCTCTCGGTGTGGCGGACGTTGGCGCCTGCGGCTCGACCGGATGAGCGGCCGGTCAGCCGGGCGGCGGAGACGTGTCGTCCCGGCCGAACACACGACCCGACGACATCGGGGCCGTGCGCCAGTTGAACGCGATCGTCAGCACGCGGAACACGAACGTCAGCGCGACCGCGGCGATCGCCGATGCGTTCGCCGACAACTCAAGCGAGATGGTGCAAAACACAAACGTCACCGCGCCCGCGAATGCGGTGAGCAGATAGAATTGTCCTGGCTTGAACACCTGCGGCTGTTCGCTCGTCAGCAGGTCGCGCAGAATGCCGCCGCCCACGGCGTTGATGACGCCGATGAAAATCGCGGCCGCGCCCGGCAGCCCCGCGAGCAGGGATTTTTGCACGCCGAACGCCGCGTAGGCGCCGAGGCCGAGCGCCTCCACGATCGCGATGACGCGGCTGAAATGATGCACGCGCGAACCGAAGAGCACGCCGACGATCACGGCCGGCACGAGCACCTGGATGTAGGCGGGGTTCGTGAGCAGCGGCGTGATGCCGCCTTGCAGAAAAAGCCCGTCGCGGATGAGCCCGCCGCCGAGGCCGGTGACGAGCGCCAGCGCGAGCACGCCGACGATGTCGTAGCCGCGTTTCACGCCCGCGAGCGCGCCGGTGACGGCGAAGAGAAAGGTCGCGCCGAGATCGAACAGGATGGGAAGTTCGAATTGGCCGCGCAGCATGCGGGCAAAATCCCGCCGCCGCGCCGGCAAGGCAAGTGCAACGTCTGTCACGCAGTTGCGCCAGCGTCCGGGGTGGCGGGTTGCCCCCCGGCGGAACCGACACGAGGGCCGACGTTCCAAAAGGAAATCATGCACAAATTTTCCGCCCTCACTTTCGCCGGCGCGCTCGCGCTGATCGCCGGCTGCCAGGCACCCTATCAGGAAGTTTATCGTCCCGGCGGCGTTCCGCCGACGGAAATTGCCGCGAACGATCCCGGTTTCGTCGCGGGCACGGGCATCGAGTCGCAGGACCTCGTCGATGTCACCAATCGGATGGTGCGCGGCATCCTCAGCGTGCCCGAGATCGCGAACACGTCCACGCCGCCGACCATCGTGCTCGAGCCGGTCGCCAACGAGACGCGCTTCCCGATCAATAAGAACCTGTTTCTCCAGCGCATCCGGGCGCACTTGAATGAATTTGCGACCGGCCGCGTCCGCTTCCTGGACCGCGAGATTTTCGAGACGCTGGAACGTGAGCGCGAACTGCAACGCAGCGGTCGCGTCGTGGCGACGAGCGATCCGAGTGTCTCACAATTTCGCGGGGCGGACTACTTCCTCACGGGCAAGCTGCAGAGCCTCAGCACGCGCACCTCGGCCGGTGTGGGCGACTATGTGCTCTACAGCTTCCGCCTCACGAGCGCGCGCACGAGCGAGATCATCTGGGAAAATTCCGTGGAGATCAAAAAGCAGGGCCTCGAGGACGCGGTGTATCGCTAGATCGCCGATGTCGATTACCTGCAAAGGAACGCTGCTCGCCGCGGTTTGCTTCCTCGCCGGCTGCGTGTCTGCGCCTCTACCCGGCGACGCGTTCGTGAACACGAGCGACCCGAAATTGATCGGCACGCGCGTGCGCGACCAAGTGCTGTGGCAATGCCGCTTTGGTCTCGCGGCGCTGCGCGCGGGCGAGCACGAGGAGGCGAAGGCGCGCTTCGACGATGCCATCCGCACGCTCGGGGGCATTCACGCCGATACGGCCGATGCCCGGCGCGCGCGCAGCCTGTGGGCGGCGGAGGGCGGGAAAATTTTCATCGGCGAACCGTATGAGCGCGCGCTGGCGTATGCTTATCGCGGATTGCTCTACTGGATGGATGGAGAGCCCGACAACGCGCGCGCGTGTTTCCGCTCCGCGGAGATGATGGACGCGCTCGCGGCCGACGCGGAATATCGGGCTGACTGGGTGTTGCCCGATTACCTCGCCGGACTCGCCAGCCTGCGCTTGGGCGGCGACGCCACGGAGGAACTCGCGCGCGCCCGCGCGATGACCAGCCGGCCGCTGCCCGACTATGATCGCGAGGCGCGTGTGCTCGTCGTCGCGGAGTGGGGGCGCGGTCCGCTGAAATTTGCCGACGGGCCGCACGGGCAGTTGCTGCGCTTTGCGGAAAGCGTGAGCGAGGCACATCATGCCGTGCTGCGCGTCGCGGGACAAACGGTGACACTCACACCGTGGGACGATGTCTATTTCCAAGCCACGACTCGGGGCGGGCGCACGATGGATTTCATCCTCGGCGACAAAGCCGTGTTCAAGGACACGACCGGCGCTGTCGGTGACGCGGCGCTGGTCGGAGCGCTCATTGCCGCCGATCGGGCGGCGTATCGCGGCAGCGAGGGCTCGGCCCACACGGCGCTCGCGCTCGCGGCGGCGGGAATTTTCAGCAAGGTGCTTTCCGCTTCCGCGAACGCGACCGCCGATACACGCACCTGGGACAATCTTCCGCGCTACCTGTCGTTCGCGGCGTTGCGGCTACCGCCCGGGGGGCATGCGGCGACGATCACGTTTCTCGACGCCCACGGCCGCGAACTGTCGCCGGGCGCGCGACCGCTGACGATTCGCGTCAGCGACAATCAACAGGACACGCTGGTGTTCCTCAGCGAGCACGCGACGCGGCGCGAAGCGCTGCGCGGGGAAAACTAGAGCATCTTCGGTTTTCTGGAGCCGACGTGTCTTCCGTCGACGAGGTTCCTCACCGGGGTCGGCGACCTCGGCTACAAAATTTTTGAAAACGCTGTCGATCGGAAGTGCGTCGGGCCGGCTGAAGCCGGCCCTACCTCGCTTCGGTAGGAGCACTTGCCCTCAAGCGCCCTTGGAAACGCGGAAAAAACCAAAAGGGCCGTTGAGGACAACGGCCCCTACCGGCACCCGGCGCATGTCGCGGAGCATGGCGGCGCGCTATTTTTTCTTCGGCGCTTCGAACGTCACGCTCTTCGTGGCTTCTTCGATTTCCTTCAGGCCGCGCTCGAGCGCGGCGCGATCTTCTGGGGTGTCCTTCACGACGGGTTTGCCGCCGGAGAAATCGATCGTCTTCGCCTCGTTCTTGCCGCCGAGGTCCACGAACGGGACTGGCTGGGGCGCGACCGGGCCGAGGTCCTTCGGCCCGCTCGCCGTTGGCGCGGCGCGCATTTCCGCGCGGCGTTGCGCGACATACCAGAGCACGAAGACGATCGCGCCGAGAAGGAGCGCGAGCAGCACGATAATTTCCTTCGAGCGGCGCACGAAGGGAAGTTACGCGCGCGTCACCCGAGGGCCAGAGCAATCACGCCCGCCACCATGCCACCGGCGGCGATGAGCCGGCGCGAGCCGTCGGACTCCTTCAACAGCCGTGCGCCGAAGAACGTGCCGATGAGAATGCTCACCTCGCGCGCGGGAGCGATGTAACTGACCGGCGTAAACGTCATCGCGAATAGAATCAAAATATAGGCCGTGGGAGCGAGGGTGGCCACCGTCAGCGCCTTGCCGGGGTGATTCCGCCACGTGTCGATGACCTCGAACCGGCGGCGCAGGGCGAACGGCGCGAGCACAGCCACCATCACCGCTTGCGTGCCGAAATCGTAGAGCGGCGGCGGCAGGTGCAGGTGCGCAACCGCGCGCTGGTCCCACACCGTGTAGCCCGCGATGCAGCAGCCGCAGACGAAACCGTAGAGCAGTCCCTTGCGCAGGTGCGCGCGATCCGTGTGAAGCAACTGCGCGCCGCCGGTGAGATAAAACACGCTGGCGACGATCATCGCGCCGCCCGCCAGCGCGAGCAGCGTGGGACGCTCGCCGAAGATCGCGATGGCGGCACACGTCGAGAGCAACGGCCCGGTGCCGCGCGCGAGCGGATATACGAGGGAAAAATCGCCGTGGCGGTAGCCGCGTTGGAGCAGGAGTGCGTAGGCGGTCTTGATCAGGCCGCTGCCGAGGATGACGAGCCACGCACCGTCCGGCAGCGTGAGCGGTCGCCACTGCGCGTAGAGAGCGACAGCCGGGACGTAGAAGCCGAACGATAACACGCCCGTCAGCCACACGAACGGCAGTCCGCCGCCCGAACGCTTTGCGGCCAGGTTCCATGTCGCGTGCGCGAACGCGGCGGCGAAAACGAGGGCGAGCGCCAGCGCGGACATTTCAGCCGGTCACTTCGCCGCGGGAACGGGCGCGTCCTTCGTTGCTGGTTTCTTCACGTAGGTGTCGAGCCAGTTGGATTCCTCCCAAAGCATGTGCAGCAACGATTCGCGCGCGCGGTAGCCGTGGGCCTCGTAGGGCAACTGGACGTAGCGCGCGGTCGCGCCGAGACCAGTGAGCGCCTGATAGAAGCGCTCGCTCTGCACGGGGAACGTGCCGGAGTTGTCGTCGGCCTGGCCGTGAATGAGCAGGAGCGCGTCCTTGATTTTGTTCGCGTGGTTGAAGGGCGACATCGCGCCGTAGATCTCCGGCGCTTCCCAGAACGAACGCTCTTCGGCCTGAAAGCCGAACGGCGTGAGCGTGCGGTTGTAGGCGCCGCTGCGCGCGATGCCGGCCCGGAAAAGATTCGAGTGCGCGAGCAGATTCGCGGTCATGAACGCGCCGTAACTGTGTCCGCCGACCGCAACGCGATCGCGGTCGGTGACTCCGCGGCGGACGAGTTCGTCCACGGCTGCCTTCGCGCTCGCGACGAGTTGCGCGATGTAAGTGTCGTTCGGCTCCTGCTTGCCTTCGCCGATGATCGGCATCGCGGGGTCGTCGAGCACGGCGTAGCCTTTCAGCAGAAACGGCAACGGGCCCATCGCGCTCACGCGGACGAAGCGATAGGGCGAATCGCGCACCTGACCGGCCGCGTCCGCGCTTTTGAATTCGCGCGGGTAGGCCCAGAGCAACGTGGGCAACGGACCTTGCGCGGGCGTCCAGTCAGGCGGGAGGTAGAGCGTGCCGGTGAGCTGCACGCCATCGGCGCGCGCGTAGGTGATGATTTCTTTTTTCACACCCGCGAATTGCGGAAACGGGTTGGGAAAGTGGGTGAACTCCTTCATCGCGCCGTTCGTGAGGTCGCGCACGAAATAGTTCGGCGGTTCGGTCGGCGACTCGCGTCGCGTCAGCGCTTGCGTGGCGGCGTCGTCCAGGAACGTTGCGAATTCCTCGAAGTGCGGCGCGGTGGATTGCCAGAGACGCGTCGCCTTCCCGCTCGCGAAATCGTAGCGATCGAGGAACGGCCGGTCGCCCTCGGCGGAGGCGCCTTGGCCACGGAGAAAGATGCTGCCGTCGGCGCCGAAGTGCAGCACAGGCTCGCCGAACGGGCCGGTCTTCGTCACGGGTGCACCGGGATCCCCGTAGCGATCCTCGGACGAACGATCGAAGACGAGCGCCGGCGCGGTGGATGGATCCGCCGGACTGAAGCGCCAGGTGCGGGTGCGGCGGGTCTTGATCCAGTTTTCGCTGACGAGCGCGCACGCCTCGTTGCCCCACGCGATGCCCGCGACGCGGTAACCGAATTTCGGTCCGCCCGCGGGATCGCCCGCGAACGGCGCGGCGAGCAGCATGAGTTGATCGCGGACCTCGGCGGGCTGCGTGGCATCGCCGTGGTCGCGCGCCTCGATCCACGCGAGCGTGGCCGGAGCGTCGGCGCGCCAGTCGAAATTGCGCGGGCCGGGCCGCGTCGAGTCGAACGCGGGCGAGAGATTTTCCGCCAGCGGCAGGTCGGCGATCTCGCGCACCAGTTTGCCGGTCGCGTCGTGGATCGAGTAGCGCAGCGGGAATCGATTCGCCGGCACGAGATACGAATACGGCCGGTGAAAAACGCCGGCGGTGAAGTAGCGGCCGTCTGGCGAGGCGTTGGCCACGAGCACGCCGCGCAACCCGAGCGGTGTGCGCTGGCCGTCGAGCGACACGCGCACGAGTTCGGACGTCGCGTAGTAATCAAACGCCGCCTCGTCCTGCGGATCCTTGAGCAAATCTTGGAAGGTGCGCACAGCCGCCTTTTCTCCCTTTGATTGCTGCACGACCGGTGAAAGCGTCGTGACGTTGCGCAACGGCGCCGCGCCGCGGTCGGCGGGGATCAGCTTCACCAGCAGCGCGTCGTGGCCGATCCACGAGACGGGGCTGCCCAGCACGCCGTTGAGTTCGGGGCCGGTCAGGGCGCGCGCGGTGGCCGTGGCGACATCGATGGTCCAGAGCGCGCCAGGCTGGTTTTGCGAAAACACCACCACGGCGATCTGGCGACCGTCGGCGGACCAGCTCACGTGCGCGAGGCGGGCGTCGTCCGGGAATCCGCGCACGGGTGTCTCGACGCCGGCGGGCATGGATTTGAGCGTGAGGCGAGCGTAGGTGAGGGCGCGGTTCGAGGTGTAGCGCTCGGGATTGAAGCGCAGGCCGGCGAGACGCAGCTCCGGGGCGGCGAGTTCGGCGAGGGTCAGGGTCGGTGCACGCTCGAGGAGAAGAAACCGATCCTGCGCCGGGCTGCGCCGCAGTTCGGGCAGCAACGGAGCGTCGACGATGGCGGCGAGCGCGGGGTCAGGCTGGCGGTAACCGGTTTGCGCGCTCAGGTGAACGACGACGAGAAGCAGCGCGACGAGCAGACGGACGGGGTGACGCATCGCGCGACGCTACGCCCCCGCGCCGCGTCAGGCAACCGGGAACAAACGAACGGTTGCGCGCGACGCAGAATAAAATTTCAACGGTGGCTCACTGCCTCATGAAACCCGCCGTCAATTTCCTGACCGAGCTGCGCGCCACGCTGATGCTGGCGTTCCCGATCATCGTCGGGCAGGTGGGGCAGATGCTGATGGGGATCACCGACAGCGTGATGATCGGGCGCGTCGGGACAGTCCCGTTGGCTGCGGCCGCGTTTGCCAACGGCGTTTGCAATCTCGTCTTCATCGTCGGCATCGGGTTGCTGCTGCCGGTGGCGGTGTTGACGGCGCGGGCGCACGGCGCCCGCGAGCCGCGGGAGTGCGCGCAATACCTGCGTCACGGGATGGCGCTGGCGGCCATGGTGGGCGGCGCCACCTTGGTTCTGCTCTTCGCGCTGGCCACGCAGCTTCATCGCTTCGGGCAGCCGCCCGAAGTGATTGCGGAGGTGGTCCCCTATTATCTGTTGATGACGGTCTCGCTGCTGCCGTCGTTTTTCTTCCAAGCCTTGAAGCAATACAGCGAGGCGCTCGGGCACGCGAAGGCGCCGATGGCCATTTTGCTCGCGTGCGTGCTCCTGAACGTCGGGCTCAACTGGCTTCTCATCTACGGCCACGCCGGATTTCCGGCGCTCGGTTTGGCGGGAGCGGGCGTGGCAACATTGATCGCGCGGGCTCTCTCGTGCGCGGTGTTGTGGTGGTGGCTGGCGCATCGCGCGGATGTGCGGGTGGAGTGGCCGGAGCGCTGGCGCGGAAGCCTGGACGGCGCGCGGCTGAAGGAAATGTTGCACATCGGCGTGCCGGCAGCGGGGCAATGGCTGTTCGAGGCGGGCGCGTTCACGGCGGCGGCGCTCATGATGGGCTGGATCGGCACCGTGCCGTTGGCGGCGCACCAGATCGCGCTGAGTTGTGCGGCGTTCACCTTCATGTTTCCGCTCGGGCTGTCGTCGGCCGTCGCAGTGCGGCTGAGCAAGACCGTCGGCGAAGGCCGCACGGCGGCGCTGCGGCCGATCGGCTTTGGCGCGCTGGGGGCGAGCTTTGTCATCATGTCGTGCTTCGGCCTGCTCTTCGCGTTCGCGGGCGGGCTGCTGGCGCGCGGCTTCACGCCGGAGGCGGACGTCGTCGCTCTCGCAACGCAGTTGCTCGTCGTCGCGGGAATTTTTCAAATCTTCGATGGCGGGCAGGTCGTGGGCGCGGGGGTGTTGCGCGGGTTGCACGATGTGAAGGTGCCGACGGTGATCACGTTCGTGGCGTATTGGATCTTTGCACTGCCCGGCGGCTACCTGCTGGCCTTCCATACGCCGCTCGGGAGCGTGGGCGTGTGGGCGGGGCTGGCGGCGGGCCTCGCGTGCGCGGCGGCGCTGCTCGGGTGGCGCTTCCACCGGCTCACCGGCGCCAAGACCGGACCATAACAGTTGCGGGAGATTTGTTTTCCCGGAAAAACTGTGCACGGTCGGTGATTGCCTATGCAACTATTTACTCCGCTCCGCGTCGGTGACCTGACGCTCAAGAACCGCATCTTCATGGCGCCGCTCACGCGCGTGCGCGCCGACGACAATCACGTCGCGACCGATCTGATCGCCGAGCATTATCGGCAACGCGCGTCGGCCGGTCTCAACATCGCGGAGGCGACGATGGTCGCCGGCGAGGCGCGGGCTTTCGGGCTCGAGCCCGGCATCTACAGCGACGCGCATGCGGCCGGCTGGAAAAAAGTCACCGACACGGTCCACGCCGCGGGCGGAAACATGGCGTTGCAGCTCTGGCATCCGGGTCGCGCGACGCATCAGGATCTCAATCACGGCCTGCAGCCGGTCTCTTCTTCGGCCAAGGGGATCCCGGACGATACGATCCACACGCCGTCGGGTAAGCAGCCGTATCCGACGCCGCGCGCGCTACGGACGGAGGAGATCCCGGGAGTGGTGGAGCAGTTCCGTCTGGGCGCCGTGCGGGCGAAGGCGGCGGGGTTCGACTTCGTCGAAGTGCACGGCGCGCACGGCTATCTGATTGACCAATTTCTCCGCGACCGAGTGAACGACCGCACGGATCGCTACGGTGGCTCGATCGAAAACCGCGCGCGGTTTCTCTTCGAGATTTTGGACGCGGTGAGCGGAGTTTTCGGTGCGGCGCGGGTCGGCTTGCGGCTCTCGCCCTACACTCCGGGCAACGGGATGCACGATTCCAACCCCGCCGCGCTCGTCGAGCACGTCGCACGCGGACTGCAGCAGCGCGGGGTCGCGTATCTGCATCTGCGCCACGTGAAGCACGAGGCGCCGCACGAAGTGGAGCTCGCGCGGATCGCAAAACGGAATTTTTCCGGCGCGCTCATCCGCAATGGCGGCTACACGCGCGAATCCGCCGAGGCGGACCTGCAGGCGGGCCTCGCCGACGCGATCGCGTTCGGCCTGAAGTTCATCGCGAATCCCGATTTGCCGGAGCGCTTCGCCCAGAACGCTCCGCTCAACGAAGTCGATATGAAGACGCTCTACGGTCGCGATGCGAAGGGGTATAACGATTACCCGGCGCTGGCCGCACGCTGAGCGGAGCTGGGTGGCGAGCGGCGCGACGCCGTGTGCAATGCCTCGGCTCGCTCCGCGCTCACCGCCGCGGCGCGTCAGAGATGCAGCCGACGCTGCACTTCGGCGCGGTCGAGGCCGGTCACGCGCACGAGTTTCTGTCGCGATTTGTCACCGCGCACGAGCGTGACGGCCCGTCGCGGCAGGCGCAGCTCGCCGGCGAGCAATTCACACATCTCCTCGTTCGCGCGACCCTCGAGGGCGGGAGCGTGAATCTTCACCTTGAGCGCGTCACCGAGCCAGCCGACCACGGCGCTGCGTGGTGCGTTCGGCACGGCTTTGATTTCAAGCGTGCAGCTCGGGAGCGGAGCGCGGGGCGCGGGCGAGGCCATGGCGGATTCGAGTCGTGAAGCGCGGCTCGCGGTTTCGCAAGCCGCCGGCGCGGCGGAAACGGAGATTCCCCGATGAATGTGGACACACGCCGCCGCTGCGCTTGGCACGGCGGCTGCAGTTCTTCGGGCGCGTGCGGCCGGTGCGGCACGGTTCCTTCCCAGTCGAGCGATGATGCTGACGTGACATAACCCGCGTCCCCAAACACGCGATTTCGCTGCGGCCGCCGGATGGGCGGCGCAGCGGGAGCTTCCGGGATCGTCCCGGAGGCGAACCACAAAAGAAGAAAAACATGAAACACGTCATCAAACTGATCCTGTTCACCAGCTTCCTCGTGCCGGCCGCGCTTTGTGCGAAGTCGAGCGAGGAGCTTTACGTCGAGTCCTTCGCCGGACGCTCCGACGTGCCAGTGCCGATCTCGGTCGTCCGACCGGTGATCGCGCCCGGGCACGAAGGTGAGCGCGTCTGGCTGAGCTTCCTGGTCGAGGCCGACGGCGTGCCGCGCGAAATCGCGGCGCCCGTTGACGCCGACCACACGCTCGTGAAGCAGCTCGCGCGCGCCGTGGCGCAGTGGAAATTCAAACCGCTGATGCGTGACGGCGTGCCCGTGCGGGCCCGCGTGACCCTGCCGTTCCGAGTGGAAGCGGCAGGGGTGGTCGAACCGGTCGCTCAACGCTAAGAAACCACCCCTTCCCCCGGGCCGCCTCCTTCACCGGAGGCGGCCTGTTTGCGTTTCAAGGGCGATCGATCTTCACGTCGGATTCAATGACGCGCAACTCGCCCGCTGTGACAGTGGCGCGGGCATCGTTGAACATCTGCAGGCCCTCAGTGGTTTCGCCGAAATACGGCGCGCCCACGCGCAGGAGCGTGTTGAGCACGTCGGAAAATTTTTCACCCGGCTGGCGCGGCGCGGCGAGAAAGGTGGTCCAGAGACGCTTCGCGTTGGCGCCTTCCTTCATCAACTCCTGGTAGCCGAACGCATCGACGACGATGAGGTAAAACTCGCGGGTCGCTTCGTATTCGTCGTTGCCGGTGCGCTGATTGACTGCCGCGGTGGAATTGAGCGGCGAGGCGCCGGCGGGAGTGCCCGGCGAGCTGCCGTAGCCGAAGCCGCGCGCGTTTTCATTGGTGGCGGCCGCGCCGAGCGCCTCGTCATTCCCGCCCGCGCGGTTTTCCCACATCACGTCACCGCCGAGCGTCGTGAGGGAGCGACCACGAGGACGCTCGACCAGGCCATCACGCCACTGCAGCGCGCTGGTGCGGACGGTGGGCAGGCGCCAAGGCCGTTCGCCGGCATGCACGCGCAGGATCAAATCGACTTCCTGCGGTGCGATGACGCGGCCTTGGTCGTCGGTGGCGTTGATGAAACCCTTTTTCGCCAACGCGGCGCTGAGGCGGCGGCAGATCTCCTCGTAGCTGAGGTCGTTCTCGTAGAGTTCGCCGGGCATGAACACGTAGCGCTGGGGCCGTGCGAGCTTTTGCAGGCTCAGCGTGGCGGGGTTCACCTTCTTTTTTTCCGCGTCGAGTCTCAACTGCTCCTCGCGCGGCAGGTCGCGATAGTTCATCGACGAGACGGAGACGGGAGCCGGGCGATATTGGGCGGGCGCCGCGTCGGCGGCGAAGCCGGTCGAAAGAGTGAGCAGGGCGATCGTGCCCAGCACGAGCTGGCGGTTCGAGGTCATGGGCAAAGGATGAGGGAAATGAGCCGGGGAACAACCTTCACTGGACGATCGGAGTGTCCGGGAGGTTGGACGGCGAGAAAGCTGTTGCTCCAGGCGGACGGTTCGCGCGAATTGCCCGGGATATGAAACTGCTGTCGTGGAACGTCAACGGCGTGCGCTCGGCGATGAAGAAAGGCCTGCTCGAGTGGATGGCCGCGTCGAACGCCGATATTATTTGCCTGCAAGAAACCAAGGCGCACCCCGGTGACGTGCAGCACGTCGTGTGGCCGGCCGGCTACAGGGCGCATTGGAACTCCGCGGTGAAGAAAGGCTATTCCGGCACCGTCGTCTTCACGCGCGAGGCGCCGCTGAAGGTCACCGAAGGCATGGGCGTCGCCGACCACGATCAGGAAGGCCGCGTCGTCACGGCGGAGTATGCGGACTTTTTTCTCCTCAATGTCTATCAGCCCAACTCGCAGCGCGGACTGACCCGGCTCGATTACCGGGTGAAGGAGTGGGATCCGGCATTCCTGAAATACCTGCGCAAGCTCGAAAAGAAAAAGCCGGTCGTGTTCTGTGGCGACCTCAACGTCGCGCACCAGGAGATCGACTTGAAGAACCCGAAGACGAACCGGCGCAACGCCGGCTTCACCGACGAGGAGCGCGCGAGTTTTTCCGCACTGCTCGCGGCGGGTTACGTCGATACGTTCCGGGAATTTGAAAAAGGCCCCGACCACTATACGTGGTGGAGCCAGATGATGAATTGCCGCGCGCGGAACATCGGGTGGCGTGTCGATTACTTCATTGCTTCGACCGCGCTGCAATCCCGTCTCAAGCGTGCGTGGATCGAACCGCACGTGATGGGCAGCGATCACTGTCCGGTCGGATTGGAAATCGCGTGAGCAGCGGTCAACCAGGCGCGCACAAGCTCGCGGGCCCGCGGGCCCGTGCGGGAGGGCGGCGGCGCGGAAGACTTCCCGCGACGCTGCGCTTGGGCCGCTCCGGCGTGCACGGCTGGGGCGTGTTTGCACGCGACTTCATTCCCGAGGGCGAACGCGTGATCGAATACGTTGGCGAACGCATCACGAAAGCCGAGGCGGAGCGCCGCGATGCGGCCCGGCTCGCGCGGCTCGCGGCGGGTGGCGATGGTTGCGTGTATGTGTTCGAGACGCGCACGCGGCATGACATCGACGGCGGCGTGACGTGGAATCCCGCGCGGCGCATCAATCACTCGTGTGCGCCGAACTGCGAAGCGGAGGAAGACGACCACGGCCGCATCTGGATCGTGGCGCGGCGCGACCTCGCTCCCGGCGAAGAGCTGACTTACGACTATGGTTTTTCGCTCGAGGAATGGCGCGGGCATCCGTGTCGTTGCGGTGCGCCGGAGTGCGTCGGCTACATCGTCGCCCGCGGCCAGCGCTGGCGCGTCCGGCGAGTGTTGGCCGCGGCGGCGCGCCCCTAGTTCCCGGCGAACGCGGCGGCCGCTTCCTTTTTCGGCACGAAGCGGATGGCGGTAATCACGCCTTTCTCGTCGAGGCTGAGCGCGGTGAGGTGATTGGCCTGGCTCGGGTAGCGCGCGAGGAAATTCTCCGCATCGGCGAGCAGGATGCGATGCGGGTATTTGCGCATTTTCGGCATCGCGAAAGTGCGGGCGATGCCGGGCATGCCGTGGATGTTCGAGAGGAAGAGCGCGTTTCTCCTCGGAAGAAAATCGGCGCCCTGCTTTTCGAGAAAGCCGTTGGCGGCCTTGCCCGTGTCCATTTCGAACGAGACGACGACGAGTCGCGCGCCGCCTTGGTAGGCGAAAGGCTGGTCGTGCTGATCCTTCGTGACGAATGCGGCAAAGGTATCGCCCACCGCATATTTTTTCGCGTCGGAGGCGTGGGCGAGGACGGAGGTAAGCGCCCAGGCCGAGACCAGCAACAGGCAGCGAAGCACGGGTTTCATGCGCCGCATCTTGCCCGCTGCGCCGCGCAGAACAACGGGGAATTCGAGCCGAATGAGCAGCAGCAAACCATCACCGATTCGGTGACCGTGGTTATTTCCAGGGGGCAGGCTTGATGAGGCATCGTCGCCCGCTCGTTGCGCGGGCTTGCGACTTTGCACGGGCTGCACAGGCTGTCGGCATGACTCCCGCGGCCGAACTCAAGAAACTCATGCAGCGTCCGCCCGTGCTTTCCGTCTGCGCCGCCGAGAGTCTCACGGGCGGACACGTGCAGGCGATGCTGACGTCGGTGTCGGGCGCGTCGGAGTATTTTCGCGGCGGCATCACGGCCTACACGCTCGAAGAAAAAGTGAAATGTCTCGGGGTGAATCGCGCGCATGCGAAGCGGTCCAACAGCGTTTCGCAGCAGGTCGCGGTGGAGATGGCCGTCGGCGCGTGCCGGTTGTTCGATGCCGACCTCGGCGTCGCGACGACGGGCTACGCGCAGCCGGCGAAGGATTTCGCCGCCACGGTGCCGATGGCGTGGTGGGCGATTTGTCACCGGCAGGGCGGAGGCAGTGCGGTGGTGATTTCCGGCTGCGTCGAGTTCCCCGGCGAGAAACGCGTGGCGGTGCAGCACCGCGTGGCGGACACGGTCTTGCGCGAGTTGGTGAAATACGTTCGCGAGTTACACGGCGAACGCCGACGCCGGGCCCGGGCGCGCGCGGCGAAGAAGAAGAAGTGAGTTTGCCGGGATTCGGCACGGACCAGCGCGGAGCGAAAAAACCGGCCGGCGGACAACTGCGCTCATCACGGGCTGTCGCCTTGCGCTTGCTGCAGAGCGCCGCGAGCGGATGTCAGCGCCGGGTCTGGCAGTCCCGCCCTACCGAAACAAAAAACCCGTCGCGGTGGGGCGACGGGTTCTGCAACGAGTGAGCTCTGACTTTGCGGCGCGGCGGCTCAGTTTGTCAGGCGAGTCACGTAGTCCATGAGGAAGCGCGCTTCGGCGGGGGGCGTGACCCAGTCGCTGAAGAGCAGTTCGGGCGTGCGGTGGTTGGTGTTGTAGAACACGCGGTTGGCGGACTCGTTCGGCTGCATGAAACCGGTCTTCACGGCGGCGCCGAGGTAATAGCCTTCCTGCAGCGAGTAGACATAAACGTTGGCGCCTTCGACGAGTTCCTTGTTCACCGCTTCGCGTTCGCCGCCGCGGACTCCGGCCATGGCTTTCGCTTCGGCGCCGAAATTGAAACGGCTCTTGAGCAAAAGGCGCGCAGTCGGCTCGTCGAGAAGCACGAGCACGGTATTGACGGCCTTCACGCCGGCCTGAAGGCCGAAGGAGGCTTCACCGGCGCGCATGAAAACGGGAATGGACCACTTGCCATTCGGGCGGCGCACCATCGCGACCGCGTAGCCGTCTTTGATGCCGAAGAGAAAACCGGCCTGCACTTGGTTGACGATCACGAGGCCTTGCGCGCGGCGAAGGACTTCGGGCGGAATCGCGGTCTTGGTGCTTGATTGGAGGTCCTGCAGGATGGCCTCGCAGGTGTCGAGACGCTCCACGAGCGTCGAGCGCTTCACTTCCGGCGTGGACGCAGCCGACAGGGGCAGCGCCGCCGTGGCGAACGCGGCGAGGACGAGAAAGGCGGTGAGAAACTTCTTCATGGTTTACGAGGACAGCAAAGCGGCTTTGGCGAGCCGGTTAAAGGACGGAATAAGCAGAATCGGAGAGGGAATGAAAGCGAAGATTGGGCGCGGTTCCCTCGGGAAAGGGGTGGAATTCGCCGCCGCAGGCGCGCGCAGACCGAAAGCGACTCCCGCGGCCGCCACTCATTCCAGCCCGCGGCGGGCTACTTCGTCCTCGTCCCAGCCCAGATAGTGGCCGAGTTCATGGAGATAAGTGAGCCGCACCTCATCGCGGTAGATCGCCTCATCGCCCTCGGCGTAATCCCAGATGTTTTCGAGGAAAAGCAGGATTTGCGGCGGCAGCGGCGCTCCGTCGTCGCGCAGTTCGGCCCCGTGCTCGTGGCCGACGAACAGGCCGAGGATGTCCTCTTCCCAGCCCTCGTCGCGAATGCCCTGATTGGGAAACGGCTCGTAGCACACCGGCACGGCCAAGGCGGGCGCGCGCACTTCCCGGGGCAGGCGACGTTGGGCGGCGGCGACGACTTGCTGGGCGATCTGGGTGAGGCGGGCGAACTCCACGCGTGGACCCAAAGCGCATTCGCGGCGCGCCGCAATGCCGACGTGGCTACGCTGCAGGCCGGCGGCCGGTTACGCGGGCGGCGAAAATTTTCCCGCGCGAATTCGGGCACCTGATGAAACGCTGCGGCGGCCGGCGCGTCACTAGCCGCAGATCGGTCATCCCTCCAGCCAACATGAAAACCCAACGACTCTTGATTGCCGCGGCCCTCATCGGCGCCGCGTTGTCCCTCCCCGCCGTCTCCTTCGCCCAGCCCGCCCGCGCGGACCGCGGCGACCGCCCGATGCACCGCGAAATGCGTGATCGCATGGGCGAGAAGGTGGCCGAGAAACTCCAGCTCACCGACGCGCAGAAGCAGCAGATGAAGGCACTGCGCGAGCAGCACGAGGCGGCGATGAAAGCGCTTCGCGCCGAAAGCGAAGGCGCCCGGAAACAGAACCGCGAGAAGGCGCAGGCGCTGCAAAAGCAATTCCGCGACCAGCGCCGTGCACTGCTCACGCCGGAACAGCTCAAGATTGCCGACGAGATGGAAGCGAAGATGAAGGAGCACCGGCAGGAGCGGGCGGAGCATCGTGCCGAGCGCCGCGGTGGTCATCGCGGTCACGGCCCGGCGCACGACACCCCGCCGCCGCCGAAGACGGAGTGATTTTTCAACCGCAAGGTTGCTAGTGTGTGCAGGTCAGCGCCGCGGCCCAGGGGTGGGTCGCGGCGCTCTTGTTTTTTGACCTTTGACCGGCCGCTGCGGCAGCGCACGCTCAGCCACGAATGAGCGAGCGCCAAGTCATGGTCGTCGGCGGCGGTGCGGCCGGGTTTTTCGGCGCGATCGTGTGCGCCGAGGCAAATCCTTTGGCTCGCGTCACGCTCTACGAAGCGACGGCGCACCTGCTCGCAAAGGTGAAGGTGTCCGGCGGCGGGCGCTGCAACGTCACGCATGCGTGCTTCGAGCCCCGCGAGCTCACGAAACGTTATCCGCGGGGCGGCCGGGAGCTCACGGGCGCGTTCAGCCGGTTTCAGCCGCGCGATACCATCGCTTGGTTTGAGGAACGCGGGGTGAAACTAAAGACGGAAGAGGACGGCCGGATGTTTCCAACGACGGACGATTCGCAGACGATCATCGATTGTCTGATGGCTGCGGCGCGGAAGGCTGGGGTCATCATCCGCACGCAATGCGGCGTGAAAACCGTCGAGCGCCCGGCGGACGGGGCGGCGGCGCGCTCCGCCTTCCGGCTGACGCTGACGACGGGCGAGGTCGTGAACTGCGAGCGGGTGCTGTTGGCGACGGGCGGCAACAAATCGAACGCGGGTTTCGAGGTGGCGCGCCGGTTCGGACACACGATCGAAGAGCCGGTGCCGTCGCTGTTCACGTTTCACATCGACGATCCGCGACTGAAGGAACTGGCCGGAGTGTCGGTCGAGGACGCTGCGACCGCGGTGGCCGGCACGAAGCTGCAGGAGCGCGGACCGCTGCTCGTGACGCATTGGGGATTAAGCGGGCCGGCAGTGTTGAAGTTGTCCGCTTGGGGCGCGCGGCTGCTGGCGGAGCGCGATTACCGGTTTTCCCTGCGCGTAAACTGGGCGCCAATGTTCAATGCTGAGACCGCGCGCGCGGAACTCGAGCGCGCGCGCACGGCCGAGCCGCGCAAGCAGATCACGACGTGGTGTCCGCTCGGCGTGCCGCTGCGGTTGTGGGAGCGGCTGGTGATCGCGGCCGGCGTGCTGCCCACGGCGCCATGGACGACGCTCGGCAACGCCGCATTGCGCGCCCTCGCGGCGCAGGTGACAGAGGCGGAATTCGCCGTGAGCGGGAAAAGTTTGTTCAAGGAGGAATTTGTCACGTGCGGCGGCGTGCGGTTGAGCGAGGTGGATTTCAAGACGATGGAAAGCCGCCTCGTGCCCGGCCTGCATTTCGCCGGTGAGATGCTCGACGTCGATGGTGTGACCGGGGGTTTTAATTTTCAGGCCGCGTGGACGACCGGCTGGCACGCAGGCCGGGCGATGGCGGGGTGAGCTGCGAAAGGGTAGATTGGGCAGTCGCAGGAGCCTGCTTGCAGGCGAAAACCAAGGGCGTGCGCGACTGAGGGGCCTGGCGTGGTTGGACGTTTTGATCGCCTGCAGGCAGGCTCCTACGAGAAGGATGCGTTGCGGCCGGAGGCAGGCGGGCAAGCCTGCGCGTCCACCTCGACCAGCGAAACCGGTGCGCTGATTTCGTGATCTCGGCGCTCGCGTCGTCGCCGCCCCACCACGCCTTCCGGGAGCTTGGACGCATTGCGCGGTTGAGTCCGGGCGGCGGATTTCGTCGGCTGTTCGGCGCTTTGACTTCCTACCTCCAGCTTTTCGCGATCGTGCTGCCGGTGTTTGTCGTCGTCGCGCTCGGCGTGTTGTTGCGGAAGTTCGATTGGGTTGCCGAGGCGGCGGAGGACACGCTGTTCAATCTCGTGATCAAGGTGGCGACGCCCTGCCTGATTTTCGATTCCGTCGTCGGCAACGCGGCCTTGCGCGCGCCGGGCAACCTGTTGCTTGCGCCATTGGCGGGCTTCGGGCTGACCTTGCTCAGCATCGGCATCGCGTGGGTCGTGGCGCGGGGCATCGGGCTGCACATCGGCACGGGACTGCGGACGTTCGCGCTTACCGTCGGCATCGCGAACTACGGTTATCTGCCGCTGCCCATCGTCGATGCGCTGTGGGGACCGGAGGCACGAGGCTTGTTGCTCGTGCACAACATGGGCGTGGAGGCGGCGATCTGGACGGGCGGCATTCTGGTGATCAGCGGGCTGGCGCTGCGCGATGGCTGGAGGCGACTGCTCAACGTGCCGCTGTTTTCGCTCGTGCTCGCGGTGACGGTGAACCTGACGGGGCTCGGCCCGCACGTGCCGGCGCCGGTGATGAGCGCGGTGCACTGGCTGGGGCAAATCGTCATCCCGCTCGGATTGATTCTCACGGGCGTGAGCATCCAGCCGCACCTCAACGATCCGGGAAAACTTTTCTCGCCGCGCATCAGCCTCGGCGCGTGCCTCGTGCGGCTGCTGGTGTTGCCGCTGGTGTTTTTCGCGGTGGCGAAGTTCGGGCCGTTCAGCCCGGAGTTGAAGCGCATCATCGTCGTGCAGGCGGCGATGCCGACGGCCGTCATCCCAATCATCATCGCGCGGGTTTACGGCGGCCAGCCGCTGACGGCCGTGCAGATCGTGCTGGTGACCACGACGCTGGCGATGTTTACGATCCCGGCGTGGATGCAGGTCGGGCTGGCGTGGGTGAATTGACGGCGGACGGTGGAATTCCTGACGCGCGGAACGGTTGGGTTCCGGCGGAGCGCGCATTGACGTGAGGCACGCGTCCGGGCTGACTCGGCGGCATGGAATGGCTCTCCGACCCGCAGGCATGGATCAGCCTGCTCACGCTCACCGGGCTCGAGATCGTGCTCGGCATCGACAACATCATCTTCATCTCGATCCTCGCCGGAAAATTGCCGGTCGAGCAGCAAAACAAAGCAAGGCAGACCGGCCTGATGCTGGCGCTCGGGACCCGCATCGCGCTCCTCGCGAGCATCGCGTGGATGGCGAAGCTCACGGCCCCGCTGTTCGAATTATTCGATCACGGGGTGTCGGGCCGCGATTTGATTCTCCTGCTCGGCGGCTTGTTTCTCCTCGTGAAGGCGACGATGGAGATCCACCACAAGCTCGAAGGCGAGGAGGGGAGCGCGAATCCCAAGGGCAAGGCCGCCACGATGGGCGCAGTGCTGGTGCAGATCGCGCTGCTCGACGTCGTGTTCTCGCTCGACTCCGTCATTACCGCGATCGGCATGGCGCAACACCTGCCGGTGATGATTACGGCGGTGGTCCTGTCGATGGGCGTGATGTTGCTCGCCGCCGGTTCGATCAGCGACTTCGTCAACCGCCACCCGACGCTAAAGATGCTCGCGCTGTCCTTCCTCATTCTCATCGGCACGACGCTGATCGCCGAAGGTCTCGGCTTCCACATCCCGAAGGGCTACGTCTATTTCGCCATGGCATTCTCGTTCGGCGTGGAAATGTTGAATCTCCAGCTCCGTCGCAAGAGCCAGCCAGTCACGCTGCACCAGCCTTACCGCTGAGCGCAGCGGGGCAGGGCCGAATGCCGGCCATTAGAGGCGGAACTGTTTGGCGTATTCCATTGCGCTGTGCCGGTGGCAGGGAATGGTCCGCGGGTGCCCACGCCCCGCTCGGTTCGCCTTTTCCTTTGCAGCCTCGGGATCTTGGCGACGACGCTGGCCGCGCGGGGGCAGGTCACGATCACGCTCCACGCCACGCCGACGTTCGACAGTCTCGGCTACTCGACGCTGCAGACCTACGATTTTGTTTTCGTGCTGAATAGCAGCTCGACGGCCGGCTCCGCGGGTTTCGTGGTCACCGGCGACCATTACGATTGGAGCGACGAGTTCACGTTCGAGCCGCCGGTATGGTCGAGTGTTTCCGGTGACGGCCTGATGGGGTCATGGGTGCCACCGGCGGCGGGGATCGCCGACAATGCCTCGCATCTCATCGTTTCCGCAGCGGGCTCGACGTATGTTTCGCCGCACATCAGCGGCGCGACAAGCGGGACGTTTCAAATTTCGGCCGCGGCGGATCAGTCAAACATCGGCCTCACGGCGCAAGGACACCAAGTGCAATGGCTCTATTTTTCCGGCAGCTTCACCGGCCTCAATTTCACTGGCATCGGAAGCACGCTAGCGGACCCCAATGTTTACATGGCCGGTTTCACCGGCACCTACGCGACAAGCACGAGCTATCAAGGCTGGCTGCGCACGACGGACTTCGAGAACGCCTTCTTCACGATCAACTCGCTCAGTGTATCCGTGGCGGCGGTGCCCGAGCCGTCGACGTGGGCGGCGCTCACGCTCGGCCTTACGCTGTGCGGCATCGGGGCGTATCGCCGTCGCCGCGCGCGGTGAGCCGGCCGCCGCCTCACGTGGCACCAGTGCTCGGATAAAAATGGAGCCCCGCAATCGTGCGGGGCTTTTGATTTCTGTCGGTGCGGCCGGCGTTGCGCGCTCAGGCCTTGCCGTGCAACACATCGGGTGCCTGCTTGCGCTCGTCGTTGCGTCCGTGGACGCGCTTGGCGTGTTTTTCGCGGAGCAGCTTGTCGAGTTTGTCCACGAGGAGATCGACCGATTTATAAGCATCCTCCGAGGTGGCGGAGGCGATCAGGTCCGGGCCATCGATCTCCACCTGCGCCTTGGCCGTGAACCGCTGTTCGGGTTCCTTCGTGTCGTGGTGCTCGAGATCCATGCGCACGCGCATGATCTGGGAATTGTGACGCAGGAGGCGTTCGGCTTTCTCGTGCATCGCCTGCTTGAGGGCGGCGGTGAGGGTAAGATGGATGCCTTGGACGTGGATTTTATCATTCATAGAGATGAGGGAGGGGATGAAAGGATTAGACAGTAGCCACGTCGCGACGTCCGTGAAATTACAACTCCGCGGGGCGTTTCAAGGTCGCCTGATTCCGGGAATCGCGCGAGCTGTTATCGGAGGATCGCGGGGTTTTTGTGCTCCAGTCCTCGCTGGCATAAAAAGTCCGCTCGCGCATCTTACGGGCATGCTCCGTTTCCTGCTCATTGTTGCCCTGTCGTGCGGTGCGCTCGGCCTGCACGCTCAAGTTCCGCCCGCTGCGTCCGACGCGGCCTCCGCCTCTTCCGCGCCGTTGGAGAAGGAGGTCGCGGAGATCGCCGCCGGTTCGCACGTGACCGTCATTCATTTTTGGGCGCCGTGGTGCCCGAATTGCCGCGCGGAGATGACGCACGAAGGTTGGACGCGGTTCATCGCGGCCAATCCCGATGTGAAGTTCGTTTTTCTCAATATCTGGCATCGCGGCATGGATCCGGCGCCGAAACTGAAGGACGCGTTGCTTGGTCCGCAGCACAACCTCACCCTGCTCACGCATCCGAACCCCGTTTCGAAGGCCGGCCCGGAACGAATGAACACGTTCCTCGGCCTGCCGGTCACCTGGCTGCCGACGACGTGGGTGTTTCGGGATGGCCGGATGCGTTACGCGCTGAACTACGGTGAAGTCCGCTTCGAGATGCTGCAGACGCTGGTGAACGACTCGCGCGAGAAGTGGAGTCATTGAGGGATCCGACAGGGTTCACCCGCGAGGCCTGAAGGCAGGCGCGACCCCGCGCTCGTTCGCCGCGCGCCGTGGTGCTTTCATGTCGGGCGGCTTGCGGCCCGCGGATTTCCACGACAAGTTGGCGGCTCCATGACGACTTCCCGCTGCCTGTCTGCCCTGCTCGTGGCCGTTTCGCTTACCGTTGCCGTGTCGGCCGCGTTCACCGCGGACCAGGTCGCGGCCGAGTCCGCCAAGGCCAACGCGCTCTTCGAAGGATTCTTCGATGAAAGTGTCGAGCGCAGCCCGATGACGATGACGCAGCTTGGGATGAAGAAAGACTACGACAAATGGGACGACTTCTCCGAGGAACGGGCGATCGACAATCTCCGTCTCGGCGTTGCGCAACTCGCCGAACTCAAGCGCACGGTCAATTTCGAGGCGCTCGACGATCAGACGAAGGTGAGCTACCGGATGTTCGTCAGCCAGGCGGAGCAGGCGATTGAGGGCTGGCGCTGGCGGAATCACAATTATCCGCTGAATCAGATGTATGGCATCCATTCGATGGTGCCATCGTTCCTCATCGCATTTCACACGATCGAGAACGTTGCCGAGGCCCAGGCTTACACGGCGCGGTTGAAAGCGATTCCGGCGCTCTTCGACCAGGCCATCGCAGCCGTGAAGGCCGCCGAAGCCAAGGGCATCGTGCCGCCGAAATTCGTTTTCCCCATCGTGCTCGAGGCGTGCCGCAGCGTAATCGCCGGAGCGCCCTTCGACCTGTCCGACAAGAAAAGCGCGTTGTGGGACGACGTCGAAAAGAAGTTCGCCGGGATCAAGGACGCCGACGAGCGCGTGAAGGCCGAGTTGAAGAGCTTCGCTCGCGCGGCACTGGTCGATAGCGTGCAGCCCGCCTACGAGAAGCTTATCGCCGTCCTCGAAGCGCAGGAAAAAATCGCGACGACGGACGACGGGGCGTGGAAATTCCCGCACGGCGCGGAATATTACGACTTCACGCTGCGCAATTTCACGACGACCAACCTGACGGCGAAGGAAATCCACGCCATCGGCCTGCGCGAGGTCGCGCGCATTCACGCTGAAATGACGGCGATCAAGGACCGGGTCGGCTTCACGGGCACGCTGCAGGAGTTCTTCGTCCACATGCGCGAGTCGCCGCAGTATTACTACCCGAACACGCCGGAAGGGAAGCAGGCCTACCTCGATCGCGCCACGGGTTTCATCAACGCCATGAAGGCGCGTCTGCCGGAATTTTTCGGCATCCTGCCGAAGGCCCCGCTCGAATTGCGCAAGGTCGAGCCGTTCCGCGAGGAAGGTTCGGCGGCCGCGTTCTACGAGCAGCCTGCACCCGACGGTTCGCGGCCCGGCGTCTATTACGTGAACACCTTCGAGATGAAGGGCCTGCCGATCTACGAAATGGAATCGCTCGCCTATCACGAAGCGATCCCCGGCCATCACATGCAGATCGCCATCGCGCAGGAACTCGAAGGCATCCCGCGTTTCCGGAAGTTCGGCGGCAACACGGCTTACGTCGAAGGCTGGGCGCTCTACACGGAGCTGTTCCCGAAGGAATTCGGTTTTTTCACCGATCCCTACATGGACTTCGGCCGACTCTCGTCGGAACTGCTCCGCGCCGCGCGGCTGGTGGTCGATACGGGAATCCACGCGCAAAAATGGACGCGCGAACAGACGATGGACTGGATGCGCGCCAATTCGCCGTTTCCTGAGCGCGACATTTTTACCGAGACCAACCGCTACATCGTGAATCCGGGCCAGGCGTGCTCCTACAAGATTGGCATGTTGAAAATTCTCGAGCTGCGCGAACTCGCGAAAAAGGAGCTCGGAGAGAAATTCAGCCTCCGCGCCTACCACGACGTCGTGCTGAAGGACGGCGCGGTGCCGCTCGATATCCTTGAGGAAAACGTCCGTGCTTGGATTGCGCGGACGAAGCAATAAGCGGCGCTCGCACGGTCGGGCCGGCTACAGCCAGCCCGACCTCTCGTTCACTTCAGTTCCAACTCGCGCACGAGCCAGGCGGCGCGATCTTCGGCGACCGCGGGCAGGTGCATGTCGTGGTCGGTCTCGTAAGTCGCCATCACTTTGCGCGGCAGCGCGGCCGAGTAGTATTCCCAGGCGTGGCGCGCCGGGACGTAGCGGTCTTTCGACGCGAATTGAAAGAACACCGACTTCGGCGCGAGCTTGGCCGCCCACTCGAGCGGATCGAGCGGACGCAGCAATGCACGGTAGGCTTCGACCTCGGGCGGCGTGAGCTTGTAGGTAAAGAGATACCAATTGGACATGCGGGGCGTCGGCGCGGCGAACACGAACGTCTTCGCGCGGCCATCGAGCGCGCCGGCGATGCTGGCATACATCGCGCCGAAATCGTGGCCGACGACGGCGAGGCGATTCGCGTCCACGCCGGGTTGTGCGACGAGCAAATCGAGCGCGCGGCGCAAATCGATCACCTGCGCGATGCCGGCGGGCAGGTCGGTCTCGCGCGTGCGGGTTTCCCACCACTTCGGCTGCGACCAGATGCCGTCAACGAGCAGTGAGACGACGCCGCGCTGGGCGAGCGCCACGGCTTCGCCGAGGAATTGCGTGCGATTCGTCGTCGCCTTGTCGCCAAACCAATGCACCCAGAGCACCGCGGCGTGGGGGCCGGCTGATTCGACTGGCGTCACGAGGTAGGCCGTGACGGGCGATTTCGTGCCCGCGAAAGTGATGTCGCGGATCAACGCCCCATCGCGGGTTTCGCGACCAACCTCCGCAAGATTCAGCGGGGCCGACCGGTCGTAGTCGAACAGCGCGGGATCGACGGGCGGGACCGGCGTCGCGGTTGCGGCGGGAGTGGCCACCGTAGCCGGGCTCGCCGGTGCCGCGGGTGGCGTTTGGCCGGTGGCGGCAGAGTGCAGCAGGCCGGCGAGGGAAAGGAGCAGGACGAGCGAACGCGTTTTCATGGAAGGCCCGGAGCGTGCCGCCGCGGCGGTTCGCCGCAACGTCCCGCGGCCCACCGGCGTCCACCCCGCGATGTAGCTGTGAAATTGCGGGTCAACCGGCACTGCGGCCGGCCACGCGGCGGAGATTGTCGCACACGATTGCGGCGGCAACGCCGGCGTTGAGCGACTCCGCGCCGCCGAACTTCGGGATCGTCACGCGCCGCGTGACGCGTGCCGCTACGGCCGGCGAGAGACCGCGACCTTCGCTGCCGATGACCACGACGACGTCGTGCAACGGACCAAGTGCGTGCACGTCGTCGCCCTCGAGATCACACCCGAGCACGGGCGCGGTGCAGCCGGCGAGCGCGTCGGCGAGCACGACGGTGTGTGTCGCGACGCGCGCGAACGAACCCATGCTGGCGTTGATCACCTTCTGCGAGAATAGATCGGCCGAATCCGGCGACAGCACGACGCGATCGAAGGCGAACCAGTCCGCGATGCGTAGCAGCGTCCCGACATTGCCGGGGTCCTGAATGCCGTCGAGCGCGAGCGTCAGTCCGCGATCGAGCGCGTGCGGCGCGAGTGCCCGTCGTTCCACTTTTCCGACGGCGAAGACGGTCGAAGGAGTCGGATAGTGGCTCAGGCGCGCCATTTCGGCGGAAGTGACTAACGTCGCGCGCGGCGGCGTCTGGGCATGCGCCACCCGCGCCGCATGGGTTGCGGAAGCCGGCGAGGGCGACGCATCTCCCTCAGGTTGTGCATTGTGCTTTCCGGGGCCGGGCCACTCTTCGGTCGCGTAAAGTTCGACGAAGGGAAAATGCGCCGCGAGCAATTCCGCGATCACCTTTTCGCCTTCGACGACGAACAGCCCGAGCGCCTCGCGCTGTTTTTTCTCCTGCAGCGAGCGGAGGCGGGAAATCTCGGCTTTGGTGAGCGGCATGTCCGCAGCAGAGCAGGCGCTGCCGGCCCGCGCAAACCGGCTTTTCCCACGGCTTGGGCGGGAGAATCTCCCGTGCATCGCACCTCGTGCCGCGCTGACTCCTTGCCTCGCGAAGCGCGCGGCGTAACTTCTGGCCATGCGTCGCTGGATGTTTCTTCTCCTCGGCCCGCTCGGCTTGTTTGCCGCCGATGCGCCGGTCGGAAATGTCATTTTCCTCCATCCGGACGGAACGTCACTCGCCTCCTGGATGGCGACGCGGTTTCTCCAAGTCGGACCGGCCGGCCAGCTCAACTGGGACCGGCTGCCGCACCTCGCGGTCTACGACGGCCGCATGACCGATGCGCTGAGTGCGAGTTCCAACGGCGGGGCGACGGTCCATGCGTGGGGCGTGCGGGCGCCGCACGCCGCGTTCGGTTTTCCCGATGCGTCAGCGCGTTCGCTTTCCGGATTTCAGGGTCCGATCATGCGCGAGGCGCAAGCCGCAGGACGCGCGGTCGGTCTCGTGCAAAGCGGCGCACATTATGAGCCCGGCAGCGCAGTGCATCTGGTGAGCGCGCCGAAACGCGCGGACGAAGCCCACATCATGGTGGACCTGATTGCCTCTGGCGCCGCGGTGTTGCTCGGCGGCGGCGAGCGCTGGTTTTTGCCCGAAGGCACGGTCGGCCGCCACGGTCCCGGTCAGCGCAAGGACGGCCGCAACCTGGTCGAGGAGGCCCGGCGCGCTGGCTACACGGTTTTGTTCAATCGCGAGGAGTTGCAGGCGGCCACGTCGGCACCGGGCGCGAAATTTCTCGGACTCTTCGCGCACGATCACACTTTCAACGACCGGCCCGAGGAAGAGCTGCGCGCGGCGCAGCTGCCGAATTACCAACCGCAGGCACCGACTTTCGCGGAGATGACCGCGTTTGCGTTGCGGGTGCTCGCGGCGCATCCCGGCGGCTTCTTCCTCGTGGCGGAGGAGGAGGGCACGGACAACTTCGCCAACAAGAATAACGCCGCCGGCGTCCTCGAAGCGCACGCGCGCGCCGACGCCGGCATCGGCGTCGCGCGGGAGTTTCTCGCCCAACATCCCGACACGCTCGTGGTGGTCGCCGCGGATTCCAATGCGGGCAGCATGACCGTCATGGGCCCACGCGCGGCCACGCTCGATCCGGCGAAGCCGCTGCCGCCGCGCGACGCCAACGGCGCGCCGATCGACGGACGCGACGGCACGGGCACGCTGCCGTTTGTCGCTCGACCCGATGAAAACGGGCAAGCGTTGCCCTTTTGGATCTCCTGGGGCGCGAAGGACGACACATCCGGCGGCGTCATCATCCGCGCCGAGGGACTGAACGCCGAGCGTCTGCGCGGCAACGTGGACAATATCGACCTTTACCGGCTGATGTATCTCACCCTCTTCGGTCGCGAGCTGCCGCGGAAGTGAGTAGGTCCGGCTTCCGCCGGACCCAAGGTCGGCGTCACCGCGGCAACGATCGTGCAATCGCTGGCACACGCGCGCCAACGTGACATTTGCGTGACGCGACCGCTCGCGCGTTGACGCGGCGCGCAGGCGCGAGTCCCGTGGCCGGGTTCATTGCTTGTGTGTGCTGAGGGTAGCTGACGCCGTGTGAGCGTGCCGGTTGCGAGGGGTCGCAACCGGTGCGTTCACCGGCAAATTTTCCGGGCGTCCGGGGCCATCTGCGGGCTTTTCAACGGGAGCGGGCGGAGTATGTTTCGCCGCATGAAGCGCTTCGCTCCGATCGTCGCCCTGCTGTGTGTGCTCAGTGTGTTCGCGCTCCCGCTGTGGGCGGCATCGGCCAAGCCCGCGAAGGGCAAGGACGGTGAGGTGCCGAGCGCCGGACTCGAACTCGCCAAGACGGCCACGCAGATCACGGGCATCGCGATCTCACCGCTGCTCGGCGTCAGCGCGGTCGGACTCTATCAATGGATGCAGGCCGACACCCCGGAGCAGAAGGCGCGGCTGCCGTGGTTCGCGAATCCCGCGGTATGGTTGTGCGGCTTTCTCCTCGTCGGTCTCGCGGCGACGAAGGACGCATTTGGCGCGACACTGCCGCCCGGCTGGAAGAAACCGCTCGATGTAGCCGACACCGTCGAGAACAAGATCAGCGGGCTCGTCGCGACGGGCGCGGTGATTCCGGTGCTCGTCGCCGCGGCGTCGAAATACATGGCGGGTTCAGGCAACGCCAGTGCGGCGCTCGACCTCCAATTGCACGGGTTGGCGATGGTGCACTTTGGCGCGATTGATTTCTCGTGGCTGCTCACCATCGCGCTCGTGCCGCTCGCGATCGCAATGCACATCGTGGTGTGGATCGCCTCGCACGCGATCAACGCGCTCATCCTGCTCAGCCCGTGGGGCGCAGTCGATGCGGCGTTGAAGGCGTTTCGCACCACTTTGCTCGGAGTGCTCGCGGGACTCGCCTGGATCGATCCGGTGGTGGGTGTGACGCTGGCGGCGATCATCGTGGTGTTCGCGTGGCTGATTTCCGGGTGGGCGTTCCGCCTGACGGTGTTCGGCACGGTTTTTTGCTGGGACTTTTTCACGCGCCGTCGGAAGCGCTTCGCGCTGCTCGCGGATGGCAACAAAGTGTTCCTTGGTCGTCGGCTCGACGGGGTGCCGGTGCGGACTTACGGCCGGTTGTGGCAGGCGGCGGACGGGAAGCTGACGTTCAAGTTCAAGCCTTGGCTTGTGCTCGCGGAGCGGGAAATCGCAGTGCCGCGCGAAGGCATCGTGGTCGGGTGCGGCGTGTTTTACTCGGAGGTGCTCGGGCACGACGCGAAGACGGACAAGGTCGATACGCTGTTGCTGCTGCCGCCGCGCTACGTCGGGCACGAGGAACTATTCGCGCGCGCCTACAACATCAACGGCACGTGCGAGGTCGGCTTGCGCCGCGCGTGGACGTGGTTGAAAGAGACGCTCGGCTTCGGGAAGAAGTCGCGCACTCCGGCGGAACCCGCCCTCGCGACGACCTGAGTTGGGCGACCCTTTGTTTCAACCATGCGCAAACGAGACCTCGAAAAGAACTATTCCGTGCGAGCCTTCGCGGCCAAGCTGCGTCGTCTCGCGGATGCACTGGAAGCGGGTCGCCCCTTCGTGATCGCGGTGGCCGGCGAACGGCTGCGCATTCCCGCGGGCGCGACGTTCAACGTCGAGCATGAACGCGATGCGGATGGCGAGGAGCTCGAGTTCCAATTGCTCTGGCGCCGTCCGGCGCGGCGCACCGGTTCCCGCCGCCGGTGAGCGCGGCGGGACGAATCGCGAATCATATCCGGCTCGGCGCGTTTCCGGTCGCCTACGGCCTGAGTGGAGTGCTGATCGGCGGAACGCTGAACCGCGTGATGATCGCGGAGCTGAATTTGCCGGCGACGCTCGTGGCGCTGCTGTTTGCCTTGCCGCTGCTCGTGTCGCCGCTGCGTTTGTGGCTCGGTTATCGGTCGGACGGATTTCCGATTTTCGGGCGGCGGCGCGAGCCCTACATGCTGCTCGGTGCCGGGTTGATTGGCGTCGGCGTGGCGGCGATCGCGACGATTGCGGTGAAAACGTCCGGCGAGATGCGGACGTTCGTGCCGGCGGCGTTGAGCGCATTTGTGCTCTACGGCGTCGGACGCAATCTCGCGCACAACACCTATCAGGCGTTGCTTGCGGAAAAATTTGACGGGGCCGTGCGTGCGCGGGCCGTCACGCTCTACGAAGTGGTGACCTTGCTCGGGTCGGTCGCCGGCGCGGGAGCGCTCGGGCGGGCACTGGAGCATTACGATCCGGCGCGGCTCGTCGCGGTGGCGAATGCGGTGGGCGTCATCGTGGTATTGCTGGCGCTGGTGGCGGTGCCGGGCCAGGAGGCGCGGGCCGTCGGAGGAGCGCGCGCCGAGCAGGCCCGCGGCAAGCCGTTCGGCGAAGTGGTGCGCGACTACGTGTTCGCCGACCCGCAGGTGCGGCGGCTGTTCGCGGTGGTGATCTGCACGTTCATCGGCACGCTCGCGCAAGACGTGTTGCTCGAGCCTTACGGCGCGCTCGTGCTCGGGATGACGGTGGGGCAGACGACGCGGCTGACGATGTTTTGGGGCCTCGGCGTGCTCGCGGCGATGTTGCTCTCGGGCCTGTGGCTGTTGCGCGTGGTCGGGCCACTGCGGTTGATGCGGGCGGGATTGATCGCGAGCGTCGTGGTGTTCGGCGCGGTGGCGGCGGTGGGACTCGCAGGTGCGCCGGGGATGTTCCGCTGGCTCGTGCTCGCGATGGGTTTCGGGACGGGACTGGCGGGCGCGGGCATGCTCGGCAGCGTGGTGGAATTCACGACACCGGTGCGCGCGGGTGTCTTGATGGGCGTCTGGGGCATGGCGAACATGCTTGGTCACGCGGCCGGAAGTTTGATGGGCGGCATTGTGGTGGACACGATGCGGCTCGCGACCGGCAGCGCACTCACGGCTTACACAACGCTGTTCGCGTTTGAAGTCGCGATGCTGCTCGTGGCGCTGGCGCTGACGTTCCGGCTTAATCCCGCCGCGCTGCAGGCGGCGCGCGGCGAGTGAGTTGGCGGCCCGCGGCCGCGTCGGTCATCGCGTCGGCAGGGGCGTGACCGGCTGCTCGACGAGCTGATTCGGTTGGCCGAGGCGCTTGCGGAGCGTGAAGGCGTCGTGGAGGCGATTGGTGGGCGTGCGCGCTTCGTAGTGGAGTTCGTCGCCATCGATCGTGATCACTTGGAAGAGCTGGGTGTTGGCCGCAGAACTCACCGCCCAATCCACGGGACCTTTCAGCTCATACATTTTCGGGCCGCTGACCGAGACGACATAGACGGTGCCGATGGCGGGGTCGTAAGCTTGTTGGAATCCCGTTGGGACGTTGCGGGTGCCGACCTCGCCGGTGCGCGCGTAAGTGTGGTCGTGGCCGGTGAGGACGAGGTCGATTTTAAATTCGTCGATGATCGGTTTCCAGAGTTCGCTCACCGGGGTGTTGCTGCGTTCGCGCGCGGGCGAAAAAACCGGGTGATGAAACGCCAGGATGGTCCACCGCTGCGGCTCGCGAGCGAGCACGGTGCGGAGCCAGGCGGCCTGCTCGGCGTGTTTCTCGTTTGAGTTGAGCACGACGATGCGGGCGCCCTGGTAGTCGAAGAAGTAACAGGTTTCCTCCAGCCCGGCCGGGCCGTGGTCGGGCAACGTGAACTGAACGGTCCAGTGCGCGGTGGCGCGGCGGGGCTGGCCCTCGGCCGGCACGTAATACTCGTGGTTGCCGATGGCGGGCACCACCGGGATCGTGCCGTTCACCCAGGCCGGCGAGCCGAACCACTCGCCCCATTCCGCATCGCGGATGCCGCGATTGACCAGATCGCCGGCGTGCAGCGTGAACGCCGCGCGGGGTGCGGCGCGGAACGCCTCGCGAAAGACCCGCGACCAGTGCGTCTTCAGGTCGTTTTGCGCGTCGCCGAAGTAGAGAAAGGAAAATCGCCGCGGCTCCCGGCTGGCCGTGCGAAAGTGAAACCACTCGGACCAGTTCACCCCATCGCCGACGCGGTAGGTGTAGAGCGTGTCCGGCACGAGTTCGGTGAACTCGACGTGATGATAATTCGCCGTGCCGAGATCGGATTGGAACGCCGTCGATTGCGCCTCCACGCGCGTCCCTTTCAGATCGCGGCCACTTTCGTTGGCTCGGCTGATCTCGCCCACGGCGTGCGTGGTGGTGGTGTCGGTGCGCCACGTGACAGTCTGCGTGGTCGCCGGATCGCCGGACCAGGTTAATACGACGCGATCCGGCAGTGGACGAGGCGCGTGAGCGAGCGCTTCAGCGTAGGGGGCCGGCGGCGTGTGCTCCGGCGAATCGTGCCCGCGCAAGGCAAGCGGCAGCAGGAAGACTAACGTGACCAGCCGCGCGTTCATGGGGCGGAGAGAACCTGAACACCCGCTGCAAGGGAAGCGCCGATTCGTTCTGCGCCGGGCGCCGACGGATGATCCCAGCGTCTTAAAAATGTTGTAGTCGGGGTCGCTGGCCCCGGGAAGACCCTTGCCGTGCGAAGACACGCCGGCTGGGCTCAGCGATCCCGGCTCCAAGAGAACTCAAAGCACTCTAGCTAACCGACATTCACCGGCGCCGCGCGCAGGGAGCCGCCGACGGGCGCGCACATCTCGGCGGGCTCGTGCAGCTCGTTCTTCACGTGGGCGCGCATGGCGTCGCGGTAATTGTTCACCGATTCGAAGAACGCGGACATCATCAGCATCAGCCAATACATGCCGCGCTCGTTCAGGTGCCAGCCACGCGCATCGCGGCGGGCGGCGCCGAGCACGCGTAACGTCAGCAGCTCGCCCCAGAGTTTGCGGAAGAAACGCCGGCCGTGTTGCCGCAGGATGCTCTTGCGATCCATGAACAGGCCAAAGAGCCGCACGAGGAGCGTGTAGCGCAGACGATCGGTCTCGCTCAGGCGGTGACACGTCGTGATGCCGGTCAGGCCTTGCGCGATGCGTTGTTCGTAGGCGGAAAGCGAGAACGTCGTGCAATACAGCGTGCCGTCGAGGTAGCTGAATGCGCCGCTGCCGACGCCGACGTAGTTGTCCGCCGCGACGATGTATTCGTCCGTGCCGTGGCCGCGCCGCGTGAAGCACCACGCCGACGACGGACGAAATTCGCCTCCGAGCCGTTGGACGATCGTGTGATAAAACTGACGCAGCCGCCGCTGATCCGGCAGCCCCATCGCGCCGACCATGCGGCGCTCGACCGTCGGCGACGTCATCAGCGGGTAGAACGAAACTTGATTTGCGCCGAGGCTTTGGAAGATCGCGATGTCGCGCTCGAGCGATGCGAGCGTCTGGTGCGGCTGGTTGAAGATCAGATCGACGTTGAGCGTCGGGAACATGCCCGCGACCGACTTGATGCGCTCGATCGTCTCGGCGCCGCTGCCGTATTTGTCGTAACGCTCCATCTCGCGCAGCAACTGGTCGTCGAAGCTCTGCACGCCAACCGACAGCCGCGTGACGCCGGCGCGTTGGAGCGCGGCGAGCACATCGGGGCGCAGGTCCTTGGGATTCGTTTCAACGGAGATTTCCGAGACGCCGAACAATTCGCGCACGAGATCGATCGTCGTAACGAGTTCTTCGGGCTCAACCGTCGGCGTGCCACCGCCGAAATAGACACTCGTGAACGTGAAGCCCGCGGTATGGTAGAGGCGGATTTCGTCGCGCAACGCCGCGAAGTAACGCGTCGCCTGGCTGTGGCGGTGTTGCACCCGGTGAAACGAGCAGAACGGGCACAGCACTTCGCAAAACGGGATGTGGATGTAGAGACAGCCGGCCGATTCCTTGGGCAGCGGCGGCACCGAGCCGGGCGCTTCGTCCATGTGGAGGAACGCCCGTGTGCGAAACCGGAACAGCTTCAGCAGGTAGGAATCGATGAGGGGAGTGTCGAGCACGGCGGAGGCGAAGGTCGCCACCCTATTAAACCCGACCCGCCGTGTTCGTGGGCGGAGTATCTTGGCGAAACGTGCGCATGGGTTGCGCGCGGCGCGTCACGCCGCGAGGCGCCGGGCGACGCCTGCGATTGCTCGGGGCGCTTTATGCTCCGGTTGGGAATCGAAGAGCTAATGTCGGGGCGGAAAGCCCCTCCCACCATCGTCCCGCGGCGGCCGGGCGCGCACCGTCCACCAGTTCGCGGCGGCGACGAATGCCACGAGCGCGATCACCCACGCGTAGGAAAAGTCGATAAAGCGCACCATGACCAAGCAGATCGCGAGTCCGGCCGCGGCGACAAGCACGCCCGCCGGCAGACGAAACGCCGGTGCGTCCGGCCGCAGCCGGCGCAATCGGATCAACGCCGCGCACGCGAGCCCGTAGGTGAGCAGCCGCGCGGCGCCGGAAAGGCTGACGTTCCAGATGAAGTTGCCCAACAGCGCCAACAGGAACGTGAGCACGCCCCAGACGAGGATCGAAACGTGCGGCGTGCGGAACCGCTCGTGCACCGCACCGAACGCCGCCGGAAAATCCCCGCGCTGGGCGAGCGCAAACGTCAGACGCGGCACGCCGATGAGTTGCGCGCTCAGGTAACCCGACGTGGAGACCATCGCGCCGATCGCGATGAGACCGGCGCCGATCGGACCGACGAGCGAGCGTGCCGCGTCGGCGAGCGGACGCTGGCTGTTAGCCAGATCGGGCACCGTGCGCATCGCCATCACTTGCAGCAGCACGTAAACGGTCGTGATCACGACGAGGCCCGTGAAGAGGGCGAACGGCAGGTCGCGCCGCGTGTCCTTGCATTCGCCTGCCGGGATGAGCGCCATGTCGAAGCCGCCAAAGGTGAACAGCAACACGATGAACGCGCTCGTCCAGCCTGCCACGCCCGGCGCAGTCACGGCGGCGCTTGTCGCCGCGTCCGGTGCGATCTCCGGCGCGAGAAAGAGTCCGAGTGCGATGAGGAGCGCGAGCGGGAGCAATTTTGCCGCTGTGAAAAGATTCGAGAGCTTCGCCGCACCGGAAACGCCGCGGAGATTGATCAGCGTCAACGTGCCGAGCAGCGCGGCGAGCAACAGCGCCCGCGGAACCGGCGCCGTGGCGCCGGGCCAGAATTCGCCGAGGTAGATCACGAACAGGTTCGCGTTCGCCGCCGCCGCGGTGAGGCGCACGAGCCACGTGAACCAGCCCATTTCGATGCCCCAGAAACGCCCGAACGCCTCGCGCGCATAAAGGTAGGGACCGCCGGCCTCGTTGAACTGCGACGAGAGCTCCGCGAACACCGCCATGAAGATCAACATGCCCGCCGCCGCGATGAGGTAGGCGAACGGGGCGGCGTCGCCGACGAGGCGCACGACATCGTCGGGCAGGCCGAAGATCGCGCTGCCGATCACGCCGTTGACGACGAGGGCGACCATGGTCCAGCGGCCAAGGGCGCGCACGAGCGGGGGCGACGCGGGGTTCGTCATGCGGGCGCGACCGTGGCGGTCAGGCGAACGCGAGTCAACCGGCGCAGCACGCGAACCGACGGACCGCGAGGAATCGGGCTTTGACTGCGCGGGCGACGCGATTTGCATGCGGATGGATGCTTTCGGAATTTCTCCAGGACCGCGCGGCGCTTTACGTGTCCGGCAATTTGCCGGCGGCGGAGCACGACGCGTTTCAGGTGCTGTTGGAATTCGACCCCGAATTGCGGTCACATGTCGCGGCGCTGGAGGAGGCGGTGAACGTGGCGGCCGTGGCCGAGGCGCCGCCGCCCACGCGCCCACCCTCGCCGGACCTCAAGGCGCGCATCCTGGCGGCCGCGGAAAATGCCCCGCAGCAGACCGGGCGCGACGCAATGGTCGTCACCGACGGCGACGGCCGCGTGGTGTGGGTGAACGAGGAATTCACCGCGCTGTGCGGCTTCGCGCTCGACGAACTCAAGGGCCGCAAACCAGGTCAGCTCCTGCAGGGCCCCGACACCGATCCGGCGACGGTGGCGCGCATCCGCGAGGCGGTGCGCGCGCGCTGTGCGTGTCGCGAGGAGATCGTGAATTACCACAAGAACGGCGCGCGCTATTGCGCCGATGTGCGCATTAGTCCGGTGCTCGACGATGCCGGCGAGCCAGTGTGGTTCGTCGCCCGCGAGCGGCTGGTCGCGGCCGGCTGAGCGGAGTTTGCGCGAGTCGGACCGATCGGGCCTGATCAGGAACGCACTGCGCTCACGGACGAACCCTCCGTCTGTCCTCGGGCGATTCGTTCGCGCAACGCGAGCTGCACGACGCGCGCCGCAGCGGCGGCGGACAGGTGGTCGGTGTTGAGCACGAGGTCGTAGAGGTGCGGGTCGTCGATGTCCGTGTCGAAGTTTGCGCGCACGAAGCGGCGGCGCGCGTCGTCGGTGGCATCGAGGTGGGCGGCGGCCTGCGCGCGACCGCACCCGAGGACCGTGGCGACGCGATCGATGCGGGTGTCGCGTGAGGCGATCAGGCGGACATGCAGGCCGCCCGCGAGGTGACGCGTGACGAGATGCGACGCGCGTCCGGCGAACACGACGTGACCGACGTGGGCGAGCTGGACGATCGCTTCGGAGACTTTCTGCTCGAGTTGCCAGAGCGAGGGATGCAGGCCGACGAGTTCGCCGATGCCGGCGCGAATTTCGGAGATGCGATCTTCGGGCAGGTAGTCGGCGAGTTGCGCGGGCAGCTGGTGTTGCGTGAGCGCGCGTGTGAGAAGGTCGCGATCGAGAAATACCCAAGAGTGGCCCGGCGGGCTGAGCTCGCGGTCGAGCAGTGGGATCAGTTCGCGGCCCAGCGTCGTGGCGCCGGCGCCGGTCTCGCGCGAGAGCGTGACAAAGGGATGAATTTCGGGGACCGCGCCGGAAGCGACCGGCGACATCGGCGTGCGCAAGCGCGCCTGCAGGACGGACAAACCGTGTTCGAGATAAGTATGCGCTGTCATGGGACCTCCTTCGAAAGACTGGCAAAGAGCGCGGGCGGGGCACTGCGCCCGCCGCATACCTAGTTTACGCCCGAACGGGTTGGAAGCCAGCCGGCGAATGCCAAATTGCTGCGCGCTTCTTGCTCTGTGGCGCGAATGAGGGACGTCAGTTGAACGCGCGTGGCTTCGACGTAACCTGCCCCGGAAACGGCACGCCCCAGAGCGACGGGTTTTCCTGCGGCGCGGGGTCGGCGTCGGGCGCGAGGTATTTGAAGACGTCGGCGAAACGCAACGAGCATTGGAGGCGGCGCTGGTGCGCATCGATCTTCGGATTCACTTGGATCACGGCTTCGCTGAAGGGCGGGGAACTCTTCATTTTCAACGCCAGCCTGCGCGTCTCCTCAATCGTGCGGCCCTTATCCTTGATCAAGCGGTCGAGCTTCAGCAGGTCGGCGTAAGTGACCGGACCCCAAAGTTCGCGCCATTGTTCAGGAGTGATGAGCGGCGCGATGATGTTCGTGAAGCGCTTCTCATCGCCGTCCTGTTCCCAGAAGCCGAGCACGAGAATGAACGACGTATCAACTTCGTATTGGCGCACGGCGTCGCCGAGATCGACCGGGGCGCCGTGCTTGATCGCCTTAGGATTTACGGGGACGTTGCCGTGATCCTTGTTCGCGTCGGCTGGGATATCCCATTTCTGCGTGTAGCTTTTGGGCCGGTAGCCACCGAAAAACTCGTCGCGCACCCACTGTTCGAACACCAGCCCGTGACGCTGCACTTCCTGCGCAACGAGTCCGGTCGCGAGTGCGAGGCAACAGAAAGCGAGACGACCGGGACGAAGCATCGCCTCAGTTTTTCGGGGGTGCACCGCGCGGACGCAAGAAGATGAACCAATAGAATGCGCCGACCATGAGACCGCCGCCAATGATGTTGCCCAGCGTAACCGGCAGGAGGTTGGCGCGGAGGAAGTTCATCCAAGTCAGCGCCGAGAGGTCCGCCCCGGCGCGTCCGGTGGCTGCGAGCACCTCGGCATCGCCCGCGAGGAACAGCCCGAGGGGAATGAAATACATGTTCGCCACCGAGTGCTCGAACGCCATCGCGACGAACGCCGTGATCGGCGGCACGATCGCGAGCACGCGGTCCGAGATGGTCCGCGCGCCGAGGCAGAGCCAGACCGCCAGGCAGACGAGCGCGTTGCAGAACGCGCCGAGCACGACGGCAGCGACGAAGCCGTGATGCACTTTCGCGAGCGCGAGATCGATCGCGACGGCACCGGCCTTGCCGCCGGCAAACGACCACTGGCGCGAGAGGTAGATGAGATACGCGGTTGCGAGCGCGCCCGCGAAATTGCCGAGATAGACGACGAGCCAGTCGCGCAACAGCGTGCGCGTCGTGACCTTGCGTGAAGCCCACGCGACGACGAGCAGGACGTTGCCCGTAAACAACTCCGCGCCCGCGATGACGACGAGGATCAGGCCGAGTGAAAACGCCATGCCGCCCAGCGTGCGCGCGACGCCCCAGCCGAGATTGGAATCGGTCCACACGATGCTCGCGAAACACGCGCCGATCGCGATGAAGGCCCCGCCGAGGACGGAAAGCGCGAACTTCGACGCGAGGTCGATGGTCGTTTTTCGAATGCCGGACTCCTCGATGCGCGCCGCGATTTCCGCGGGGGTGTAGGCGTCGAGTCCGACGGGGCGTTCTTGCATAAAATCGCGCGCCGCGCGCTCAGGCCTTGCGCTCGAGGAAGGCGCACAGCGCCTCGAGCTGCGCCGTCCAATACGCCTTCATTTCCTCGGCGGCGGCGGCGCTCGGCAACTTGCTGTGCTCGGGCACGACCTGACATTTGAGCGGGCCCTTCGGCCAAAAATTGACGGAGACGCTCGTGTCGTCCGGCCAGCGGATGCGGATGGATTTGTGCGGCGTGGCTTTGCGGACGGAAAGGGGAGTGCGCGGGAGCCATTGTTCGCGCACGACAGCGTCGCGCCACGCTTCGAAGGCGTTCGCGACGGGTGCCGCGATGGTCTTGCTCACACTGACGTCGAAGCCGTCGCTCGTCTGGTGTTTCACGCGGCGGCCGGTGGCCTGTTCGTAGCCGACGGTCACCATCTGGCACCACCAGTCGGCGATCTTGTGTTTTTTGTGCAGCCAAAGGGCGATCTCGGCGTGTGGCCAGGATTTCGCGCCCGCTGCGTCGAGCACTTTGATCCACTCCGCCCAATCGCGCTGGGTGGCTTTTTTCACCGCCGCCGCAGTGATGCCGGCGAGTTTGGCGGTCGGGCGCTTCATGGGAAAAAGGGCGGGCGGCGGAGCGGCCGGTCGCGCGCAGGGAGGTGCGAACGACGGCGGCGTGCTCCTCCATGGATGATTTCCGGGCGTCTGGCGAGTCGAGGATGCAGCGACCTGCGAACGGCGGGAACGGTGGGGTGGGGAACAGCTCGCTTGGGAGCCCGGTTAGCCGGCGGCGGCCATTGGGGGTGGATCGCCGCGGCCCGTCTCAGCGCCTCTCAAACGGGCGTCGCCCGTGCGGCGAAGCCTGTAACTGCGCTGTGAAAGCGAAAATTTGTTTCGGCCCCGCGTCTCCGCCGGAATCTTTTTGTTTCCGCCGTCCAATTATTTCGTCAGCGTCCCGCCTGCATGAGCGACGAGAACTCCCAGAAGCTCCGCCTGAAACCCCGACTCGGAGGCGAAGCCCCTGCGAACCCTCAGCCCCCTGCCGCCCCCGCGCCAGGCGCGGATTCGCCTGCTCCGGTCGCTCCTCCGCCGCCCCCTGCTCCGGAAACTCCCGCGGCAGCGACCGTCGAGAAACCCGCGATGCCCAGACTTCGTCCGCGCATGTCCGGCGACGCGCCTGTCTCTCCTGGACCGGTCGCCGCGGTGCCGCCTGCGTCCGCTGCGACACCGGCGATTGAGCCGATGCCGGCACCCGCCGCCGCCGCGCCGAGCGCACCGGTGCCGCCGGCGTCATCCGAGGTTTTTCCTGAGACGCCTGCGCCGGTTTCCGCGCCTCTCGCGTCGGCGCCCGCCGCGGAATCACCCAAAACCGAAACACCGAAGCCGAAGTTCGGCTTGAAGCCGCGCGATCCGGCCGCCGCCCCGGCGGCGAGTGCTCCGTCATCCGCTCCCGCTCCCGCGCCTTCGCCCGCGGCCGCACCTGCGCCCGCGGCGCCGGTGAATTTTGCGCCGCCGCCTTTTCCGCCTCCGCCCGCGCCCACTGCCTCCACGCCTCTGCCTCCGGTCGCTGCGCCCGCTGCGAATTTCCCGCCACCTCCGCCCGCCGCGGCAATGTTTCCGCCACCGCCCGGAGTGAAAGCGCCGCCACCGCCCGGCGCGGGCGGTTTGCCACCTCCACCAACCGTGGCGGAAGGTGCTGCCGCGGCCGACGCCGAGACCGACGATGACGACGCACCGACGGATCCGAAAGCGGCCTTCAAACAGAAGGTGTTCAAATACGGCGTCATTGCCGTGCTCCTGCTCGCGGCGCTCGTGTGGAAAGGCGTGAAATATTTTCTCGATCGCACCGCCACGGTCGCGATTGAGCGTGCCGTATTTGATCGCAACAAGGCGCCGGCGACACCCGACGCCGCCGCGACCGCGCCGAAGGCCGCCGCGAATCCGGCGGAAGGCCCCGCCGCCTCGGAGGGCCCGGGTCCGATCGGCAAGACGAAGGACGTCGTCGCACAGGCGCAAGCGAACCAGGGTGATCCAACCGCGGAGGCGGTGAGCGCCGCGGCTGGGCCGGCCACGCCCACCGAGGAGAATTCTTCCGCCGCCACCGCGAAATCGGCGAGTCCGGGCACGACCGCTCCGGTGATCGATCCGATTCCGGCGGTGACGGCCCCGAGTGCGCCGCCAGCGAGTGCGGCGTTCCGCAGCTGGGTGCAGAATTTGAAAATCAGCGGCGTGCGCGCGGGTGCGAGTCCGCGGGTGTTCATCGAGCGCACGGCCTATGGTCCGGGAGACTTGGTGAACCCGCAGCTCGGCATTTCGTTTGAGAGCTACAATGCCGAGACGCGGATGCTGGTGTTCAAGGACAAGTCCGGCGCGCTCGTCGAACGCCGCAACTGACCCCGCCGGCGGATTTTCGACCAACGTCTAGGGCCGTGCGCCGGATCGGACGCTCCGGCGACGAACACGGCTGGTTTTGCGTTCGGCGGGGTGGCGCGCGCGGTCCGCGGGCTTGCCTTTTTCAGGGGGCGGGCGCACGCAAAAGGAGATGTCCGTGCGCTACAAAATCAGCTGGCCCACCGCGTTCGCCGTTTGGACGGGCATTGGCTTGGTGTTGCTGATGCAGACGTTGGCGACGATTGAAATGCCTCCGCATACCGATCCGTTCGCGCGCGTGGCATTCTGGCAGACAGTCTATTATCAGATCTCGCGCGCCTGGATGTGGTGCCTTCTCACGCCGGTCGTGTTTGATTTGCGGCGCCGGATTCCGGTGAGCGGCTGGTGGCTGCCTTTGGGCATTCTCATCCACGTGGCGTTCGCCTGGTGTTTCACCGCGTGGATTTTCGGCGCTCGCGCGTGGCTGCTCGGGCCCTTCATCACGGACGGGCCCATGCTCCTGTGGATGTTTTCTTCCGACTACATCATCGACAACATGAATGCGCGGCAACTGATCGACGCTGCGCTCTACGTCGGCCTCCTCGGGGCGGGCTACACGCTCGATCTCGGCGAGGAGAAAAAGCAATCCGATCTGCGCGAGCGCGAGCTGCGGGTTCAGCTAACCGCGAAGGAGCTGCAGGAAGAGCAGCTTCGTTCCGAGCTGGTGCAGGCGGAGATGAAGGCACTGAAGCAGCAGCTTCACCCGCATTTTTTGTTCAACGCCCTCAACGCCGTCTCCGGCCTCGTGCGGCAGCGCGAGACGGAGCGCGCGGTGACGGCGCTGTCGCAGGTCAGCGCCTTGTTGCGTGCGTTGATCGGCAGCACGGGCCGGCCGGAGGTCACGCTCGAGGACGAGATGAGCTATTGCGAAACCTATCTCTCGATCGAAAAGATGCGTTTCGATCACCGGTTGAACTATTCGTTCGACGTCTCGCCGGACGCACTCGTCGCCGAGGTGCCGGCGCTGTTGCTGCAGCCGATGGTGGAGAACGCGATCAAGCACGGCATCGCGTGCCGCCGGAATCCCGGCGAGGTCCGCATCAGCGCACGGGTGG
Source organism: Opitutus sp. (assembly GCA_013821985.1). Taxonomy (GTDB): domain Bacteria; phylum Verrucomicrobiota; class Verrucomicrobiia; order Opitutales; family Opitutaceae; genus Didemnitutus. The sequence continues at coordinate 46,234 of PNJQ01000003.1, forward strand.
AGAACGAAGTGTTGCGCCTCGAAGTCGTGAACGATCCGGCCGAAATGCCGAAGGGTCGATCCGCGCCCGAGAGCCACGGCGTAGGGCTCGAGACAACGCGCAAGCGCCTCGAACGCGCCTTCGGAAAGGCCTACACGCTGGCGTGCAACGTCAACACCCCGCGCGGCACGGTCGTGACGATGAGCCTGCCGTTCCGCGTCGCCGAGGCCGCCGTGCCGGTGCGCGCTCCGACCCGCGTCTAAATTTACCCCATGGACAAGATCAAGACCCTCGTCGTTGACGACGAACGCATCGCCCGCGAAGTCGTCCGCAACCTGCTCGCCCAAGACCCGGAAATCGACGTGGTCGGCGAAGCTTCCGACGGCGAACTCGCCCTCGAGATGATTGCGAAGCACAAGCCGCAGCTCGTGTTCCTCGATGTGCACATGCCGATCATGACGGGCATCGAGGCGCTCTCGTCGATCAAGCCCGCGCAGCGACCCGAAGTGGTGTTCGTCACCGCTTTCGACGAGCATGCGATCCGGGCGTTCGAGTTGCACGCGGTGGACTATCTCGTGAAGCCGTTTACCGACAAACGCTTCATCCAGGGTCTCGACCGCGCCAAGCGCCGCGTGCGCGGGGACCTCCTGCAATCGACCGAGCGCGCTGTCGCGAGCTTGCTGCAACACTTCGAAAACGCGAAATCCGCGCCCGCGCCGGCTGAGCACAAGGAGTCGCCGCTGGTCTTGAAGGTCGATGGCGAGCACCACTTCGTGAATCAGGCGGACATCCGCTGGATCGAGGCGCAGGGCGATTACATCCTCGTGCACACGTTGCAGCGGAATCTGCTCACGCGCATGACGCTCACGCACGCGCTCGAGCAGTTGAACGCAGCAAAATTCGTGCGCATCCACAAATCCTGCGTCGTCAACGTGGACTACGTGCGGCGGCTCAAACCGACGACGGCGTGGGGCCGCCCACTCGAGCTCGACGACGGCACGACGCTGAACATCAGCCGGAGTTATCGGCAGGCCGTGGAGCAGTTCCTGTGAGGAAACGGGGTTGCCAGAGGAAGCCGGGGTTCGGCGCTCGCGCCCAAGGTCGGATTTTCCGCGCCTCGTCGTAGGACTTTTGCGGAGAGTGGGGAGGCAGTTTGGGTCGGTGCGCGCAGGCGGTCGCTGAACCGCTGCCTGCCGCCACACGGCGCTATGTCGTGCGGCACCTCCAACACCAAAACCCCATGAACATGAATCCTACGCATGTGATGCGGAAGCAGCGGCGCGGCCTCGCGCTGTTTGCGCTTCCCGCTGTGCTGGCCCTCCCGGCCGGCGCCCAGACCGCCCCCGTCGCTCCTGCCGCCGCCGAGAACACGGTGAAGCTCGAGCGTTTCGTCGTCACCGGCTCGAACATCCCGTCCACCGAGAATTCGGCCGAGGCCCGAACGTTTCCGGTGCTTAGCATCGACAGCCGCGCGATTGAGCAGAGCGGCCTCACCAGCACGACCGAGCTCCTCCAGAAGATGACGCTCTCGAACGGCGGCAGCGTGCCGTTCACCAATAACGCCACCGGCTTCACTCCTGGCGCGAACTCCGTCTCGCTTCGCGGCTTCGGGCCCGACTACACGCTCGTGCTCGTCAACGGCCGTCGCATGGCTTCCTATCCCGTGGGCGCGGGCGGCACGGCAGCGTTCATCGACATCAACACCATCCCGCTGCAAGCGATCGAGCGGGTCGAAGTGCTGAAGGACGGCGCCTCCGCCATTTACGGCGCGGACGCCGTTGCTGGCGTGGTGAACATCATTTTGCGCCGCAACTACGACGGCACGGTCGTCGCGGGACGGTATGGCAACACGACAAACAAGGACTCCTCTGAGGTCACGGCCAGCATCATCACCGGTGCCTCGAGCGCGAAGGGCAACATCACGATCGGCGTGAACTTCCAGAACCGCGAGCCGATCTTCAATCGCGACCGCAGCTACTCGGCGGTGCCCCCGTTCCTCAGCACCAACGCTTCGCCGGCCAATTTTCAGATCAGCCGCGAAGCGGCCCTGGAGGCGCTCGGCCTCCCGGCCGGGTCCGCCCTGACCATCAACGGCGCCGCCAATACCACGACCGGCCTCTTCTTTGCCACCACCGGCCGGGCGGATCCATTCACCCTCGCTCCGCTTGCCGGCAACCAGAACGCCAACAACAACGGCCGTCTGCCCGCCAGCGCGTATTATTTCTCCAGCGGCCGCAGCTCGTTTTTCAATTTCAACGAATTCTCCGGCTCCTTCCCTCAGATCACGCGCAAGGGCGTCTTTGCCAGCTGGGACCGACACATCTCCGACAAAGTCACGGCCTACGGTGACGCCATCTACTCGCAGGTGCACCAGGTCGACGAGCTGGCACCCTACGCCACGGGCAACTTCAGCACACCCGGCCAGACGACAATCGTCATTCCCGCCCGCACGCCCAATCCGATCCTGACCCCGGCCGAGATTGCAGCCGGCGGCACCCGCACCGCCGCCACCGGCGCCTACAATCCGTTCAATCCCTTCAATCAGGACATCGCCGGCGGCTCGCGCATCCGCTTGGCCGAGTTCGGCAACCGCATCATCAACAACCGCAACACCGCCCTTGCCCTCACTGGTGGTCTGCGGTGGGAGAACATCGCGGACAAATTCTCCCTCGATGCCAGCGTGCGCTACAGCGAGATCACCAACCAAGCCAACGCCCGGCTGATCTCGACCTCACGCTTCCTCCGGGCGATGAACGCCGCCGACCCGATCTTCAATCCCGCGAGCTCGAGCTACATTGGCACCACCACGCCCTACAACCCGTTCGGCTATTTCCGCAATGCGATCCCATCCAATTCGGCACCGGTGGCTTTCGCGACCCATTACCAGCGTGACGAGAACCGCTCCACGCTCTGGGATGCGGGTTTCACTTTGAGCACCGCCAGCCTCTTCGCCCTCCCCGGAGGAGACGTCGGTTTTGCCTTAGGCATGGAAATGTATCGCGAGTCAGTCATGCAGTCGCCCGATTCGACGCTCCAGTCCGGCGACATTCTGGGCGCCACACCCGCCTCGCCGATCGAGCGCCAGCGCAAGATCGCCTCAGGCTTCACTGAGGCCGAGATCCCCATCGTCTCGGATAAGAATGCGATGCCGTTCGTGCACAACCTGTCGATGAATCTCGCGGCCCGCTACGAGAAGTTCCTCACCTCCGACCGCAACACCTTCGTCCCGAAAATCGGCCTCCGCTGGGAACCGCTGAATGACAAGACCCTGGTCGTGCGCTTCAGCTACGGCGAGGGCTTCAAGGAACCGTCGCTGTTCCAACTCTACTCGCCCCCGGTGGCTGCACTTACGCCGATCGAGGATCCCGTCACAGGCGTGTTTGAGCCGGAGCAGAACGTCACCACGGCGGGCAATTCCCAGCTACAGGCCGAGGACTCTTCATCCTACAACCTTGGCGTGGTTTGGTCGCCAAAGAACGCGCTTTCGGGCTTCTCGCTCGCCGTCGATTTCTGGCGCGTCGAGAGCTCCGGCCAGGTCGCGACCGTTTATCAGAACGTCGTCGACCGGGCCGCCGGTGTCGCCCCAGGCGGTCTGCTGCCAGGCGAAGGAATCGTGCGCGACTTCGCGGGCAACCTCGTGCTCGTCCGCGCGGTCTATACGAACGCCGGTCAAACCAAGGTTGACGGTGTCGACATGTCCGCGTCCTACCTCTGGAACACCGATTCATTCGGTCGCTTCGAACTGGGCGCCTCCAGCACCTACATGCATTCCTACCGCGCCGCAGCCGTGCCGGGTGTGCCGCTCTTCGAGCTGGTCGACCAGACGGTTCCCGGTAGTCCCGGCGACGACGCCTTCCTGAAATGGAAAGGCCAGGCTTTCGCCGACTGGACCTGGAATGATCTCACTGCCCACCTCGTCGCCAATTACACGCACGGCTTCCAGGACTTCGACCTCAACGGCGACCCCTACCGCGTGAAGGCCACCACGACCTTCGACCTCCAGCTCAGCTACAAGTTCTTCTCGTCCCGCGACCAGAGCAACCGCGACTGGTGGAGCGATATCAAGCTCAGCGCCGGTGTCCGCAACCTCTTCGACAAGGATCCGCCGATCGCCTATGGCGGCGGTGGCAACTCGAACGGCTACCCGGGCTTCATCTACACCACCGAAAATCGCTTCATCTACTTCGGCTTCGAGAAGAAGATCTGAGCGAGATCCACTGTATCGTGGAAGCGAGGCGCGCCAAATCGGGCGCGCCTTTTTTTTGTGCGCTTGGGCCGGTCGGTCCACGTGCGATACGTCCGCGGGTCAGCGGCTAGACGATGGGCGCGCTCCACTAGTCGCGGGTCGCACCGCCTTTGCCCGGTCGCGGAGAACCGGGCGTGTTCACCACACCCCTCGGAGAACCTGAACGCTCCGTGGTCGCCGCGCCGCACGTTGCGGCGCGGAACCAACACCAAACCCATGAACATGAAAACATCGCATGTGATGCGGAAGCACTGGCGCGCCTTCGCGCTTTGCACGCTTCCCGTTCTGCTGGCCGCGCGTCTGAGCGCACAGCAGGCTCCCGCCACCACCGCCTCCAACGACGAAGGCGCCCTCAAGTTGGAAAAGTTCGTCGTGACCGGCTCTTACATTCCGATCGCCGGATCCGCCACTGCGATCCCGGTGACGACGATTGACGCGACGCAAATCAACAACTCCGGCGTCAACACGAGTCTTCTCGAGGTCCTCCGCAAGACGACCCCGCAGTTCATCGGCAACGGCAACCTTGGCTCCTCGAACGCGGATATCAATTCCGGCACGACGGGCGGCGGTTCCGCGGTCGCCTTCCGCAACACGCAGACACTTGTCCTCCTCAACGGGCGCCGCGCGGCCTACTCGCCGATTCTCGCCTCGGGCGGCGCGCAGTTCTTTGACGTTAACTTGATCCCGATCTCCGCGGTCGAGCGCATCGAAATCCTCCAGGACGGCGCCTCGGCCATCTACGGCACCGATGCCGTCGCCGGCGTGGTGAACATCATCCTCAAGTCCAATTTCGAGGGTTTTGAGTTCAACGGCCGCTACGCGTTCTCCCCGAACGATGGCAACTACGCCGAGCGCAAGTTCTCCCTCACCGGCGGCGTGGGCAACGGCAAGTCCTCGATCACGGTCAGCGCCGAGTGGACGCGCACCGACCCGCTCTTCCAATACGACCGCCCCTTTTCGGCGCAGAGCTACGGCACGCCAACCTTCGGCGGCGTGGTGAACAACGACGCCACCGGCCAGTTCTATGTGTTGAATCCGTCGCTCAACGCTCCGCCGCTCAACACCGACCTCACGCTCGCCCAACTCGTGGCCAACGGCACCTACATCCCGGTCGATTCCAATAATCTGATCCAAGGCTTGGGCGCCGAGCAGCAATATGCGTTCAACCTCGCGAGTTATGTCACGCTGCTGCAGGGCCAGGAGCGCTCCAGCGCCGTCTTGAACTTCGATCACAAGATCAGCGATTCCATTTCGGCTTTCGGCGATTTCCTCTACACGCAAACCGAGTCCTATCTGCAGATCAACGCCCAGCCGGTGAGCTCCGTGCGCACCGCGGCCGACCCGACCAACCCGTCCGACGTCACCCTGCGCGCGCGCAACCGCTTCGTCGAATTCCCCCGGCAGTATTTCTACGCCTCGAATTCCCTGCGCGGCATCTTCGGCCTTCGTGGCGAAGTCGGCGACTACACGTGGGAAGCCGCGGCGAATCGCAATCGCATCGAGCAGAGTTATCGCAACGTGAACGTCGTCAACTCGGCCGCTCGCGCCGCCGCGGTGGCCTCGGGTGCGCTCAACATGTTCGCCCGCACGCAAACCCCGGGCGCGATCACAGCATCGGGCATGTTCGGCACGGCCATCGGCCTCGCCCAGACGACGCTCGAAAGTTACGACGCGCGCGTCACCGGCAACCTCGCCGACCTCCCGGCCGGCGAACTCGGCTTCGCCGTCGGTATGGAATACCGCGTCGAAACGCTCCAGCAGACCTCCGATGTGTTCAGCCAGACGGCGACGTTCGGCTGGGACTCGGCCACGACGCTCGATCCCACCAACGCCGATCGCAACATCAGCTCCGCCTTCGTCAACGTCCGCGTGCCGATCTTCGGGGGCGAAGCAACGGCTCCGGGCTTCTACCTGCTCGAACTCGAAGGCGCGCTCCGCACCGAGAAATACAGCGACACCGACGACCCGACCGTCCCGAAGATCACCGCGCGTTGGCTGCCCTTCAGCGATGAGTTCGCCGTGCGCGGCACTTACTCCGAGTCGTTTGCCGCTCCGACGCTCTTCCAGCTCTTCGGACCGAACTTGATCGGCTCCACCCCGTCGCTCTCCCTCGATCGCCTCGGCGGCGGCATCATCTCCGGGCAGGCTAATTACCTCGGCGGAGCGAATCCGAACCTCCGTCCGAGCGAATCGACCAACTACACGTTCGGCGTTGTCTGGTCGCCGAAGTCGATCAAGGGCTTCTCCATGTCGCTCGATTATTTCAGCATCGAGCAGACCGATCTCGTCGGCATCATCGGCTCGACGGTCATTCTGCAGGACGTCGAGACCAACGGCACCGCCTCGGCCTACGCCAATCGCGTGCGCTTCGGCCCGGCCGACGACTTCACGCAGTTCACCGCCGGCGCGCCGGTCACGGCTGCCGGCCAGATTGGCAACCGTCCAATCGACACCGTCTACGTCAGCGACTACAACACGAACATCGCGGCCGTGACGCTCTCCGGTCTCGACCTGAAGGTGAACCACACGTGGAACAGCGACAGCCTCGGCCGCTTCGACTTCGGTTTGGCCGGCGCCTACTTCGCCGAATACCTCTACGAGCCGCTCCCGGGGCAAGGCGTGCAGGAAACCGCCGGCTACGCCACGACGTTCAACGGCGCGATTCCGAAGTGGCAGACCTACGTCAACGGCAGCTGGAGCAAGGGCGCGTGGGGCGCGACGTTCGGCTGGACGCACATCCCGTCCGTCGAAGACGTCAACGCCTACGATCCCACCGACAGCACCGCGGACGCGCATATCGAGGCCTTCAACTCGATCGACGTCAGTGCGCAGTTCGCGTTCGGCTCCAGCCACAAGCTGCTCAATGGCCTGACGCTGCGCATCGGCGCCAACAACGTGCTGAACGAAATGCCGCCGCAGGCCAAGGGCTCGTTCCCGAATGGCAACGCCGACCTCGCCACCTACGGCGCCATCGGCCGCCTGATCTTCGTCGAAGCCCGCTACCGCTTCTAAGCGCACCGCGCTTATCCATTGCTTCTGCCGAGGCGGCCGGAATTTTCCGGCCGCCTTTTTCTTGGCCGCGCTTTCGGCATGTGACGGAACGAAGTTGAAGAACGACGCGCTCGACTAGACGCACGTCGCGCCCCCGTTGCCGCGTCGAATCGTTCTGGCGTGCTCGCCGGGTCAAAGCGCGCCCCAGCGACAGCCGCGGGCGCACCACAAGCAAACCCCACAGATCAAACACATGATCCCTCAAAGCACATGCATTCCGCATGCGACTCGCACGGCCCTTATGGGGGCCGCCGTAGCCGCGTTGCTCGCTTGGCCCGCGCTTACCTACGCGCAGACCGACACCTCGAAGACTGACCAAGAAAAAGAGAACGCCGACGCGGTGAAGATCGACGCGTTCGAGGTCACGGGATCTCGCATCAAGCGCGTTGACTCGGAAACCCCGCAGCCGGTCGTCCGGATTACGGAAGCTGAATTCAAGGCGACCGGCTTTACTACCGTGGGCGATGCCCTCCGTGCGATGCCGGCGGTGACCGGTCAATCGCTGACGTCGGTTGACGCAGGCACGAGCTTCACGCCCGGTGTCAGCTCCTTCAACTTGCGCGGCTTGGGCAACAACAACACGCTGGTGCTCGTCAACGGTCGACGCATGGCCCCGTTTGCTACGGCAGGATTCAACGGCTTCCAGACTGTGTTCGACTTCAACGCGATTCCGGTCGCAGCGATCGAATCGCTGGAAATCCTCAAGGACGGCGCGTCCGCGATTTATGGCTCTGACGCCGTCGCGGGTGTGATCAACATCAACCTGAAGAAAAACTACACCGGTTTTTCGACTGAGGTTTCGTATGGCAATACGATCGATACTGATTCGGGGGAGTTTTCGACCTTCCTCATTTTCGGTGCTCAGTCCGGCAAGGTCTCCGTGACCTCGACGCTGAACTACAGCCGCCGTAATGCGATTTACGCGCGAGATCTCGATTATGCTGATTCGGCCGACCTTCGCTCGGTGGGCGGTGTGGACGGCCGCAGCTCGGCGACTCCGCTTGCCTTGGTTGTTGGTCTGCCGGCCAGTGTGTTCCCCGGTGGTGTCGCGCAGTTCCTCACTCCCCAGACGAACCCGACCATCGCCAACGCCACGGGTAATTTCCAGCTCTACAACTTCCAAGAAGTTGCCGGGTTTACTCCGGACACCGAGGTGCTGTCGTTTTACAGCCGCATGACCTACGATTTCACGGATAAAGTCGCGGGTTTTGCGGAGGTGTCGTTCACCCGGTCTGCAACGAAGATTGATGCCGCTCCTTCGCCCTATTTCTCCACTCAAGAGAACGGTGATTCGCCCACTGGCACCGGCATGTTCCCGGCCTCAAATCCTTTCAATCCATTTGGCGTGAATATCGTCGATCTTCGCTGGCGCCCGCTTGAGCTCGGCAACCGTGTGCAGGATGTCACTTCGACGTCTCCACGCGTGGTCCTCGGACTCGAAGGCTCGATGGATAATGGTTGGAGCTGGGACGCCGCGCTGGTCTATTCGCGCAACGACGTCTCCAACATCGGTCGCAACTACACCAGCGATCGGCTGATGCAAAATGCCTTCAATGGCGTTGTGATCAATGGCACCACTTACTGGGCGAATCCCTTCGGACCGAATGCGCCCCAGCTGATCAACTATCTCCGCGTGCCGAATCCGGCCAACGACATGTTTGAGGTTCGCTCGGCTGACTTCAGTGTCGGTGGCCCGGTCTTCAATCTGCCGGCCGGCCAGGTCGGCGTCGCGGTTGGCGCGGAAGTCCGCACCGAATACATGGAAAACAACGGCACCATCAGCAACCGCCTCGGCGACTTCGTCGGCGGAGCGACGGGTGACGATGTCGCCGGTTCGCGCCGTCTCTACTCCTATTTTGCGGAGTTGAGCGTGCCGCTCCTCTCGAAGGATTCCGGTATGGGCAGCCTTGAGGCCCAATTTGCTGCCCGTCATGAGGACTACAGCGATTTCGGCACCACCACGAAGCCCAAGGTCGCCATGATCTGGCGTCCGCTTCCGGAGCTCATGCTGCGCGCTTCCTATGGTGAGTCGTTCCTCGCGCCCAACCTGGCGTTCCTCTATCTTGGCAACAGCGTGAGCTTCACGCCGACCGTCCTGGTGGATCCGCTCCGCCCGAATGATACGGCAACCCAGATCCGGCAATTCGGCGGCGGCAATCGCTTCCTCCAGCCGGAGGAAACGGAGGTTCATTACGCTGGCCTGGTTCTTCAACCCTTCGCGCGAAGCAACAACCGCCTCTTCCGCGAACTCTCCTTTGGCGTCGATTACTTCAAGTTCGAGCAGGAGAACCTCATCGCCGCGCTTGGTGCCGCCGCGATTCTCGGCAACGTCAACGCGTTCGGCAGTTTGATCATCCGCAATCCGCCGGCCCCCGGCGAAACGGTGGGCACAATCAGTGGCGTCATCACCAGCCAGCAGAACCTCGCGCAGGCGGGCTATGAAGGCTACGACCTCAACATGCGCTGGATTTTTCCGCGCAACGAATTCGGTCAATTCCGCATGGACTTGTCGGCCACCTATCAACACGAGCGCTACTTCGTGGGTGCCACCGGAGTTTACGTGGATCTCGATGCCAACGTCTTCAGCCCGCTTTGGCGCGGCACGGCAACGTTCGCGTGGACGCGCGGAGACTGGTCCGCCTCGCTCTACGGCACCTATATCGGTGGGTATAACATGCTGGGCAGCGGAATCAGTGCCGCCGCCACTCGTCCCGATGCAGACGCCCAATGGGTGTGGAGCCCACAGGTCGCCTACCGCGGCTGGATGAACAGCACCATTACGTTGGGTGTTCGCAATGTCTTCAATGACGCTCCTCCGATTTCCGTCGGCGGCACTTCCCACGGTGTGGCGACCGGCATCAACTTTGTTGAGCCGCTCTACGCCTACATCCGTTGGTCGCGCGACTGGTAAGCCCCCGTCTCAATCGTCACCTTTGCCAAGCGCGCCCTAAAATCGGGCGCGCTTTTTTTGGGTCGGTCGCGAAACATCAGCGCAGTCTGCTAGGTTTCAGTTGCGCAAGTTGGGTGTTAGGAGGTCCCGGAATCCGTGGGCTGGGAAGTCCGCAAAATCTCGGCCCGGCGCGCGCACTCGGCGGATGGCGGGATGGCGCGGCGCGCTAGACGTGTGTCGCGCGTCCGTTGCGGCGCCGGCCGATTCTGACGTGCTTCGCGGGTCAAGTCGCGCTCCAGCCTTTGTTGGCGGCGCAAATACCAAGCACCCCCCCCGGATCACCTATGATCACATCAAGCACATGCTCATCGCATGCGGCTCGCTCGCGCCTCAAGGGCGTGAGCTTGGCTGCACTGCTCGCGCTCCCAGGCCTCGCCCTCGCGCAAACCGCCGCTCCCGCGGCCAACGAAGAAGCTCTCAAACTCGAAAAATTCGTCGTCACCGGTTCGTTGATTCCCGCGGCGGCCGATTCACCGGCCGTGCCAATCACGGTGATGACTTCCGCTGATATCGCTCGATCGGGCGAGATCCGCGATCTCACCGACGTCCTGAAAAAGGTTAATCCCTTCTTTTTCGGCCGTGGCAATCTCGGTGCGGAAAATGCCAACACGCGCGCCAACGCGACGAACGGCGCCTCCACCGTTGCCCTGCGCAATCGCCCGACGCTCGTCCTCATCAATGGACGTCGCGCCGCCCTCGCGCCCGTCGCGGCCACTGGCGGAGCCACCTTCATCGACCTGGGCCTCATTCCTGTGACTGCAGTGGAGCGCGTTGAAGTGCTCGCGGACGGCGCCTCCGCCATTTACGGCACTGACGCCGTTTCCGGCGTGGTGAACGTCATACTCAAGACAAATTTCCAGGGCGTTGAACTCGGCGGCACCTACGGCTGGGCTCCCGATGCAGGTAATTATTCCACACGGCGAGCCTATGTGACGATGGGTGCGGGTAACGACAGGACTCAGATCACCGTCACCGGCGAATGGCGCAAAACCGACCCCCTCTTCCAATATGAGCGCCCTTGGGGCCTGAATCAGTTTCGCACGCCGACGTTCGCCGGGATAGTCACGCTCGACGGCGGCACAACGCTTTATCGGCTCAATCCGAATCTGAACGCGCCTCCCACGGACACCGACATGACGCTCGCGCAACTCGTCGCCGCGGGCATCTACCAAGGTCCATACAATAGCGACCAGGTGGCGCAGTTCTTCGATCTCTCTGAGAAGGCTACGATGTTCCAGAAGACGAACCGCCGCAGTCTCGCCATTGCGGCTGAGCACAAATGGACGGAAAACATCACTGTATTTGGGGACATCGTCGTGACCTCCAGCGAGACCCAAAGCACGCTCAACGCGCAACCGGTCACGGGCAACGTGCTGGGCGCGAATCCCAACAATCCCTTCGACGTCACCATCCAGGCGCGCAACCGCTTCGTCGACTTCCCGCGCATCCGCCAAGGCGAAACGCTCGGCGCGCGCGCGGTGGTTGGCCTCCGTGGCCAGCTCGCCGGCACGTGGAACTATGAGGTCGGCGCGAGTCTCAACCGCACGATCCAGAATCTCCGCCAAGTTAATCTGATCGATTCGCCGGCCTACACCGCCGCCGTCAATGCGAACACCTATAATCCGTTCGCGCGCCGTCAGGTGCCTGGAGTGCTGGAAGGCATCGTCGGCACCGGCTACCAAGACTATACCAGCCGCCTCGTCAGCTTTGATGCCCGCTTCACCGGCGAGGTGATGGACCTGCCCGCTGGTCCCCTGATGGCCGGCATTTCACTGGAGACGCGCAAGGAAACGCTCTCGATGATCAACGATCGCAACGACCGTCAGGCCCTCTGGCTCGGCGGCACCCCGACCAACCCATTCGCCGCAGCGCAATCCGTGGACAGCTTCGGCGCGGAAATTCGGGTGCCAATCTTCGGCGCGGCGCAGAACGTTCCGTTCTTCAACACGCTTGAGCTCACGGTCGCCGCTCGTAAGGAGCTTTACAACTCCACCACCGATCCGCTGGTGCCGAAGGTTTCGCTCCGCTGGATGCCGCTCAATGACGAATTTGCCGTCCGGGGCACCTACGGTGAGTCGTTCACTGCGCCGGCGCTCTTCTCGCTCTTTGGTCCCTCGAACGCCGGATTCACCAATTCGATCGTCCTCGCGCGCTACGACACGAACGGCAACCCGCTGGGAGTGAACACGGGCAATCGCCAATATCAGAGCCGCGGCGGTTCGAACCCGAACCTCATTCCCTCCGAATCGCGCAACTGGACCGCCGGCTTCGTCTGGTCGCCGCGCGCGATCAAGGGCTTCAGCGTCTCACTCGACTGGTTCAACATCGACGAAAAGGACATCGTTTCGAATATCCCGCAAGCCGTGCTGCTCCAAGACGTGGAGCGGTTTGGTGCGGCCTCGATCTATGCATCGTTCGTGCGCCTTGGCACTGCCACGGCCGGCGAACTGCTGTTCACTTCCGGCGCTCCGGTGACCACACCGGGCCAGATCACTGCCGGGGCTCCCGCCTCAGTTTGGATGACCAATCCCGCCCGCAATGTGGCCGGCCTCGAGCAATCGGGCGCCGACCTCCGCATCGACTACGCTTACGATACCGGTGGCTGGGGCCACTTCAACGCGTCGATCGCCGCAACCTATCTGCACGATTACATCGTGCAGACCACGCCGACGAGCACCCCGGTCGACTACGCCGGCACTTTCACGCTCACGACGCTGAACGGCATTAGCTCGCTTCCGCGCTACCGCACGTTCTCGCAGCTCGATTGGACGTTTAAGAACCTGGCGTTGGGCCTGAGCCACACGTTCGTGCCGGAACTCGATGACGTCGCCACGCCGACCGTCAGGCCGATCGAATCCTATCATTCCTTTGACGTTCGCGTCGGCTATTCGTTCTCCGGCTCCGGCAGTCGCTGGCTGCAAGGGCTGCGCATCACAGCCGGCGTCAACAACGTCTTGAACGAAGATCCGCCGTTCTCGGTCGGCGAACCCGACCAGAACCGTGACATCAACACCTACGATGCTCTTGGTCGGTTCTTCTACGTGTCGGCTTCCTACAAGTTCTAAGCCGACCTGATTCGCTACTTCTTCGAGGCCGGACCGCGAGGTCCGGCCTCTTCATTTTGTCCCCGGTGCGCTGACAATTCCGCTGCCCCAGACCGGCTACAGCGCTTGAAGCTTTGTATCCGGGGTCGCTGACCCCGGAGAGAACTCGCGAGAAAATACACCGAGCGGGCGCAACGAGGCCGGCTACAGTGAAACCGAAAATGCCGAAAAACCCGCCCCGTGGCTCAAGACGCGAACTTCCGAGCCGGCCCTCAAGCGCGGAAGACTTGGAGCGGGTCTCAGGTGAATCTGTCGCCGATCAATTGCCCTTCGGCTTCGTCTGCATGAATTGATTTTTTTCAATCTGCTGGAGCGTCGGACTGTCCGGACCTTCAACGGTCACGTTTTCATGTTTCGCCTGCGACTTCTTGATCCGGCGCGGTAGCAGTGAGCCCGTAGAGTGTAGAGTGAATGGTGACGTATTCGTCTTCCGCCGCGACTGCTGGCTTCTGGGCTTCTTGCGCAGGAGTAGAACATCCGGTTGAACACACGGTCAGCAAGCTCGCGAGAACAACAGTCACGACGGACCGGACCCAGACGAAGACGGGGTAAACATGGCGCGAAAATCCGTGACGCGTGCCGCGAGACAACGGGTTTGCGGCCAACTCCGCCGTTTGCCGGGCAAGTTTCGAAGCTCCGGCGACAAGTTCGAACGAGAAATCCATCCGACGGCGCTGGCCGCGTCGCGTTACGCCCCGACCGCCTTGTGCTCGGGCGCGAGCCATTCACCGGCGGATTTTCCCGTGAGCGAATAAACCTTCATCGTCTTCATCGGTGGCGAATACACGTGCAGCGTCACGAGCGTCGTGCCTTCCGCTTGAAGATTGGAGACCTGATGTGTCTCCGTGTCGTGCGAGGCAACGATCTCGCCGGTGAGGTAATCCTTCGTGCGCTCCGGCACCACCTGGCCACACGGGGAAAATTGATAAGCCGTCTCGCTGCACACGCCGGTCAGCACCTTGAACGCGCACACCGATTGCGCATGATCGTGGATCGGCGAGCGCTGACCGCTCTTCCAGCAAAGCACCAGCAGGTTGAACCACGGGCTCTCCGCGACGAGGTTGCGACAATAGCTGCCTTCCTCGAAGTGCAGATACTCGCGCAAATCCTCCAGCGTGACGCGCGACTCGATCAGCAGCCGCTGCAACGTCGCCAGGTCTGCGCGCTCCGTCTTAAGGCCGTGGAGGTAATTGAGGAGCGGCGCGAGCACCGCGGGCGGAGTTTTGGCGGTGTGATTCATGACGACAGCTGCGGTTGACGCGGCAACGTAGCCATCGTCGTCCTGCACTCAAGCCTGCGCCTCTGAGCCCTTCGGCCCAAGAACGCGGAGGGAAATAACCTCTCGCCCCCTATGGCCCGCTGGAGCCGCCCGTCGCCGGCGCAGCGGAATGCCGCTCGTATTCCATGTAAACTGCGGTCTGCGCCGCCACGTCCGCGCCGAAATAGCGTTCGACGACGTGGAGCGCCGCATCGATGCCCGACGTGAGCCCGCCCGCCGTGAGGATCGTCGCGCCGGATTGCACAAAGCGCTTGCCGGGCAGAAATCTCACCTGCGGATACCGCGTGTTGAACCTCTCGACGAAATCGTGGTGGGTGGCCGCCGGTTTGCCATCGAGCAATCCGGCCGCGGCGAGCTTCGCGACACCGGTGCAGACCGACATCAACACGTCAACGCGCGCCGCCTGGGCTCGCAACCACGCGAGCATTTCGGTCGAGCGGCCCGCCTGCGCGCCGACCACAATCACGTCCGGCGGCGGGGCGTCCTGAAAAGTGTGATCCGGCACCACGGTCATCCCCACCGAGACGCGGATCGGTTCGCGAGTGTCCGAGACCGTGTAGAGCGCGAAGGGCATGCGGCGCCCGCGGACCTGCACATCCTGAAACACCTCCCACGGCCCGGCGAAATCGATCATCGTGGCGTGTTCGGTCAGCACCACGGCAACCCGGATCGACCGCCCGTCCGCGGGCGGACGCAATGGCTCCGCAGCCGAACCGGCGACGCCGAAGGTGAGGACAGCGCTCAGCACGACACCGGAGACATTGAGTTGCATGGGCGACGCCTCAGTTCGCGCGCAAGGCGATGATCGGATTGATCGCCGTCGCGCGACGCGCCGGGATGAGACATGCTGTGGCAGCCACGCTCAGCAGCGCGAGCACCACCCCCGCAAATGTCAGTGGGTCCGTCGTCGGCACACCGTAGAGCAGCGTTTCCATCAGGTGCACGAGCGCGAGACTGATTCCAACGCCCAACCCGAGACCGACCGCGACAAATTGCAGCCCTTCGCGCAGGACCATCCACAACACCGTGGCGCGGTCCGCGCCCAGCGCCATGCGGATGCCAATCTCCTGCGTCCGCTGGCTGACCGTGAACGCCAGCACGCCGCCGATCCCGGCCGCCGTGATTACCAACGCCAGCACCGCGAACAAGCCGAGCAGCGTCGCGATCAAGCGCGGCGACGCCAACGTGCGATGGCGCACATCCTCCAGCGTTTCGATGCGCGTGATGGGCTGGAGCGGATCGACGCGCTTCAACGCCTCGCGCAGCGACGGGATCAGCGTGTGCGGAGCGCCGGTTGTGCGGATGGCGACAGTGGCCGCGATGAGACCCCCGCTTTGCCGCAGCGGAGTATAGATTTCGTCCACGGGCTCGGCGTTGATTTGCTGACGCGCGTTGGCGACGACCCCGACGATGGTCGTCCACGTCCGTCCGCTGTTGAACGTGATACGCCGTCCGATCGGGTCCTCGCTTTTCCACACACGGCTGGCGAGCGATTGGTTGACGATCGCGACCGCCGGCGCCTCGGCGTTGTCGCCGGAGTTGAACGGGCGTCCGCGCAACAACGGCTGGCCCACGACCAGGAAAAAATTCTCACTGATCGTCGTGGCCGAGGCGGACGGCGTGGGCGCGCCAGGTTGTTCGGATTGTCCCTCGAGACGGAACGGAAACGCGAAGTTGACCAAGCCGCCCAGCGGTTCGCGGCCGGAGACGGCGACCGCCTCCGCACCGGACAATTCAGCGGCGGCATTCATCGCGCGCTCCCAGTAACCGTAGCGCTTGGAAAAATCGTCGTAGCGCGACCAATTCAGACTGATCGGCGCCGCGAGCACGCGCGAGACGTCCATGCCGGCATCGACCTGATGCAGATTGTAGAGACTTCGCGCGGCCAAGCCGGCGCCGACGAGGAGTGGCACCGAAACCGCCACCTGCGAGACGACGAGCAGACCGCGCAGGCGATTGCCCGCGCCGCCGGTGCCGCGCGTGCCGTCCTTGAGCACTTCGACCAGCTGGTCGCCGGCCGGCAAGCGCGGCCGCGATCCGAAGAGCAGTCCCGTCGCGACGGAGACAAACAACGTGAAAAGCAGCACGCCGCTGTTGATCGTGATTTCGTCGGCGCGCGGCAGGAACGCGCTCGCGTAGCCCACGAGCGCCTTGAGCCCGGCGCTGGCGAGCGCGAGTCCGAGGGCGCCGCCGAGCAGGGCGAGCAGGAGATTTTCCGTCACGAGCTGGCGGACGATGCGCCGCCGGCCCGCGCCCATTGCCGCGCGCACGGCAAGCTCGCGGTCGCGACGCACGAGGCGCGCCAGCGCGAGGTTGGCGACGTTGGCGCACGCGATCAGCAGCACACAGGCCGACATCGCGAGCAGGACCAGCAACGGCGTGCGCGCGCTCCCGGTGAAGGCGCGAGCGAGTCCCTGCAGTTCCACCCGGTAACCCGCCGCCACCGGATAATTCTCCGGATACTCGCCGCAGAGTTCGAGGCCGACGCGCTGAGCGTCCTGAAGTGCAACCTCCGTTGCGACACCGTCCTTCACACGCGCGAAGACGTTGGCGATGATGCGGCCCTGCCGGTTCGTGAGCGTGGATTCCGCGCCGCGGAACGGGCACGCCGACGCCGGCATATAGACATCGTCCGCGCCGGGAAACGCCGGGAGCGGCGGCAGCACGCCCACGACCGTGTGCGGCCGGTTGTTCATTTCGAACACTTGTCCGACCACGCCCGCATCGCCGCCAAACGTCCGCTGCCAGAAGGCGTGACTGAGCATCAACACCGCCGGTGCACCCGGCTTGTCCTCCCCGGGCTGAAAGCTGCGTCCGAGGAGCGGCTTCACGCCGAGCACGTCGAAATAATTGTCCGACACGACCGCCGTCTGCACGCGGACCGGCTCCGGGCGTCCGAGCAGGATGAAGAACATCGAGTGATATTCTGCGAGGCCGGTGAACGCGCGCGTGCGTTCGCGAAAATCCATGAAATCCGGAACGGAAAACCCAAGGTTGGGCCGGCCGGCTTGCGGCGCTGCCTGATTCAGCTGCACGAGCTCCTCCGGGCGATCGTAGGGCAGCTCGCGCAGCAACACGCCTTGCACGATCGAGAAGATCGCGGTGTTTGCGCCTATGCCGAGCGCCAGCGTCAGCACAACGATGGACGCGAAGCCGGGATTCCGGCGGAGGCCGCGCAGCCCGTAGCTGATGTCCTGCTGCAATTGATCGAAAAACTGCGTGCCCCACGCCTCGCGCACTTCCTCTTCGATGTTCGCCTTGCTGCCGAAATTGCGCAGCGCCTGCGCGCGCGCGTCCGGCGGCGAGAGCCCGGCGCGCTCGTTCGCGCGCGCTTCCTGTTCGAGGTGAAACTGGAGTTCGTCGCGCAATTCCCTCTCCGCGGCGTCGCGGCGGAAGAGAATGCGGAACAGATGCCGGAAATTCATGGGGGTAGGGGTGAAGCGGAAATTCGTCAGCTCGACTTGAGCACCAGACCGACCGCGCTCGCGAAGCGCTCCCAGTATTCGAGTTCCTCGGCGAGCTGCTTCCGGCCGGCGCGCGTGAGTTTGTAGAATTTTGCCCGGCGGTTATTTTCGGATTCGCCCCACTCTGCCTCGATCCAACCTTGGGCCTCGAGCCGGTGCAGCGCCGGGTAGAGCGAGCCTTGGTTGAGCACGAACGCGTCGCGCGACACCGTCTGGAGCCGCTGGGCAATGCCCCAGCCGTGCATGGCGTCGTTCGCGGCGAGCGTGCGCAGGATGAGCAGGTCGAGAGTGCCTTGGAGGAGATCGCTTTTGTCGGACATGGATTTGTAGAATGCCGACAGGAAAGCCTGCCTCTTGTAGAGTGTCAAGGGGAGCGGGATAAACTCACCGCGCTGCAGGCCAAGGACCGCTTTCCCTGCGCCGAAGCGAGCGGCTAGGGGGTCAGCGCCGCCTTGATGCCGCGCAGCAATTCCGGATCGGTGGCGATCCCGAGAATGCCGTTCACCACGAACTGGACGCCGATGCACATGATGAGGAAACCCATGATCTTCGTCATCGCGTTCATCCCGACCGGACCGATGAAGATCACGATCTTCCCCGAGACGCGCAGCACGAGATAAGTGAGCAACGCGACGACGCCGATGCCCGCGATAATGGCAAAGTAGTCGGTCCAATCCGTCGCCAGCGACGTAAAACCCAGCGTCACCGCGATCGAGCCCGGCCCGCTGAGCATGGGCATCGCCAGCGGGGAAAAGGAAATGTCGCGCTTCTGGCGGGCCGCCTCGCGTTCGATTTTCTCCTCCTCGGTATCGCGATGCGCCGAAAGCATGCTCATGCCGATGCCGGCCATCAGGATACCGCCGGCGATCCGCAGCCCGGGAATCGAGATGCCGAAAAACGCCATGATGAACGATCCACCGATGAGAAAACTCACCAGAATGGCCACCATGTAACAGCAGCCCTTCCGCGCCTGTTCACGCCGCTGCGCGTCCGTGAGTCCCTCCGTAATCGCGAGGAAGGTTGGCGCGGCCGCGAGCGGATTGATGATCGGCAGGAGGCCGATCACGGTGCCGAGAAAGATGCCCCAGAGGTGGACGAGGTTCAGCATGAACGGGAACGCGCTGGCAAAACTGGGGAACGCGGACGGGAGAGGCGAGCCCGCATCACCAGACATCGACCGGCCCCTTCGGCACCGGAATCGCCTCGCGTCGCACGACCGCCGGGTCGTCCGCGTCATCCCGCATGAAGGACGCCACCAACGGATCCGGCTGGAACCGCGGCAAGAGGTTGCCCTGCTCGTCGCAGAACGGCGCGCGCCACTTCTCGAAGCGTGCGACGATCTCGTCGAACTCCGCGCGCGTGTGCAGGCCGACGATGGCCTTCTTGAATTCCTTCGCCGGGCCGAACCGCTTCGCATACCACGCGCCAGGTTTGCGGAACAGACGACAGCCCAGTTCCTCGCCGAAAAACTCGCACGCGAGATCGAGATGCCGGCGCATCACCGCGATGCGTTCGGCAAAGGTCGCCTCGGGTGGCAGCACGCCGGTGCGCAGGTAGCTGAGCGTGTCGCGGAAAATCCACGGATGGTAGAACGCGCCGCGGCCGATGCTCACGCCAGCGCAACCGGTCTCGTCGAACATCCTCTTCGCCGCGTCCGGAGTCGTGACGTCGCCATTGCCGATCACGGGAATCGTTTTGACCGCCTGCACCACCGCTCGGATCCCCCCGAGATTGACCGTGCCGCTGAAACCCTGGGCGCGTGTGCGCCCGTGAACGAAGATCGCCGCAACGCCGACGTCCTCAAGGGCGCGCGCGAGGTCGGGCGCGGTGAGATTGTTCTCGTCCCAACCAAGTCGCATCTTGGCCGTGATCGGGATTTTCACGGCCTCGATCATGCCGCGCACGAGCGCCTGGGTTTTTTTCAGCTCGGTCATCATCGCCGAGCCACCGCCGATGCCGACGACCTTGCGGACGGGGCACCCCATGTTGATATCGACTGACGCGATGCCCATCGCCTCGACCATCGCGGCCGCGTCGCGCATCTCCTCCGGCACGGCGCCGAAGAGTTGGACGGAGAGGAATTTTTCTGCCGGCGAAGTCTGCGCAAGTTGCAGGGCCTTGTGATTCCGCTCCAGCAGCGAACGCGCGTTGATCAAATCCGTCGTCGCCCAATCGAGTCCGCCCACTTCGCGCACAGTCAGCCGAAACGGCAGGTTGGTGTAACCCGCGAGCGGCGAGAGAAAGAGGTTCGAAGGAAATTGATGCTGGCCGATGCGCACGCTTTGAACGTGCGCGGTCGCCGCCCCGCGGCAACCCCCGAGATTGGTCGCGCCGGACGCCCGATGGCCAATTCGCCTCAGCGCGCGGCGAGGGCGCGCTGCAGGCGGGCGAGCGCTTCGGTGAGCGTAGCGCGGGTGCAGCCGAAATTCAGGCGGACGTGGGTGTCTTTTGCCGCGCCGAAGGGCGCGCCCTCGGAAAATCCGAGGCCGTGTTGTTCAAAGAATGCGTAGGCGTTCGTCAGCTGGAGTTGTTCGATATTCAGCCACGCGAGGTAGGTCGCCTCAACGTGCGTCATCGTTATCCCGGGCAACGCGCCGCGCGTGACGGTTTGCTCGATGAGGTCGCGGTTGCCGCGGAGATACGCGAGGAGCTCCTGACGCCACGGCTCGCCGTGGCGCATCGCGGCTTCGCAGGCGATGTAGCCGAGGACATTCACGTCGGGCACGATGCCTTGTGCAGCGCGCGTGAAGCCAGCGCGGAGCTTCGCGTCGGGGATGATGGCGAACGAACAGCCGAGCCCCGGCACATTGTAGGTCTTGCTCGGCGCCATGAGCGTAATCGTGCGCGCGGCGACTTCGGGCGAGAGCCTGGCGATCGGCACGTGCGCGATGTCGTCGAGCACGAGGTCGCAATGAATCTCGTCCGACACGAGCACGAGATTGTGTCGGATGCAAAAGGCGGCGACTTGTTCCAGCTCGGCGCGCGAGAACGCGCGGCCGACCGGATTGTGCGGGCTGCAGAGGAAAAACTGTTTCGTGCGCGGCGTGACGGCGCGGGTGAGTGCGTCGAAGTCGAGTTCCCAGCGTCCGCCGCGCAGCGCCATGGGCGCGGTGACGGTGCGCCGGCGTTGATTGGTCGGGGCGCTCATGAACGGCGGATAGACCGGCGTGGCGCACAGGACCTCGTCGTCCGCTTCACCCGTGGCAGCAGCCGCCACATTGAGGCCGCACACCAAGCCCGGCAGCCAGACGACCCACGATTCCTCGATCGTCCAGCCGTAACGCCGGGCGACGTATTCGACCGTGGCTTCCTTCAGCCCCCGCGTCTCATAGCCGTAGCCGAAGACTCCGTGTTCCACGCGCGCGCGCAAGGCGTCGATGACCGCCGTCGGCGCCGCGAAATCCATGTCGGCGATCCAGAGGGGCAACACGTCG
Source organism: Opitutus sp. (assembly GCA_013821985.1). GTDB lineage: Bacteria > Verrucomicrobiota > Verrucomicrobiia > Opitutales > Opitutaceae > Didemnitutus. Next base: position 67,741 of record PNJQ01000003.1, read on the forward strand.
CGTCCGGCGTAGCGGTTCCATTTGCGGCTGTCGCTGGCGGCGCGATCGATCGGGCGGTCAAAGTCGAATTTCATCGGCGAGAGCAAATACTGCTGGCGCGCGGACTCTCCGGAAGCCACGGGAAAATTGACGTCATGTCACATTCCGCGTGACCTGTGCGGGTGAGCCGAGCCACGCCACTCGTGATTCGCCGCGCCTTGCCGGGCGAGGCCGATGCGTTGACCGTCCTCTGTCGGACGGCGAAACGCCACTGGGGTTATCCGACCGCGTGGATGGACGTATGGGCGGTGCAGTTGCAAATCACGGCGCAGGACATCGCGGAACAATTTATTTATGTCGGCGAAGCGGATGCGACAATCGTGGGCTTCTACGGCTTGCGTCGCGACGAGTTCGGCTGGCACCTCGAGCATCTCTGGCTCAAGCCGGCGCACATGGGCTGCGGCTTCGGTCGCGAGCTGTTCGAGGCGGCGGTCGCGATGGCCCGCCGGCTCGGCGCGCGCGAGCTGCACATCAAGGCCGATCCGAATGCGGAGCCGTTCTACCAGAAAATGGGCGCGGTGCGCCGTGAACTCGAAGTCTATGAATTGCTCGGCACGCGTCGCGAAGTGCCGCGGATGGTTTACGCGATCCCGGAGGCGCCGCGTGCGCGGCCAGCAGGTCCGGCGAAGGGCAGCGGTGGCGGCGACGGCGCGACGTAATTTCCCGCCGCGCGCGTCCCACCGCAGGACAGAAATTCCCACGCCCGAACCCGCCCGCGAAAACAAATCGCGATGTTTCCGCAGGTTAGGCGTCAGGAGCGCGCGGCACGCGGGGTGCATTCGCGTTGGCACATCAACCCACAAGGAGAACCAACCATGTATCGCCTTACTCGCTATGCCTATCCCGCGCCGCTCTTTCGCGCGCGCAACCCGTGGTCCGGTCTGGACGCGGAAATCGATCGTCTGTTTGCGACTGCTCTGGCGGACGCCGCGACGCCGACTGCCCCGCGCTTCCCCGTCGATCTCTACGAGGACAAGGACAACACCTACGTCCGCGCGGAGCTCCCGGGCGTGACGCGCGAGAACGTCAACCTCGAGCTCGTCGAGGGCTACCTCACGCTCACCGCCAACCGCAAGGACGGCGAGCAGGAGTTCACGCTCACCCGCTCGATCGCGCTCCCCGAAGACGTGCAGACGGACAAAGTCGCCGCATCTCTCGAACATGGCGTGCTCACCGTTACGCTCCCGAAGCAGGAGCAGGCGAAGCCGCGCAAGATCAACATCTCGGTCAGCTGACCACCGCAACTTCCGGAGGAATTCACCATGACTCATCTCTTTAATCAAATTGCCCCGCGCCTCTCTCGGGCTGTGCGTCGCAACGATGACAACGCGACGACCACCACAGACCAAACGCCTGAGCTCACGCTCAAGCCCGCTTACGAACTCAAGGAGACCGGCGACGCGTGGGGTCTTGTCGTCCACCTGCCCGGCGTGGCGAAGGAAGGCCTCGAGTTCACCGCGGAGGAAGGAGTCATTCGCCTGACCGGCCGCCGTTCCTGGCAGAAGCCCGAAGGCTGGACGCAACTCTACCGCGAGTCCGCCGATGCTCCGTTTGCGCTCGAACTCGAGCACGACAACTCGGTCGATGTGGAAAAGATCCACGCCGAGCTGAAGGAAGGCGTGCTGCGCGTCTCGCTGCCGAAGACCGAGGCCGTGAAGCCGCGCAAGATCGCCGTCAACTGAACGCGAAGGGTAGGGCGGTGAGTCCCTTCACCGCCGCCGCAGGCTCCGAACGGGTTGAGGTCAACCCGTTCCACCTTCCTGCCGACCTTGTTTTTCAGGGGTAACGTCCGCGCCTCGTGTGGGCGCGGGCGAGCCGTCGGAGTCCGCTGAGCGGCTCCGGCGGTTTTCTTTGGAGCGGTTTGTTTGCTCGCGACTCCGGCGGCGGGGCGTTTGGCTGGCACCATGATCCCGCTGGTTGGCATCGGTCTCTTTGGCGCGTTCGTCGGCGTGTTGATCTGGATCGGCCGGAAACAACATCGACGTCTGCTCGTGAATCTCGAGGCGCTCGCGCAGCGACATGGCCTCAAGCTCGTTTTGAGCCGCGGGATGACGAATTCGCGCCAGGTCGTCGAAGGCGCGGTGCGCGGCCGCACGGTGCGGTTCTGGTCATTCGCGACGGGCGGCGGCAAGTCGCGGCAGTTCTGGGTCGCGGTCGGCGTGCAGCCGCGGCGCGTGGGCGCGTTCACGTTCCGCATCGAGCCGCAGGGCATCGCGGCGCGGCTGGCGGAATTGTTCGGCGCGAAGGAAATCCAAGTGGGCGATCCACGCTTCGACGAGGCGTGGTTCGTGCGGACAAGCCATCCCGCGGAGTTCGGCGCCGGCCTGCTCCCGGAGATCCGCGAGAAGCTGATGGCCGCGCGCGCCGCTGGGGCAAAGGGCGAATTCAAATGCGAGGACGGCTTCGTCTTCTACGTGCAGAATGGCTTTTTCTCGAAGGACGAGACGGTCGCGCTGCTCGAGAGCATGCTGCCGTTGTTGTCGGATCTCGCCGATGTTGCCGAGGTTTGCGCCGCGGAATAGACGCGCGGTGGCAGCGCGTCGTTCTACTCCGGCTTCCGCTGGGACGGGATCATCACCGAGGCGAGGATCGAGGCCGCGAGCACCGCGCCGATGATGCCGAGAGAGATGTGGATGGGCACCGACACGTATTGCGAGGCGATCATCTTGAAGCCGACAAACACGAGGATCACCGCGAGTCCGATGTTCAGGTAGCGGAACAGCTGCATGATGCCGGAAACGGCGAAGTAGAGGGAGCGCAGACCGAGGATCGCGAAGATATTCGATGTGAAAACGATGAACTCGTTTCGCGTGATCGCGATTACCGCGGGGATGGAATCGAGCGCGAACATCACGTCGGTCGTCTCGACCACGAGCAGCACGAGGAACATCGGTGTGGCGTGCAGTTTGCCGTGCGGTCGGACGAAGAAGTGTCCGCCGTGGAACTCCGGCGTCACCGGGAGAAATTTGCGCGCCAGCTTGACCAGCGGATTTTTCTCCGGCTCGAAGCCGTCCGCTTTTTTCGGGATGGCCAGTTTGATGCCGGTATAAACGAGGAACGCGCCGAAAACGTAGATGATCCAGTGGAACCGGTTGATGAGCGAGATGCCGGCGAAAATGAACACGGCCCGCATCAACACGGCGCCGAGGATGCCCCAGAACAGCACGCGGTGCTGGTAGCGTGGATCGACGCGGAAGTATTGGAAAATGACGATGAAGACGAAGACGTTATCGACGCTCAGACACAGCTCGACGATGTAGCCGGTGAAAAACTCGAGCCCCGCCTGGGAGCCCATTCTCTGTGAGACGAGGAGGTTGAACGCCATGGCCAGGCCAAACCACACGGCGCACCACGCCAGCGCCTCGCGCAGGCTGACCGCGTGGCTCTTGCGATTGAACACGCCGAGATCGAGCGCGAGCATCGCGGCCACAAACGCCAGAAACCCGGCCCAAGCCCACCAGGGCATCGTGCTGAACATCGCAATAGAAGGTGCCATGAAGGCGCGAAGTTTGCGGTCCGCCGCGGCCCCGGCAAGAGGCGAAACCGGGTGAAATAACCGGGGCGATGGGTCGGGCTTAGTCTTTGACATCACCTCGGAGGGGTCTTTCTAGAGGTTTCGCACCATGATTCTTCGCCGGATACTTCTCACGCTCGGGTTCACCTTGGTTGTCGGGATCGGCTGGGCCCAGGACGCCGCCAAGACCGCGGCCGCCGCGGAAAAGACCACTGCCACCGAGGCCGCCGCAGTGGTGGTCACCGGTCAGGCCACTGCGCGCACCCCGGATTTCCTCGAGCATATCGTGGATGTCGTGCTCGAGTCATTGCATGTGTCGAATTCCGGCAACACCGTGACGCACTACGTCATCGCGATGGTGTTTCTCGTCGGCGCGCTGTTCATGCGCCACGTCCTCACGAAGATCGTTTTCGGTTTTCTCAAGCGCCTTGCCGCGCGCACGCGCACGACGCTCGACGACAAGTTGTTTCCGGCGCTCGAAACTCCGGCCGCCACGCTGATCATGCTGCTCGGCATTGTGGCCGCGCTGAAGGTGCTGAAGCTGTCGGAGGCGAGCGATGGAGCCGTGCGAGTCGGTTCGACCATTGCGCTCTCGCTCGTGTTGTTTTGGGGATTGCTGCGGGCGTTTGGCAGCGTGCTCGACCACGCGGGGGAACTGGCGCGCGCGAAGCAGTTGGGCATCGCGGCCTTCATGCCGTGGATCAAGAAGTCGCTCCTCACGGTCTTCTTTGTCGTCGGTCTGCTGATGATCGTGCAAAGCATGGGCTTTGACGTGAAGGCGCTCCTCGCCGGCCTGGGCATCGGTGGCCTGGCGTTCGCGCTCGCCGCGCAGGACACCATCGCGAATATTTTCGGCTCGATCGTGGTGGCGATCGATCAGCCGTTCAAAATCGGCGAGTTCGTGCGCATCGGGCCGTTTCTCGGTGGAGTGGAGGATATCGGTTTGCGCTCCACCAAGCTCCGGGCGCTCGACAAATCACTCGTCACGATCCCGAACAAAACCGTCGCCGCCGAGGCGATCACGAATCTGTCCCGGTTCACTCAGCGCCGCGTCGAACAGGTGATTGGCCTGACCTACGACACGCCCGCGGCGAAGATGGACGAGATCGTGGCGGAAATCCGACGCATCATCGAGAGCAAGCCGGAGATCATCACTTCGGAGACGCACGTGTATTTTCGCGACTACAGCGCCTCGTCGCTCGATATCTGGATTGTCTATGTGTTCGCGTCACCCGACTTCGTGCAACACATGAAGATTCGCCAGCAGATCAACCTCGAGATCATGCGCGCCGTCGAAGCGCGTGGGCTGTCGTTCGCGTTTCCCACGCAAACGGTGCATGTTGCCTCCTTGCCCACTCCCGCGCCGGCGAATCCGGCGACGAATTAAAGGGGCGCGGCGGGGGCAAATGGAGCCGCGGCGCCCTCGCCGCGGTTGGGGCTCTTCGGCGGAACAATACGCGCCTACGGCAGCCCGTCCCCAAGGAATGGGGGTGAACTCGCGCGTCCCGGACGACCTCAGTCGAGCGTCTGCCGATAGCGCTTGAGGCCGACCGTCATCGCCACCGCCATGAAGAGCAGGATCGGCCAGAGTTCGGGCAGGATCTCCGCGACCCCGTTTCCCTTGAGCAAAATCCCGCGGACGATGCGGAGGAAATGCGTCAGTGGCAGACACGAGCCGAGCACCTGCGCCCAGTCGGGCATGCCGCGGAACGGAAACATGAAACCTGAAAGCAGGATCGACGGCAGGAAGAAAAAGAAGGCCATCTGCACCGCCTGCAGTTGATTTTGCGCGAGGGTGGAAAACGTGATTCCCACCGCGAGGTTCGCGGCGATGAAGAGAAACGCGATCGCATAGACGAGCGGAATGCTGCCCACGAGCGGGACGTGGAAGAGGAACGCCGCCGCGAGCAGGATCAGCGTCAACTGCACGTAGCCGACGATGATGTAGGGCAGGATTTTTCCCGCCATCACCTCAAAGGGGCGAACGGGGGTGGCGAGGAGGTTTTCCATCGTGCCGCGCTCGCGTTCGCGCGTGATGGCGAGCGCGGTGATGATGATCATGGTCATCGTCAGCACGACGCCCATCAGGCCGGGAACGACGTTGTATTGCGTGATGTTTTCCGGGTTGTAGTGCGCATGCAGGCGCAGGTCGATCGGTCCCGCGCGATCGCGCAGATGGGCGAGCGGGCCTTTCAGGTCCCGATCGAAAATGTTGCCGGCGAGCGCGCGCACCGCGGCGACGGCGGGGCCGGTGGCGGCCGGATCGGTGGCGTCGGCCTCAAGGAGCAGAGCGGGGCGTTCGCCGCGCAGGATGCGCCGCGAAAAATCGATGGGAATGTTCAGCACGAATTGCACCTCGCCGAGCTGCAGCAATTCCCGCGCTTCGTCCTCGGTGCGCACCTCTCGCACGACGGAGAAATACTCGCTGTGTTTCATCGCCCAGACGAGCGTCCGTGAAAACGGGCCGTGGTCGGCACTCAGCACCGCGGTCGGCAGGTGCTTGGGGTCCGAGTTGATCGCAAAGCCGAAGAGCATCAACTGCAGCAGCGGAATGCCGACCATCATCGCGAACGTCACGCGGTCGCGCTTCATCTGCACGAATTCCTTCAGCACAACCGCCCAGAAACGATGGAACGCAAAGCGGCTCATGCCTTGATCCCTTTCGCGCGGACCGCGCCGTGATAAAGGTCAGCCGCCCCGCAGGGGCCATCACTCAACTTGTCTCCGAATAGGTGACAAGACGGCGGGTCGGACGGTGTCGGTGTCGCCCTCATTTGAAGTTATCCTTGGCGTGGTCCATCAGACAGATGAACACGTCCTCGAGGCTGCTCGCGACGCGCCGCCACTGGTGACGGGGATCGCGCACGGCCGCGATAGCGGCTTCGAGCGCAGCGGTGTCGTGGCCGGAGACGTGCAGCGTGTTGCCGAACGGGACAACCTGCTCGACCCCGGGACACCCGCGCAGGCGCTCGGCTACTTCGTAAAGCTCCGGTCCGGTCGCTTCCCACGTCGAAAGGCTCGCGCTCGCGACCACTTCGCTCACGGTGCCCCGGGCGAGGAGTTCGCCATATGCGAGGTAGGCGAGGCGGTGGCAGCGCTCCGCTTCGTCCATGTAGTGCGTGGTGATGAGCACCGTGAGACCCTCGGCAGCGAGCGCGTGGATTTCGTCCCAGAAATCGCGGCGTGCCTTCGGATCGACCCCCGCGGTCGGCTCGTCGAGCAGCAGCAGTTTGGGCGAGTGAATCAGGCATGCCGCGAGGGCGAGGCGCTGTTTCCAGCCGCCGGACAGCTGCCCGGCGAGTTGCGCGCTGCGTCCCTGCAAGCCGAGTCGTTCGAGCGCGCGTTCGACGGCCTGCTTGCGGTCCGGCACGGCATAAACGCGGGCGATGAAATCCAGGTTTTCGCGAATGCTGAGGTCCTCGTAATAACTGAATTTTTGCGTCATGTAGCCGACGTGCGTGCGGATCTCGCGTTGCTGGCGGAGCACGTCGTAGCCGAGGCAGGTGCCGTGTCCGCCGTCGGGCGTGAGCAAACCGCAGAGCATGCGGATGAACGTCGTCTTGCCGCTCCCATTCGGCCCGAGAAATCCGTAGATCTCGCCCTGCCTCACCTGCAGATCGATGCCGTTGACGACGGTTTTGCTGCCGAAGCGTTTCGTGATGCCCGCGACGTCGATGACGAACTTTGGCTCGCTGGCGCTCATCAACGGCGGACATCGACCGGCTGACCCGGATGAAAATCGCGCGCGGCTGCCGCGTCGATCGGCTGTGCTTCGATCATGAACACGAGCTTCGCGCGATTCTCGCGATTGTAGAGAATGGGCGGCGTGTATTCCGGCTGGGGGGAGAGGTAGGAGATGCGTGCGGCGATCGCGTTGGCGCGGCCGCTGACGTGGACTTGCACGGTGTCCCCCGCCTTCAAGTTCGCGAACTCCGCCTCGGGCACGAAGAAGCGCACCTTGAGATTCTCCGGGGGCAACAGCGACACGACCGGTGCGCCCGCGGGCACGAACTCGCCTTCGCGATAAAGGGTGTCGTAGATGAGCGCGCTGGCCGTCGCCACGGGGGATTTTTGCGCGAGGCTCCAGGCGGCGCGATCGACGGCGGCGCGCGCGGCGGCGGCATCAGCTTCGGCGGCCGTGATTACATCGGCGCGGGCGCCGAGCTGGGCAGTGGCCAACTGGGCCTCGGCGCCAGCGACCTGTTTCAAGTTCGCCTCATGCGTGAGCCGGGCGCGATCGAGGTCGTCGTCGCTCACCACCTTCGCATCATGCAGGCGGGCGAGCCGGGCGAACTCGCGTGCCGAGAGATCGGCCGCGGCGGCGGCCTGGGCGACGCGGGCTTCGAGGGCGGCGAGTTCGGTCGGGCGCTGGCCCTTGGAAAGATCGGCGACTTTCGCCTCGGCTTGGCGGAGGCGTTCGACGGCCTCGCGATGCGTCGCCTGCTCGGCCGCCTGTTCGAGGCGGAAAAGCGGCGTGCCGGTCTCGATCCGCGTGCCGCGCGTTACGGCGAGGTGTTCGAGTCGTCCGGCGAGTGGTGCGGCGACATGCACGAACTCGCCCTCGAAGTAACCTTGCCAAAGTCCGGTCGAAGGCGCGCGGCGGCAGCCCGCGAGTGCGGCGAGCGCGAGCACGGCGCAGAGAAATTTAACGGCCGAATAATTTTTCATAGTCTTTGCGACCGGCGGGCGTGAGCAGGCCGCCGAAGAAGAGGTTCATGGCGCGTTCAAAGGTTTCATGGGGTGCAAGGCGGAGGTGTTCGAGATTGGCCGGTTGCATCAGGCCCTGCATCGCGTGCAGGAGAAATTCGCCCGCGAATTGCGGGTCGAGATCCGGACGCACCTTGCCGCTCAACTGACCCTGCTCGATGAGCCGGCCGAAAATGTAGGGGATGTTCTTGCGTCGCAGGTCGGAGATCAGGTCGTGCAACGCCGGCGCGAAACGTTGCAGATCGCGGAAGAGATGCGGCGAAAGCTGCCCAAGCCGCTGCAGCATGCCGCCGGTGAAACCACGGAGTTTCTCGGCGAAGGTCAGCCGGCGATCCGAGAGGATCGCGTCGGCCTCGGTGCGCACTTCGCGGGCAAATTCCTCGATCGCGGTGCGCACGAGTTCCTCCTTTCCGTCGAAATGCTGGTAGAGCGTTTTCTTGCTCATGCCGAGTTCGACCGCGAGATCGTCCATCGTCAGCGCGCTGTAACCGCGCGCGAACAACTGGGCGCGCGCCGCCCGCAGAATGCGACGACGGCCGGCGTGAGTGGAATCGAGGGTGGGAACGGTCATAGCCTGAGGAAACTAAAAACGTATTCTTAGTTTCCACGCAAGCCGCATCTGTGCACCCCAGCGGGGCGAACGGCTAGCGGCGACGTGGTTGACCTCCGCGCTCCGGAGTGAAGAGGCCAGGCCTCGCTCCCGTCCGCCGTGGGTGGGGCGGGTCAGTCGCGTCCGCCGCGATCGTCGCCGAAGCGGCGGGGACCCCCACGGCCGCCTCCGCGCCCGCCGCCGGAGCCGCCGCGATCGCCGCCTCCGCCGCTGCGCGGCGGGCGTTCCTCGCGCGGTCGGGCGAGACTCACCGTCATCGCGCGACCGCTCATCTCGTGCCCATGAAATTTCTCGACCGCTTTGTTCGCGTCCTCGGGGCTGCCCATCGTGACGAAGGCGAAGCCGCGTGATCGGCCGCTGATTTTGTCGAAGACGATTTCGACGACGCTGACGACGCCGACCTGGGCGAAGAGCCCCTCGAGGTCCTGCGCCGTGGTGGTGAACGGGATGTTCCCGACGTAGAGCTTGCTGTTGTCCATGGGGGTGCGGGCGGCGTTGCGCGGAGGTCGCCCGTTCCCGGCGGTCGGGATTCGAATCGTCGGCGAACGCGACACGGCGTCCGCCGGAAACTCTGCGTGGCGAGGAGAGTCTGCAAAACAACCGGAGCCCAACGTGGGGCAGTCTGCGTCGGACCAGCGGCGGAGCAAGTGCGCAAATATCGCGCGCGATCGCCAGCGCGACTCCCGCTGGCTCAGTCCGGCGGAAACGGCGCGGCGCTGCCGCCGAGGTGGCGCCAGTCGCGCCGCAACACGCCGTAGAACACCACGTCTTCGAACCGGCCATTTTTCCACATCATGCGCGGACTCGTGCCCTCGCGTTTCATCCCGATCTTCAGCAGCACGCGCCCTGAGGCTGGGTTGGTGCCGTAATGGTGGGCCTGCACGCGGTTCAGCTCCAGCACGCGAAAGGCAAAATCCGTCACCGCGGCCGCCGCCTCGGTGGCGAAGCCGTGGCTCCAATACGGCACGCCGATCCAGTAGCCGAGTTCGGCACGCGCGTGTTCCTCGGCGATGGTCAGCCCCATGGAGCCGATGAGTGCCCCTTGATTTTTCAGCGTGACCGCGAGCGCCAGGATGCGATGTGCGGCCCACTCGGCGCCGTGCGTTGCGATCCATTGCTCCGCCGCTCCATCGGGATAGGGGTGCGGAATCAACGCGGTGGCGTTCGCCACTTCGCGTGCTCCGGCGAGCTGTTGCACGAAAGGCGCGTCGGTGAGATCGAACCCGCGCAGCAGGAGGCGCGGCGTTTCGATGACCGGGAATTCCGCCGGAAACTGCATTGTGCGGAAAGCTGGCGCGGCGTTTGCCGGGCGGCGAGGTGAAATTCAAGCGGATTTCTCCTCTGAGAAAGGTGATTTTCCCTCTAGAAAATCGTTGCATCGCCCCCGTGCCGTTCTAATACGGGAAGCACTATGGCAAAGAAATCTGCTCGCAAACCCAACGCAAAGTTCATGGCCCCGGTCCAACCGGACGCCACTCTCGCCGCCGTCGTCGGCTCGAAGCCGCTTCCGCGCACCGAAATGACCAAGAAGCTCTGGGCCTACATCAAGAAGAACAACCTGCAGGACAAAAAGAATCGCCGCATGATCAATGCGGACGATGCCCTCAAGGCTGTCTTCGGTGGCAAGTCGCAGGTCAGCATGTTCGACATGACGAAGCTCGTGTCGAAGCACGTCTCCTGATTCGGCGCCCAACTCGTTTTTCCACGACCGCCGCGAAGTGATTCGCGGCGGTTTTGTTTTGCGCGGGTTTCGCGCAGCGAATTGGCTTCGGTCGTCCTCCACTCCCTTGCGCCTCTCCTGGCCAGCCGTCCGCTTCGCCCTCGTGTGGCTCCTCGTCGCCGCGCTGGCGGGCGCCGTCGGGTGGTGGTCGTCCCGAGCACACCAGGAGACACTTCGGGCCCAGCTCGTCGATCGGGCGGAACGTTGCGCAGTGGCATTCGTGACGGAGGACACCCTCGCGCTCACCGGAACTCCCTCCGAGGTCGATCTTCCGGCATATCGCGCGGTCAAGGACCGGCTGCAGCGTCTGCGGGCGGTGAGCCCCGGCGTGCGTTTCGTGTATCTTTTTCGTTCCACGGAGCGGCCGGGCCACGTGGTGTTTCTCGCCGATTCCGAACCGGCCGATTCGCCGCAGATTTCCCTGCCCGGCGACGATTACCCGGAGGCCCTCAATTCCCCTGGGCTGCAATCCATCCTGCGCGATCTGCGGCCGAGCACCGAAGGACCGCTGCGCGATTCGTTTGGCGAGTGGGTGACGGCCTACGCGCCGGTCGGCGACCGGCCGCTGCCGGGTGCACCGCGCGTCGTGCTCGGGATCGACGTCGATTCCTCGAGCTGGCGCCGCGAGCTGTTCACCGAAGGCACGACGAACGCCGCCTTGGTGCTGCTCGTGCTCGGGATGCCGCTTGGCGTGTGGCAGGTGCTCCGACGCGAGCGCAGCTTCAGCCGCGAGATCCACCGTCTCTCCGCGGCGATTCAGCAAAGCCACTCCGCCATCCTCATCGCGACGCCCGGCCGCGTGATCGAATATGCCAACGACGGATGCCTCGCCGCCACCGGATACCGGCTCGAGGAACTCGTTGGCCAGTCCACCGGGCTGCTGCTCCCCGATGACAATATCGGGTTTGACCGCGGTGCGCTCCTGCAGCGCCTGCTCGCGGGCGAGCGCTGGCAGGGCGAGATCCGCATCCGTCGCCGCAACGGCGACGTCTTTCCCGCCCGCGCGTTTTTCTCTCCGGTGCGCGACCGCCACGGTCGTGTGACCAACCTCGTCGCCGTGCTCGACGACATCAGCGACCTGAAAAAGGCGGAGGACGCTCTCCGCGTCGCGCGGGATCAGGCGCAGTCCGCCGACCGCGCGAAGGGTGAGTTTCTCGCGGTGATGAGCCACGAGCTGCGCACGCCGCTGAACGGCATCATCGGCTTCGCCTCGCTGTTGCAGGAAACGACGCTCTCGGCCGAGCAGACCGATTACGCGGAGACGATTCGCAAGAGCGGGGAGGCGCTGCTCACGCTGACCAACGAGCTGCTCGATTACTCCCGCCTCGACGCGGGACGCATGCAGCTCGATCTGCAGGCATGTTCCCCGCGCTTGGTGGTCGAGGAGGCGGTGGAATTGCTCTCCGCGCGCGCGGCGGAGAAGCAACTCGAGTTGCTCGTCTCGTTCGGCTCGCAGGTGCCGGCGCACGTCATGGCGGATCCCGGCCGATTGCGGCAGGTGATCGTCAATCTCGTGGCCAACGCGATCAAGTTCACGCCGGCCGGCGAAGTCGAAGTCGAGGTGAACAGCGCGCTGGTGGCCGGGACGGAAAATTCGCGCGCGCGCCTCGAGTTCATCGTGCGCGACTCAGGCGTCGGCATCGCGTCCGAGGTGCAGGACCGGTTGTTCAAGCCGTTCAGTCAGGTGGACACGTCTTCGACGCGCCGTCACGGCGGGGCCGGTCTTGGTCTCGCGATCAGCCGCAGTCTGGTGCAGTTGATGGAAGGGGAGATCGAAGTGGAGAGTGCGCCCGGCGCCGGGTCGGTGTTTCGTTTTTTTCTGCCGGTCCGCGTCATCGAGCCCGGCATCCCGCTGCCCGCACTGCCGCCGCGCCGCGTCGCGATCGTGTCGTCGCATTCGCGCTCGCGCCAGCAATACGCGCGGCTCCTCGAGGGGTGGGGGCTCCAAGTCGAGGCGTTCGAGAATCTCACGAAGCTGCCGGTGAATCCGGCGCATGAGCTGTTGCTCGTGGACGTGCCCACGCGGGATGCCGGCCTGTGGCCCGCGCCGATTCGCGGGCACGCGGGATTGAGCGGCATCCCGATTGTCGGGTTGGTGGCCGTGAGCGTGCCGCCGGCGCTGCGCGACGAGTTGCGCGAATGTTTCCGGGCGCTGCTGAAAAAGCCGCTGCGCGATACGCTCTGTCACGCCGTGCTACAGGGTTTGTTGAAGCCCTGAGCCGGCGCGGCGGGTTTGCTCTTGGAGTGCGGAGTCCGGCGGCTACGCTGCGCGCTTTTCCCGATGCCGCCGCGCGCCCAGCACCACACCGCCTTGCTCATGCTCGTGCTGGCGAATCTTTTTTGGGGGCTCAGCTTTCCGCTCATCAAGGCGCTCGGCGTGGAGCACGCACGGTTGATTCCCGAGAGCAGCAGCTGGTTCATTACGGCGATGTGCATCGCGCCCCGCTTCCTCATCGGCGTCGTCTTCATGTGGGCAATCTCGCGTTCGCAGCTGGCCGATGCCTCGCGTAACGAGATCAGGCAGGGCATGTTTCTCGGCGTGTCCGCCTCGTGCGGCATGCTGTTCCAGACCGACGGTCTGCAGTTCACGAGTGCTTCGACCTCGGCCTTTCTCACGCAGTTCTACGCCCTGATGATCCCGCTTTATCTGGCATTGCGCTCCCGCCGCTGGCCCGCGCCGGTCGTGTGGGTGTGCAGCCTGCTCGTGTTGGCGGGCGTCGCGGTGCTGTCGGGGTTCAACTTTGCCGAACTCCACCTCGGCCGCGGTGAGCTCGAGACGCTGATCAGCTCGGGATTCTTCATGTGGCAGATTCTCGTGCTCGAGCACAAGGGCTTCGCCGGCAATCGCGTGTTGCCGGTCACCACGGTCATGTTCGCGGTCGAGGCGGTCGTCTTCACGCTGATGGCGCTCGCCACCGCGCCGACGCCGGGCGCGGTGCTGGTGCCGTGGACTTCGTTGCCGTGGCTCGCGTTCACGATCGTGCTCACGGGTTTTTGCACCATCGGGTCGTTCACGCTGATGAACAAGTGGCAGCCGTCGATCACCGCGACCGAAGCCGGCCTCATCTACTGCACGGAGCCGATTTTTACGTCGGTGATGGCGCTTTTTCTCCCCGGGATTTTCTCCGCTTGGGCCGGCTTCCACTACGCCAACGAGACGCTCACGGCGAATCTGCTCATCGGCGGCAGCCTCATCACCGCCGCCAACGTGTTGATCCAGCTCCGCCCGCCGAAGCCCGTCGCGGGGTGACGCCGCAAATTCGCAGCGCATCGAAACGAAGGCAGGCGCCGGCTGGCGGGCGATCGGGACGACAAATCAGGACCACGCCTCAGCGCGAAATGTCGCGCTGCGTGAGGAGCTTGAAGCCACGGTTGTTCAACGCCTGCAACGCGAGGTCGGTGTCCTCGACGTGGAGCACGAGGCCGCATTTGCCGCGCGGCCGCGAGATGAACGAATAGACGTAATGGATGTTCATTTCGACTTCGTAGAACGCCTTGAAGATCGACTGCAGTTTTGACTCGTCGCTGAACTCCACCGCCAGCACCTCGCACTCGGTGAAGAAAAAATTGTTCGCCGCCATCAGCTCGCGCGCGCGGTCGGGATCATCGACCACCATGCGATCGATCGCGCAATCCGTCGTGTCCAGCGTGCTCATCGCCATGATGTGGACGTTGTGCTTCGCGAGCATCGCGGTGAGTTCGTGGAGGCGGCCGACGCGATTTTCGATGAACACAGAAAATTGCTTCACCGGATCCTGGGCAATGGTCGTTTCCATTTCAGCCATGGCGAGCGCAAGGTAGGCCGGAGCGGCAGGACGGTCAACTGGCTTAACGCCGAGGCTCCGTCGCCGCCGCGGGGCCGACAGAATTAGACACGTGAAAGATTTGCGGTCGGGACTGGCAGGTTTAGTCGCGCCGCGGAGCTTGTGTGACGCGACGACGAAAGTATTTTCGGCCGATGTCCCGTAACGATCACCACGCCCGCACGGCGCGCCGCGCCGAGGACAGCGCGCGACTCGTATTGCGCGGCATCGCGCTCAACGCAGCGCTCGCGGTGGTGAAATTGGCGGGCGGAGTCTTCGGGAATACTTACGCGCTCATCGCGGATGCGGCGGAATCCTTGCTCGATATCTTGTCGTCGCTGCTCGTGTGGGCGGGCTTTCGTGTCGCCGCGCGCCCCCCGGACGACGATCACCCTTACGGCCACGGCAAGGCCGAGCCGCTGGCCGCGCTGGCGGTGGCGTTGTTTATTTTTGCGATGGCCGGCTGGGTTGGCTGGCACGCCGTGCAGGAAATCCGCACGCCGCATCTCGCGCCGGCGTGGTGGACGTTGCTGCTGCTTGCGCTCGTGGTGGCGACGAAAATCTGGTTTTCGCGGCGCATCGGCGTGGCGGGCGAAGCAGTCGGCAGCACCGCTCTCGGTGTCGAGGCGATGCACCATTACTCGGATGCGATGACGTCCGGCGCGGCGTTCGTGGGCATCGCAATCGCGCTGTGGGGTGGCCCGGGCTGGGAGACGGCGGACGATTGGGCGGCACTGTTCGCGTGTGTGATCATCGCGTTCAACGGTTTCAACATGATCGGTAAATCGCTGCGCGACATCATGGACACGGCGGTGCCGGCGGATTTTGAAAACGAGGTGCGCGCCATCGCTGGCGCCGTGCCCGGCGTGCTCGCGCTCGACAAGTGCCGCGTGCGCAAGAGCGGCTTGAGCCACCTCGTCGATATTCAGGTGCGTGTCGATGGCGAGAAGTCGGTGCGCGTGGGTCACGACATCGCGCACGCCGTGAAGGATGCGCTCATCGCCTCCGCGCCGCACGCCATCAGCGATGTGACGGTGCACGTCGAGCCGATGAAATGACAGCAAGGCGGCGGCCAGCAATGCGAGCGGGCAAAGTCGCCTCACCGATGACTTCGCCCGAGCACTGCGAAAGGCGAGAATTCGTGACCCGCCCAGCGGTCGCGCTCTCCTTCGCGACCGATGCAAGGTGATCGCGCGTCACGTCACGGCGTCATGCCGGCGGGAGGCGTGGGGAACTCCGGGTCGCGAATGTTGCCCTTCATCGTCAGCCACGGACGCACGTCGGCGATGAGGCGCTGGTCTTTGATGAGTGGATCGGAGGCGACGAGTTCCTTGGCTTCCTCGAGTGAGGCGCATTTGAAGATGAAGATGCCGCGCCAATCTCCGCGATCGGCGATGGGCCCGGCGACGAGCAGTTTGCCGGTGTCGGCGAGGCGTTGGATGTTCGCCATGTGCGCGGCCTGGCCGGCGGCGAGTTCCTCTTTCGTGCCTTTGCCGGCGTTCGGTCCGCGGGTGAGCAGGCAGAAATAATAGACCGTCATGTTCGGCGGCAGCTGGGGCGATGCGGCGACGGTCGGGGCAGGGGTGGTGACGGGAGCAGGCGCGACCGGCGCAGGATTTTCCTGCGCCGCGAGCCGGGCCGCGGCAAGCGCGAGCAGGAGACCGAGGAGAGCGGGGAGCTTCATGGCGCGCAGCGTGGCGCTTCTTCTGCCCCGACGCCAGCGCGGTGCCGCCGAAGCGGGAAATTCTGCGTCCGAACCATCACGCGCGTTCGCCGAAGTGTGCAGCGGCGCGGCGTAGTTCCCTGCGATCATTCGGAGGAGAAGTGTCCGTCACCCCACGTTCCGGGCGCGCCGGGCGGCAATTTTCCTCGGGGATTTACAGGAGCGCGGGCGCTTATGCGGGGAGAAGGCGGAGTTAATTGCGGCGGCGGGCCGGGCTTTCCCGTTGCCGCACCGCGCCGGTCAACTCAGCCTCGGCGCCCATGAAGAAATCCCCCAAGCCGCTGAGTTCGAATCCGCACTTGATCACGTGGGTGAAAAAGATGGCTGCGCTGTGCAAGCCGGACGCCATCCACTGGGTCGATGGTTCGCAGGCGGAATACGACGCCCTCTGCGCGCAGATGGTCGAGAGCGGCACGTTCATCAAGTTGAACCAGAAGAAATGGCCGGGTTGCTACCTCGCCCGCTCGGACGCCAGCGACGTCGCACGCGTGGAGGACAGGACGTTCATCTGCTCGTTGTCGAAAGACGCCGCGGGCCCGACGAACAACTGGGTCAATCCGTTCGAAATGCGGAAGACGCTCAAGGGACTCTTCAACGGCTGCATGAAGGGCCGCACGATGTATGTGCTGCCGTTCTCGATGGGCCCGATCGGTTCGCCGATGTCGCAGATCGGCGTCGAGCTGACCGATTCGCCATACGTGGTCGTCAACATGCGCATCATGGCGCGCATCGGCAAAGAGGTGTTCAAGCTGATCGACGAGGATTTTAAGCGCGTCGTGCCGTGCGTCCACTCCGTCGGCGCGCCGTTGAAGAAGGGCGCGAAGGACGTCTCGTGGCCGTGCAACAAGGAGAAGTATATCGTTCACTTCCCCGAGACGCGCGAGATCTGGAGCTTCGGCTCGGGTTACGGCGGCAACGCGCTCCTTGGCAAAAAATGTTTCGCGCTCCGCATCGCCTCCGCGATGGCGCGCGATGAAGGCTGGATGGCGGAGCACATGCTCATCCTCGGCGTCGAAAATCCCGAGGGCCAGAAGACCTACGTCGCGGCGGCGTTCCCCAGCGCGTGCGGCAAGACGAATTTCGCGATGCTGATCCCGCCGCCGCACTTTCAAAAAAAGGGCTGGAAGGTGTGGACCGTCGGCGACGACATTGCGTGGATCAAGCCGGACGCCAACGGCCGCCTGCGCGCGATCAATCCCGAGGCCGGATTCTTCGGGGTCGCGCCCGGCACGGGCGACCACACGAACCCGAACGCCATGAAGGCGCTGTCGAAGAACACCATCTTCACGAATGTCGCCCTCACCGACGACAACGGCGTGTGGTGGGAAGGCATGACGAAGGAAGCGCCTGCGCACGCGATCGACTGGAAGGGCAACGAGTGGACGCCCGCGCTCGCGAAGGAGAAAAGCACTCCGGCGGCGCATCCGAACGCGCGCTTCACCGCGCCCGCGAAGCAGTGTCCCACGATCGACCCGGCATGGGAAGATCCCGAGGGCGTGCCGATCCACGCCATCATTTTTGGCGGCCGCCGGGCGACGACGATGCCGCTCGTGTTCCAAGCATTCAACTGGTCCAGCGGCGTCTATATCGGCGCGACGATGGGATCCGAAATGACCGCTGCAGCGGCGGGCACGATCGGTAAGGTGCGCCGCGACCCGATGGCGATGCTGCCGTTCTGCGGCTACAACATGGGCGATTACTTCCGCCACTGGATGAACATGCAGCGCAACCTCAGCGAGACGCCGCGGGTGTTCCACGTGAACTGGTTCCGCAAGGACCAGGACGGGAAGTTTATCTGGCCGGGCTTCTCCGAAAACATGCGCGTGCTGAAGTGGATCGTCGATCGCGTGCGCGCGGGCGGCCGCGCCAAGGAGACTCCGATCGGCTGGGTGCCGCGCTACCGCGACATCGAGTGGGACGGCATGGATTTCCCCGAGGAGAAATTCGACGAGCTGCAGAAATTCGACCGCGAAGCGTGGAAGGCCGAAATCATCGGGCAGGAAGAACTCTTCTTCGACCTTCATGCCACGCTGCCGAAGGAATTGATCTTCGAGCGCGAGCTCCTGATGTGCCGCATGGGCTGAGCCGCATGGGCTGAGCGGGCGCTTTATCCGCGCGCCGCGGCGCAGGCCGCGAGCGCGCATTTTCGTTGCCCCGGATGGCCGGCAAGCAGGCTCCGACAAATCCGTTGCGCCGGATTAGAACTTGGCAACGACGCGTGCGCGGCCGACCTTCGCGCTCACGGGCCGCTCAACCATCCACGCAGACCTCACCTGTTTCTGAATGAACCGTCGCGCCCCGGTTGGGCGCGGGACGATTCGTTCCGCAACGGCGGGACCGGCGTGACAATCCCTGCCATGTCCCGTCCCATCGTCATCATCCACGGCTGGAGCGATCGCTCGGCCAACTTCGGCGCGCTGCGCAACTTCGTCGGCTCCCTCGCCGGCGGAAATCTCTTCCAGATCAACCTCGCCGACTACGTCTCGATGGACGACGACGTGCGGTTCGACGACCTCGTGGCGGGCATGCAACGCGCGTGGACCGACGCCAAGCTGCCGACCAAGCCGGGCGCAGTCGATGCGGTGATCCACAGCACGGGCGGGCTGGTGATCCGCGACTGGCTCGACACGCACTTCGCGGTCGGCGAGGCGCCAATTAAGCGCCTGCTCATGCTCGCACCGGCGAACTTCGGCTCACCGCTCGCGCACAAGGGCCGGGCATTCTACGGCCGCATCGTGAAGGGTTTTAACTCCCAGAAACCATTTGAGACCGGCACGCACATCCTCAAGGGCCTCGAACTCGCGAGCCCTTACTCGTGGGAGCTGGCGATGCGCGACCGCTTCGGCAGCCAAAGTCATTTCGGCCTCGGCAAGGTTCTTTGCACCGTCCTCGTGGGCAACGTCGGCTACAGCGGCATCATGGCCGCCGCCAACGAGTGCGGCTCGGACGGCACCGTCCGCGCCTCGACGGCGAACCTGAATTGCGTGCTCGTCGAGGCGGACTTCGCCACCGATCCACTCAACCCGACTTTCAAGACGTGGAACTCCACCGGCGGCACGGCGTTTCGGATTCTCGACAACGACAATCACTCGACCGCGGCAATGAAGGACGGCGGACCGCGCGATCCTGGCGGCCGGGACGCGATTGCGCGCGCGCTGACCGTGCCGGAAGACAAGTTCGACGCCTGGTGTAGCGAATGCGCGGTCGCAACGGAGGAGATCACGCGCCGCGCCGAGCAGGACAAATCGCACGGCAAGGACGGTGACGATCGCAAGTTCGGTTACCAAAACACGGTCGTGCGCCTGCGCGACGACGCCGGCGTCGAGGTGCGTGATTACTTCCTCGAGTTCTACGTCGAGGACGAGGACGACCCGAAGAGCCTGTTCTCGGAGCTGTTTCACCGCGACGTGCTCCAAACCGTCCACGCCTACGGTGACAATCCCGCCTACCGTAGCTTGATGGTCGATTGCACAACGCTGTTCCGCCAGCTCGACAAGGAGCAGGAATATATGAAGGTCAGCGTCACGGCCACGCCCGAGCTGTTGAAGAACGGTCTCGTCGGCTACCGCACGTTCACGGACGACGACATCGGCGGCATTAAGATTTCGCGGCAGCAGATGCAAAAGCTCTTCCAGCCGCACCGCACGCTGCTGCTTGACCTCAAGATCCGGCGAGAGCGCAAGGACGAGGTATTCCGCATCAAGGCGGACTGAGTCGCCGTCCCGGTCGGGCCGCCGCGCGTCCACCCGGCGCCGCGACCACTCATCACGGCAAAGTTGCTGAAACAAATCCGCGGCGCATGGTCTCAAAGCCATGCGCCTTTTCCTTTTCTTATTGTGCGGTGCGGTGTTGCTCGCGACGGGATTCCCGGCCGACGAACCCGAGCTGAATCCCTACGATCCGCTCGCGGGGGTGCATCCTCCGCTGGCGGCGGCGTTGCGGAAATTCGGGCGCGACGCCGGGCGTTGGGCTTACACGCAGAAGTTCGCGCAGCTCGACAAGGAGGGGAAGGTGAAGGAATCGTGGGTCGCGCGGTTCGATCCCTCGCAACACTACGACGTGCAGTGGACGCTGATGGAAGAGGACGGTCAGCCGGCGACGGAGCGGCAGTTGAAAAAATTCCGCAAGCAGCGCGCGAAGCTGGCGAAGGATCGCAAGACGCTCGGCGAGTTGCTCCTCGTGCAGCAGGCGGTCGTCGCCTTCGAGTCCACGAACGAATTGGTCTATGAGGTGCCGCTGAAGCTCGAGGAGTCGTCGCGGTTCCCGCCGGAGAAATTTCAGGTGTTCGTCACGATCGACCGACGAAAGGAAATTCTGAAGCTGGTCGATGTGAAGCTGCGTGAAAACGTTCGCGTCGCCGGCGTGGTTAACGTGAAGAACGCCGATGCGCGGCTCGAGTTCGCGACCGTGATGCCGGAGCACGATCCCGCGCTGGTGGCCATGTCGGGCGGTGGCACGGCATCGTTGCTATTCATCACCGTCGGCGCGCGGGCGGAGTCGCTGCGCACGGATTTCCGGCGGGTGACGCCTTACGACGAGCGCTTCAACGTGAAGCTCGGACCGCTCAAGGCGATCGACTTTTGAGTGGGCGCGGGCGGCGCAAACGCGGAGCCCGTCGTGCGGCGTTTCGATCCGGCGGTCGTGGCCGCCGGCGTGCCGCCGAAATTGAATGAGCCTGTTCACGGGCGATTCAGACAGAGCACGCGCCGATCAAAATTGCTCTCCAGTAAAGGTGGCCTTGTGCCGATGAGAAGCGGACCCCGTCATGAATCTGGGCCGCGAAACCATTGTCTCCCTCGGCACGCGTCTGCCTCCGTCGCTCGGCGTGCTCGGCCGCTTGCAATCGTTGCTCGATGATCACGACACCGATCTCGAGGATATCGTGGAGCTCGTGCACATCGACCCCGCGCTGACATTTCAGGTCATCAAGCTCGCCAACAGCGCGCTCTACGGATTGCGCAGCCGCTGCGAATCACTCGACGACGCGGTGGCGCGCGTGGGTTTCGGGGACATTCACCAAATCGTCGGGCTCGCGGTGTCGCGCCAGAGCTTTCAGGGCGAACTGGCGGTTTACGACATCGCGGGCGGTCGGCTGTGGGAAAACGCGGTCGCGGCGGCCACGCTTGCGTCAGCATTTGCCGAACTGAGCGGAGCGGATCCGCGCAACGCCTACGCCACCGGTTTGCTGCGCAACATCGGCAAGGTCGTGCTCAATAATTATGCGCCGCACGTCCGGTATCCCGGTGAAGGTGTCGCGTCCGACGTTCATGCTTGGGAAAAACACCAGCACGGTTTCAGCGCGGCGGAAGTTTCGGCGGTATTGCTCGAGCATTGGCGGTTTCCGCCGGAGATGGTCGGCGCCGTGTGCACGCACCGCTCTCCGCAGGACGGCGCGGAATTCGTATCCGGTGCGGCGCGACTGCACCTCGCCTGCAGCGTGCTCGCCGAGTGGGGCTGTTATTTGCCCGGAGAATCGACCGGCTGGCAGCGCGACGACGCGATGTTGGAATGCGCGGGAATTTCCGGCGATCAAGTCGAGGGCGCGATCGAGCGCGCGCGGGCACAGTTCGCCAAGTTCGCGCTGCTCGAGTGGTCGCACGCGGCGTAAAAAAAACGCCCCGGCATGCGGTCGGGGCGGAAGCAAAGCGGCGAAGCGGCGGCGGCTCACTTTTTGCCGGTGAGCTGGAAGTAGAGCTGCTGCTGTGAGCCGCGGTTCATGCCCAGGATGCCGTCGATGAGCGCGTTCAACTGCGCGTTGACGACTCCTCCGGGCAATGTGACCGGTCCAAACGCATTGCCGAACGCGCTGGTGAGGCGCGTGAGGCTGGACGACACGCCGACGAGATTGGCGTTGAGGGCCGAGATCTGCGTCTGGGCGGCCGCGAGCTCGCTGCGCAGGCTGGTGATCGTGTCGTCGCGGGCCGCGATGGTGGCGTTGGCATGGGCCAGCGACGACTGTAGCGCCGCAATCTCGGCGACGCGGGCTGCGAGATTGGTGTTGGCTGCGGTGAGGTCGGACTGGAGGCCGGCGATGATCGCGTCGCGCGCCGCGATGGCATTGGCGGCGTTGCGGAGGTTCGCCTGCAGAGTGGCGATCGTGGCCTCCCGTGTGGCGATCGTGCTTTGGAGTGCCGCGATCTGGTTCTGCAGGTTGACGATATGCGCGTTGGCGGCTGCGAGCTGTTGCTGAAGTTGCGCGATGGCTGCTTCGCGCGCGGTCACGGTGGACTGCAGCGAGGCGACCTGAGCCTCGAGGGTTGCGATGCGATTGAGAGCGAGGGCGAGTTGTTGTTCGAGCGCGGTCTTTTCCGCGGTCAGCTGCGTGATTGCGGCATCGCGCGCAGCGATGGTTTGATTCGCGGCGGTGAGCTGGGCCTGGAGATTTGTGATGTCCGCTTGCAGCGCGGATTTCTCCGCCTGCAGGGCGGCGATTTGGGCGTTGGCCGCGGCGAGCTGGTTCTGGCACGCAACGATCTGCTGGTTGAGCTGCACGTTCTCCTGATTGAGCAAGCTGGCCGATTGCTGCGCGGCGGTGAGCTGCCCTTGCAGCGACGCCACCTGCGTTTCCAGGGCTGCGATCCGGTTGACCAGCAGACCGAGGTCGCCATTCACGACCAACGTGGTCGAAACGTTCCAATCACGGGCTTCGGTCGTGGTCCATTGGCGCATGCGGGTCGGCTGGCCGGTGATTGTTGTCGGCGGGGTCAGGCCGGAAAACACGTCGAGAGTGTCCCAGAAAACATCAATCTCGTGATAGCCGCTTGCCGTGTGAAAGACGAAGATGAGCCAGTCGGAGTTGCCGTAATTATCGAGCACGTAGAAATAGCTCCCATTGCCGTCGGCCGTCGCCTGCTCGACCACTTGGCCGTCAGCGATGCGGCGCATGGTGTAGCCGCCGCTCGTGATCGCCCGCGGAGAGAATTCCGGATAACCGGAGTCCGAATAAACGCGGTAGCCGTATTGGTCCCAAAAGAACGCGTGGTCATCGATGGTGAATGACGCGGTGAGACGATGCACGCCGTCACTGCCGGACAACGTGTAGGTGGTGAGGGTTGCCGATGCCTCGAGCGCAGCCACAGCGAAGATGGCGGTGAGAATCCAGCGGAGCATGGACGACAAGTGCAGGGAGGTGCCGATTGGAGCGCTTCCCGTGGAATGACAGGGAGTATACATTTGGGTAGTCGGCCCCCGGCGCCCATCGTCGGAAGCCGCCGCCAGCATGCCGTGCGGCAGCCGATGCCACAATTCCGGCGGGCCGCTCCCGTGGCTTTAGCAGCGCCGGGATTATGCCAAAACGAATCAGCTGCGCTACTCCGCGCGCCGGCGCAGTGAAGCGATGCGCAGTCAGGTGGGGTTCGCGGCGAGCGCGATGGTAATCACGGAATAGGCGAACAGCGCGACCATCGCCACGGCAAACGCCGCCCGCACGACGGTGCTGACGAGAAAGCCGAGCGCGGCACCAAGGCCGGATTTAAGCGCTTCGCCGTGCGTGCGCTTTCCCACGAGTTTCTCCGCGGCGAAGGCTCCGACGATCGTGCTCAGCAACAGCGCGGGGAGCGAAAAGAACATGCCGACCAGCGCCCCGCCGCCGGCGCCGGTCATGCCCCACTTCGATCCGCCGAGCAGCCGCGCGCCCAGGAGCGTGCAGGCGAAATCGGCCAGGACGGAAAAAATCCAGAAGACGCCGATCCAGACGACTGCGGTGGTGGTAACGGTGGCGGGGAGAAAAAATTTGTGCAGCAGCACGCCGACGAAAATCAATGTCGTGCCGGGCAGCAGCGGCACGACCGATCCGACGAGACCGACGAGAATGAGTAGAATGGTGAGCGTCCAATAGACGTATTGCACGCCGGTCAGCGTGTGCAGGGCGGCGGCGGAGGCAAACGCGGGCTCGCGATGCGGAAAGGAAGCCGGGGATTCCACGGGACCCCGGCATATCTGGAAGCCGCGGTGCGTGCCCCCGCGTTGAGCGCGGCGCTCGGGAGCAGCGCTCTCCACTCCGGAAACCCACGATCCAGCGGTAAGACGAACATCGGTGTTGTCTCGCGGAGGCACGTGCGCAGTCTGCCGCCCCATGCCGTCTCCGATACCCCACGACGACGCGGTGCACAGCGAAGCGTTCCTGCACACGCTGATGCGCCGGCAACTGAAGCTCTCGATCACGTGTGCCGCGGCGTTTCTCGTCATGCTGTTCGGCTTGCCGCTCGCGAATTATTTCGCGCCGGCGCTGATGGCGACGCGCGTCGCGGGCTTCACGTTAAGCTGGCTGCTCGTGGGCGTGCTGTCCTTCCCCGCGGTGTGGATCATCTCGTGGTATTTTATTCGCCGCTCGATCTGGCTCGAACAGGACGAGGTTGAGCAGGTGAAGAAGGGGAGGGCGGAGCAATGAGTGGGTTGCCTTTTTTCTTCGCGGCGGGCGGACTGTTCGGCGGCGTCGATCCGTGGATCTTCGGTTTCTCGTTCGTCACGGTCGTGGTGACGGTGTGGATGGGTTTTCGCTCGGCGAAGACTTCGAAGACGGCGAGCGACTTCTTCGTGGCGGGGCGTTCGGTGTCAGTCGGCTGGAACGCGTCGGCCATCTCCGGCGAGTATTTGTCCGCGGCGTCGTTCATGGGGGTGGCGGGCATGGTGATGTCGAGCGGCTACGACGCGTTGTGGTATCCGGTGTGTTACGCGTGCGGGTATTTGTTTTTGCTGCTGTTCATCGCGGGTCCGTTGCGTCGGTTCGGCGCCTACACGATCCCGGATTTTGCCGAGGGCCGGTTCGACTCGCCGCTGTTTCGCAAGATCGCGGTGTGCTTCGTGTTGTTCATCGGATTTTTCTACACGATGCCGCAGATGAAGGGCGCGGGGACGACGCTCGCATATATTTTTCCCGGCATGCCCTACTGGGGCGGCGTCGTGCTCGTCGGCGCGGTGATCACGTTGAACGTCGCGCTCGGTGGCATGAAGGGCATCACGCTCGTGCAGGCGTTCCAGTATTGGATGAAGATGTTCGCGATCAGTCTGCCCGTGTTCGTGCTGATGTCGGTTTACGGTTTCTACGGCGCGCACCTCGGGGCGAACGACGGTCGGGTCGAGAAGCTCGCGCGCGCGGGCGAGTCGGTGTCGATCACCCAGGCAGTGGAGCGCAAGCCGCTGGTCGAAAAAGCTCCGGCGGACACGGCATGGATTTCGCCATTTGGGCCGCTAACCACGAAGGCGGCGAAGGCGGCAGGTCTCAACGACGAGCAGGCGCGGCCGTATTCGCTGGTTTATACTTACTCGCTCATCATCGCGCTCGTGTGCGGCACGGCCGGATTGCCGCACATTCTCGTGCGGTTCTACACGAATCCCGACGGCGTCGCCGCGAAACGCACGACGATGTGGGTGATGATTCTCATCGGAATTTTTTATGTCTTTCCGCCGGTATTCGGCGTCCTCGGGCGGAATCTCGCGCCGGAACTCTATGCGGCGACCGGCGCGAAGGGCACGGACAAGATCGTGCTCGAACTGCCACGCGCGCTCGGCGGGGTGTGGGGCAGCATTCTCAGCGGCATCACGTGCGCGGGGGCGTTCGCGGCGTTCATGAGCACGTTCAGCGGATTGCTCGTGTCGATGACGGGCGCGCTGGCGCACGACGTTTACGGCCGGATGTTGCGGCCGCAGGCAACGCCGGAGCAGCGCATGCGGATGTTCAAGCTTGCGGCGGTGCTCATCGGCGCGGTGGCGATCGGGCTCGGCACGCAGGTCGAGCAGTTGCAGATCAATTTCATGGTCGGTCAGGCGTTCGCGATCGCCGCCGCGAGCTATTTTCCGCTGCTGTTCATGAGCGTGTGGTGGCGCGGCATGACGATGGCGGGTGCGGCGACGGGCATGCTCGGCGGCGGACTGGCGGCGCTCGCTTGCACGACGCTGACCAATCTCAGCGATCTGCACTACGTCGAGCTCGGCGGATTCTGGAAAGCGAACCCGCTGTTCCGCATCCTGTGCGAACAGCCGGCGATCTGGACGGTGCCACTGGCGATCACATTGATGATCGTCGTGTCGAAACTCACCGCGCGTGCCGTCCCGGGCGACATTCGCATGAAGATGCTCGTGCTCCACGCGCCGGAAACGCTCGGGCTGAAACAAGAATACATCCAGGAGCACGGCGGCGCGCATTGACCGGCAATGCGGCTTGCGCCGGCTGGCGCAGGGCGGCTTGCTCGGAACAACACGATGCGAGGCTGGCTGGCCGATTTTTTCCGGAGTCTGGGTGCGCCGTGGTGGTGGAACACCCGCAAGCTCGTCTTCGTTGTCCGCGGACGACGCGGTCAATGTCCGTGCCACAATGCCAGCGATTCCGGTGCGCCGGGCGAGACGCGGTGCGAGGCCGTCACGTATTGGCACAGTCCGCGGCGCTTTGCGCGGCGGGTTTGTCCGCTGCTGCAGGAAAACGCGGCCGGCGAGTGGCGTTGCAGCGCGCGGCCGGAGCAAGTGCGGCCGTTTTGGGGGCGATTGTTTGCGCTCTACGCCCTGCTGCTCGGCCTCGTCGTGGGATCGGTGGGCGGCGGTTTGTGGCTTACGATGCGGACCGTTGGTTATGAGGTGACGCCGCGGCAGATTTTCTGGCCTGGGGCGTGGGGCGAACTGGAGGGCGTGCGCGCCCGATTCTTCCGGCGCCAGGCGGAGGAACTGGTGATGGCGGGAAAATATCGTGAGGCGCTGGCCTCGCTGACGCTCGCTGCGACGATGGCCCCGCGCGATTACGACACGGCCATGATGCTCGCACAGGTGGATCATGTGGCGCGTCCGGAACGGGTGGATTTCATTTATCGGCGGCTCTACGAAGAGCACCCGGCGCGACGAGATGACACCTCGCGGGCGTGGTTTCGGAGTCTGCTCGCGCGGGGACAGTTGGCGAGTGTGGCGGATTTGGCCTCGCGCCGACTGGTGGATTCGCCGGCTGAGTGGCGCGTCTGGCTGCATGGCCTGTTGTTTGCGGCGCGGGCGGAAAAGAAATGGGAACCGGTGGAAGCTGTGGCGGCGAATGAACGCGTGCCGGTCGAGGCCCGCGCGGTGCTGGCCTTCGAGCTGCGGTTGCGGCAGGCCGAATGGTCGGAAGCGAAGACGCTGCTGGTGAGGGAACCGCTGCCCTCGGAGCCCTACGCGCTGATGCATCGGATCGAGCGGCTGCTCGAATGGGGCGACGCAATGGAGGCGCTTTTCATCCTGCGCGAAAAGGGCCGGTTGCTGGCCCAAACCGACGCGTTCCGGCTTTTGTTGGCCGCGCACGCGGTGGGCCGCAATCATGTCGCTCGGGAGGCAGACGTGCGCGGGCTGCTGGCGCGCGAAGGCCAGGAAGGGGAATACGGCCTCCTGCTGGTGGCCCAGCACCTTGTGCGTTATCCGAGCGATGCCTTGCTGGAGCAGGCCCGCGCGGCGGCGCGGCGATTGGCTTCTTCCGGTGGCGAAGCTTACGCCGAGGCGCTGGCGGCGTTGTATTGTGCGGCAGCCTTGGGCGGGAAGGCCGATTGGCTTTCGGAGATTAGAGAGCTGACGGCCCCGCGTCATCGGGCGGGGCTGGTCACCGAGCAGCGTCTCGACGAGGCTCTCGCGCGCGGCCGGATTTCACCGGTCGTGCTGCTCGGTGTGGTGCGGCCACTGTCGCTGGAATTGAATTACTCGGTGCTGGAACGCGCGGTGGCGGGGAATTGAGGAAAAAAAAGGCACCGCCGCAGCGGTGCCGGAAAATGGATTAGGCAGGGGCGGCGTGCGCCGTTATCGCGTGGTGAATTCTCGGGTGCCGTAAAGGACGGGCGAACCGGATCCGCCGCCAAACACCTCGACGCGGTAACGCTTTTTGCCGCTGGGGGCCGGAAAATTCAGGTGATACATGTCATTGCCCTGAATCGTGTAGCCCGGGGCATTGGGACTGGAGGAATACGGGAAGAGCCAGCACGGGCCATTGCCCCCGTCGCTGAGAATCTCGGTGATCGCGATCACGACGGTCTTGTCGATGTTGATCTTCGATTTCGTGCGCTGGCCGGGATAGTGATCGGGATCACCGTCGCCGTCCCGGTCGATGCCGCGATCTCCGCAGGTGTTGCAATCGAGCTCAAACTTGATCGAGACGTTGGAGCCGGCCTTGAACGGGCGTCCGAGGGAGATCGGCGGCAGCCAGTTCACGGAGCATGCCGCTGCGGGAGGCGGCGTTTCGTTCACGGTGAAGGTGACAGACGCGGAGGCCGTGCCGCCGACGCTGGTTGTCGTTGCTGAGAGCACGAACGTGCCGCCCGTGCTGACCGAAAGGGTCCCGCTGCCGGTGGCCGTCATCGTGCCGATGCCGCTCAGCGTCGCCGTGACGGGTGAACCGTTCAAGGTGCCGGTCAAGGAGGTGATCGTATAGCCGGTGCCCGCGTCACCAGCGTAGGTGAACGGAATTTGGGTGGGGGCGTCGCCGGCCATTCGCGAGAATGTTGCCCCGTTCAAGGGCGACGAAATCGAGATCGTGGGCGGCGGGATGTAGCCATTAACGGTGAACGTGGTCTTTGCGGTCGCCGTGCCGTTTCCGTCCGTGGCGGTGACGACGAGTTCGTAGGCGCCGCCAGTGGTGATGTTGAAGTTACCGCTGCCTGTGGCGGTCAGCGTGGTCAGGCCTGCAGCAGTGAAGTTCACGGGCTGGCCGTTCAGCGTCGCGGTGAGCGAGGTGATGCCGCCGAAAAAACTGACTCCCGTGAAGGTGTAGGGCACCGCCAGTGAACCGTTGGCCGGCAAGGTGAAGGTTGCGCCCGCCAGCGGGAGAGCGATCGCCGCCGTGGGCGGCGGAGCCGAAACGACCACGGTGAAATCGGAGGTATCCGTCGCCGTTGAATCGGCATTCGTCGCGCGTGCGCGCAAGGTATATACTCCGGGTGCCGCGATGCTGGCGGTGGTTGTGGAGGTGATGACGCCGTCCACGCCGGTCGTGCTCGCGAGGGTGAGCAGCGCACCGTTCAAGTCGGCATCGACATTGGTGACGGGCGTCGATTCCGGAGCGGAGGAGGTGAAGCTGATCGGAACGCTGAGCGGACCGACGAGTGGGAAATAGGTGAAAACCGAATTGTCGGCGGGGGTGGTGATGGAGACGGACGGTGGTCCGCCGGGCGTGATTTCCGGATAGATCGTCGCGTTGAGAAAGCCACCGAGGTCCTGCGTGCCCGGGGCCCAGCCGGAGGTAACGAACATGTAGGAATAGACGCCCGCATCGACGCCGCGCGGAAATTCCAGATCGATGCGCGCGGTGACGGTCTGGTTCGGGCCGGTGAACGTGAGCGTGCTCGGGTTGAACGTCACGTAGCTCAACGCCACCGAATCCGGCACACCCGAAGGCTGGCCGAGCATGCTCAGCACCGGCGTCACTGTCACGGAGCCACCGACGGGGACGTTGTCGGGAGAATGAATGGCGACGAAAACCGTCTTCGTCAGCGGCTGATCGCCCTCCACGCGGGTCAGACCGGGGTCGTAGGACACTGCGGCGGTGCCGGGGGGCAATTGGGCGAACGCGGTGAAGACGCCGGTGAGAAATACGAGAATCGCGAGGGAGAGACGGGGCAGGTGCGAGTTCATGGTGACGTCCGGATGACTGATGGAGGGAAATAGACCACTCCGGCCTGGTTGGGGCAAGCAGTTTCTGGGTAAAAAACCCTAGAGCTTAATTTTTCGGCAATCAGTCCGATGCACTATGGCCACGCCGAGTAGGTATTAGACCCTAATTTTCCTATCGACTCACGGACCTGATTTTGTTTTCCTGCCCTTCACCGATGAACTCCCCTTGCACAGTCGCACCTCGAGGTCGCGTGACTGCAGGCTGGGCGAGGGCCACGCTGAGTTTCATTATGTTGGTCGCGGGCGTAGTGATGGCATCAGCTGCGACGGTCACGTGGGATGGTGGCGCGGGAACCGGGGCATGGGGGACTGGCACCAACTGGTCCACGAATTCCGTGCCGGCCAACGCCGACAATCTGGTCTTCAACGCCGCGAGTGCGAACGGGCAATACTCGATCAGCCTGGGCGGCAATCGGACGACGCTGGGCATCGTCTTCAGCAATACCGGAACCAGCGGCTTCACATTCAGTGACGGTTCGAATCGCACACTCACGCTGAACGGCTCCGGTCTGACCAATAACAACACCAATACCCAGACGTTCACGAACCGTGTGCTTATCACGGTCGGAGCAACCCAGACATGGAATGCCGCCTCCGGCGCCTTTTCGTTCGCGGGCACGACGACCGTCAGCAACGCCCTCACGCTTGCAGGCAGCAGCAGTTTCACCTTTGGCGGGCAGACGACGATCTCGAATAACACCGGCATCACCAACACCGGTTCGGGCAACCGCACTTTCAATGGCACGGTGGTCAACAGCGGCGGCAACCGGCGGTTCACCAACGACGGCTCCGGCACGGTCACGTTGAGCAACGTCAATCTCTCGAACAACAACACCGGACGCACCTTCACATTGGCCGGCACTGGCACGACGACCGTCGGCGGCACGATTGCCAACGGCGGAAGCGGCGCCGGTAACATCATCAAGTCCGGCACCGGAACATTGATCCTCTCGGGCACGAACACCTACACGGGCACCACGACGGTCAGCCAAGGCACGCTGCAGGTGAACTCCAACGCCCCCAGCGGTGCCGACGGCGCTCTCGGCAACGCCACCAGCGCGGTCACGGTCAACAACGCCAGCACCGCCGCCAACAACACCGCGCTGCTCATCGGCACGAGCGGTGTGACCGTCGGCCGCAACGTCACCGTCGCCAACAGCGGCAGCGGCACGACAACCCTCGGCGGCAATATCGCCAGCGGCACCGGCACGTTCTCTGGCACCGTCGCGCTCAACCGCTCCGTCAACCTCAACGCCGACGGCACCTCGGCCGTGAGCTTCACCAACACCCTGAGT
>PNJQ01000004.1 GCA_013821985.1 Opitutus sp.
ATTGCCCGACGCCTCCTCGAAGCGAAGACGCAGATTCCGCACTTCTACGTCGAACTTGAAGTCGATGCGGCGCCGCTCCTCGCGATCCGCACGCAGCTCAACACCGGCCTCGAAGCGGAAGGCGTGAAGCTTTCCGTGAATGATTTCGTGCTCAAGGCCAGCGCCGAAGCGCTGCGTCGCATCCCGGCCGTCAACGCGTCGTGGACCGGCACCGGCATTCAATATCACAGCGCCGCGCACGTCTCGTTCGCCGTGGCGATGGAGGACGGTCTCATCACGCCGGTCATTCGCGACACGCACCAGAAATCGATTTTCCAGATCAGCACCGAAGCGAAAGCACTCGGCAAACGCGCGAAGGAAAAGAAGCTCAAGCCCGACGAATTCACCGGCGGCACGTTCTGCGTCTCGAATCTCGGGATGTTCGGCGCGCATCGTTTCTCGGCAATCATCAACCCGCCCAACGCCGCCATCCTCGCGGTCGGCACCACCGTGGAGAAGCCCGTCGCGGTAAACGGCCAGCTCGCGGTCGGCCAGCGCATGAGCCTCACTCTCTCGTGCGACCATCGCGTCGTGGACGGCGCCCTCGGCGCGCAATACCTCGCCGCGTTGAAGGACCTCCTCGAGAAGCCGGCGCTGCTGCTGGTCTAAGACCAGAGCGACCCATGCAATTCGGCGCGCCTTCACCGGCGCGCCTTTTTCGTGGACGAACGCGAACGGCAATCCGGGATTTCCTCCCGAGATGGTGCGCATGGCTTGGCGAATGCCATGCACCCTTTGTGTTTCCGGCAGCGCGAGCTGTTCAAGCCGGGCTCAAACCCTTTGCTTCGCGCTCATGCGCAGCGTGCTGCTCCCATCGAAGAAAGATAACGCTTGGCTCGAAGCCGACCGGCAAGAGCGCTACACGCTCGCGTTCACCGCGATCGCGTTCGTTGGCGTCGTCGGCGCTGGCATTGGTCTGCTGATCTACGGTCTCACCGTCGCCTGAGGAAGACCACCGACTGAGTGGACGCTTCTGCAGCCTGCCTCCGTGCACCGTGCGCGCTTGGCCGCGGCGCTTGCTCGAAACAACTCATAATTCCGCGGGTTGGTCGGAGAAGCTTTTCAGCCCGCTGAATCGTATATTTCCCTCCGCACGAATGTTTGGCCGACGACCCAACGATAATGCCTGGACGCAGACGGACCGCCATGAACGCCGCAAGACGGTAGCACTAGTTGTCGTGCTGGTCGTGTCCGCCGCCGCCAGCGTCACCCTGCTGATCTGGAGTCTATCCGGGCATTGAGTCGCCGCCCTCGCGCCGGATTTCCACTTGGCGCACCGCCACCGCGGGAGTATGAAGCGGTCGCCCCGCAACCGCGGGACACGACTGGCCCACCGCTTATTCCGCGCAGGCAGAGCGACCAGCCGGGTTCACCCACCCGCCGTCGCCATGAAATTGCTCGCCGCCGCTCCCGCCGTCCCGTCGGTCACCGAACTGAAGCATGCCATCGAGGAAAAACTCTTCTGCATGCTCGCGCGCTTCCCCGCCGTCGCGACTCCCCATGACCGCTACCTCGCCGTCGCCTACGCCGTCCGCGATCACATCCTCCATCACTGGGTCGCGACCGCGCAGTGCTACTTCGAGCACGCAAGCCGCACCGCGGTTTACCTTTCGGCCGAGTTTCTCATCGGTCCCCAGCTGGAAAAAAATCTCCTCAATCTCGGCCTGCATGAACCTTTCACCGCCGCCATGCGCGAACTCGGTTGGGATCCCGTGGAAATATTCGCCGAAGAGGAGGAGCCCGGCCTCGGCAACGGCGGACTCGGCCGCCTGGCCGCGTGCTACCTCGACTCACTTGCGACGCTGGAGATTCCCTCGATCGCTTATGGGATCCGCTACGAGTTCGGCATCTTCGACCAGGAGATCCGCGACGGCTGGCAGGTGGAACGCAGCGACCGCTGGTTGAGGCTCGGCTATCCGTGGGAAATTCCGCGTCCGGAGATCGCCCTCGCCGTGAAGTTCGGCGGCCACACCGAGCCCCACCACGACGCTCAGGGGCGCTTCTGCGTCCGTTGGATTCCCGACCGAATCGTGCTGGGCACTCCGTCCGACACACTCGTGCAGGGCTGCGACGTGAAGACCGTCAACCTCCTGCGGCTCTGGAAAGCGGAGGCGACGGAGTCGTTCGATTTCAAGGCCTTCAATTCCGGCGATTACTACGGCGCGGTGCTCGACAAGGTCGCCTCGGAAAACATCACAAAGGTGCTCTACCCAAACGACGAGGCTCCGGCCGGCAAGCAGCTCCGACTCGAGCAGCAATACTTTTTCGTCTCGTGCTCGCTGCAGGACATGATCCGCATCTACCGGCAGCGCGAATCCTCGCTCGATCACTTTCACGAAAAATACGCCGCCCAGCTCAACGACACTCACCCCGCCATCGCAGTCGCCGAATTGATGCGACTGCTGATCGACGAACAAGGACTTGAGTGGGAAAAGGCGTGGGCCATCACGCGCCGCACGTTCGCCTACACCAATCACACCCTGCTGCCCGAGGCGCTCGAACGCTGGCCGTTGCCGCTGTTCGCACGGGTGCTTCCCCGTCTCCTCGAAATCATTTTTGAAATCAACCGGCGCTTCCTCGACGAGGTGCGCGCGCGTTTCCCCGGCGATGACGAGAAGGTGCGCCGGCTCTCCCTGATCGACGAAGCAGGCGAGCGATTCGTCCGCATGGCCCATCTCGCCTGTGTGGGCAGCTCCGCGATCAACGGCGTCGCCGCCCTTCACTCGCGACTGCTCGCGCAGACCGTCCTGCGTGACTTTCACGATCTCTGGCCGGAAAAATTCTCCAACAAGACCAACGGCGTCACGCCCCGGCGCTTTCTTGCCGTGGCCAATCCGTCGTTATCCGCGCTCATCTCGCGGCACTTCGGGCGCGGCTGGTTGCGCGACCTCGATCAACTGCGCCGGCTCGAGCCGCTGGCCGACGATGCCGCGTTTCGCGCCGCCTGGCGCGAGGTGAAGCTCGGCAACAAGGCTCGACTGGCCCAGCTCATCCTCCGCACCACGGGCATCGCGACCGACCCGGCTTCACTCTTCGACGTGCAGGCGAAGCGCATTCACGAATACAAGCGGCAGCACTTGAATCTGCTGCACATCGTGTGGCTCTATCTCCGCCAAAAAAATAATCCCGGGCTCGCCAGCGCACCGCGCACCTGCCTCTTCGGCGGCAAGGCCGCTCCCGGTTACCATTTCGCGAAACTCATCATCAAGCTCGCGAACTCCCTCGCCGACGTCGTGAACGCCGACCCCGCAACCAACGACCGCCTGCGCGTGGTGTTTTTTCCAAATTTCTGCGTGAAAACCGCGCAGCTCATCTACCCCGCCGCCGATCTTTCCGAGCAGATCTCCACCGCCGGCAAGGAAGCCTCCGGCACGGGCAACATGAAGTTCGCGCTCAATGGCGCCCTCACCATCGGCACCCTCGATGGTGCGAACATCGAGATCATGGAGGAAGTCGGCGCAGAAAATTTCTTCCTCTTCGGCCTCGACGCCGCCGAGGTCGCCGAGCGAAAGGCCATCGGCTACCGACCGGGGGAAGTCATCGAGGCCAACCCGGACCTGCGCGCCGTGCTGGAGTTCATTGCCTCGGACCAACTCGCGCGGGGCGACCGCGAACTCTTTGCGCCGCTCATTCGCAACCTGAAGGAGCAGGACGATTATCTCGTGCTCGCCGATTTCGCCGACTACGTCGCGGCGCAAGAGCGCGTCAGCGCCGCCTTCCTCGATCCCGAAGGCTGGACGCGCAAATCCATCCTGAACGTGGCACGCATGGGTAAATTTTCCTCTGATCGGGCGATTCGCGAATACTGCCGCGACATCTGGCACATCAAGCCCGTGCCGGTGCGCTGACCCGGCGCGCGCGAGGATTCTCCCGGGGGCTATGCGATCGTTTCCCCGGGGCTGAACGCGGGCAGCTCAATCCAAAAAGTTGTCCCCTCGCCCGGCATTGATGCAACACCGACCTGACCGTTCATCCGGTGGACGGCGCGACGCACGATCGCGAGTCCGACGCCCGTGCCCTCGTAGGTTCCGTGCCGGTGCAATCGCTCGAAGATGTCGAAGATGCGCGCATGGTGCTCCGGCGCGATGCCAATGCCGTTGTCGCGGACGTGCAGCCGCAGATTCGGTCCGACGCGTTCGGACCAGACGCGCACGATTGGAGTCTTGCCGGGCTCGACGAATTTCACGGCATTGCCGAGCAGATTCGTGACCGATTGGGTCAGGTAGGCTTCATTACCAACCACTGTGCCGAGTGTTCCTTCGATGCGCACGTCAGCCCGGGGCAATTGAAACTCGTCGTGCTCGCGAAAAATGTCGCCGACCAGGCGACCCAAGTTGACGGGGACCAGCTCAACACGCGTCTTCGACACCCGCGAATAAGCAAGGAGGTCCGAGATCAGCCGATCGAGGCGCGCCGCCGCCCGCTGCACGCGGTCGAGGTAATTGCGTTCGGCCGGTGCGAGCCGGCTACCCGCTTCGTCGATCGTGAATTGCGTGAAACTCTGGATCGACCGCAGCGGGGAGCGCAGATCGTGCGCGACCGAATACGAGAATGACTCCAGCTCCTGCACCGCCTCGTTCAGCTCCAGCGTGCGCTGACGCACCCGCCGCTCCAGCTCCTCCTCGGTCAGTTTCATGCCGGTGAGGTCGCGCATGATCTTCGCGAAGCCGCGCATCGTGCCGTCCTCGTCGCGCAAGGCCAGCATGTGTCCGCTCGCCCAAAAGCGCGTGCCGTCCTTGCGCACGTGCCAGCGCTCGTCCGGCGCCGAGCCGACGCGCATCGCCGTCGCCATTTCCGCCTCCGGAACGCCCGCCGCGCGATCTTCGGGTCCAAAGATGCGAGCCCCCGGCATGCCGATCGCCTCCACCTCGGTGAATCCGAGAATGCGCTCCGCTCCGTGATTCCACGCCGTCACGATTCCTGAGGTGTCCATCAGAAACATCGCGTAATCACGCGCCCCCTCGACGAAGAGCCGGAGATGTTCCTCCGTTTCGCGCACGGTCCGCTCAGCGCGCCGCCGATCCTCGATCTCCTGCTGGGCCTCGGCGAACAACAGGGCGTTTTCCACTGCCAAACGGATGCGGGTGGAGATTTCCTCGGCCAGCGGCAGGTCCGACTCGGAAAACCGCCTTCCGCTGTCGGCCGTGCCGAGCGTCAATACTGCCCAGACCCGGTCGCGCACGACAACGGGAATGTGCAGCACCGTTCGCAACCGCAGCGCGGCCAGGGCCTCGACCTGCGCCGTCATCCCGAGGCGCACCGCCACCTCCGCGCTGTCGATTTTCGTCAGCACGGCGACCCGGCCGGTGCGCGCCGCGATGGCGAGGCCGGATTCGCCCTCCGTGGAAAGTTCGAAGCCATGGAATTGCCGCCCCAATCCCGCTTCGATCCGCGGATCGATGTGCGCCAGCGCCATCACCTTGAGGCGCGCGTGGTCCCCAACCCGGAAGATGACGGCGGCGTCCGCGACCCGCGGAACCGCGAGCCGGACCAGACCCCGCATCATCTCGTCCTCCCCGCGGCTCGTGAGCAGCAGATTGCTGCAATCCGCGACGAAGCGCGCGCCCTCCTCGGCGCGCTTGTGCGGCGTCAAATCCGAAATCACCGCATAAAAACCGCCCGCCTGGCCGGCGGCGTTGCGGTGCGGCACGAGATGGACACCGAGAAAGCGCGCCGGCAGCTCCCCAGGGCCGGCGGGATTGAACCACTGCTCGAAGCTCACCATTTCTCCTGCCAGCGCGCGCCGGATGAATGGTCCCAGCCGCGCGTAGGATTCCGGCCGCGCTGCGGCTTCGACCGTGCGCCCCACCAGCGTTGCCGGGTCCACGCCAAACCAGTCGCGCAGTCGGTCGTTGAACAGGCGGAACGTGCCCGTCTGATCGACAAACACGATGAGGCCGGGCATCGCGCGCACCAGCAGCGCCAGTTCGCTCTCGCGCTCGCGGGTTTCGGCTTCGCTCAGTTCGGCCCGTTCAAGCGCTTCCTCTTCCCGGCGCAGCAGGAGCGACACGCCGACGGTTGCCACCATTCCGCCCGCCAGCACCGTCCACCACGACACGGCGCTTTCCACTCGCGCGGTGTAAACGGCGCTCCACGTGCGGTCGCCGAGCGGCAGCGTGCGCACACGCTGCACCTGCGTCCACCGATTCACGTCCGCCCGTGGCGGCGCGCCGAAAACCTGCGTGCCGCGCGCGGGCTCCGCGTGATCGAATACCGCAAGTTCGATGTGCTGATCGGCCAATGGCGCCGCCTTGCGCTCGAGAAAATCCCAGGTCCGAAACGGCGCATAGACGAAGCCCAACAGTTGCTCACGGCGCTCCTCCTCGCTGAGCGGAAACACGCCCTTCTGATAGACGGGAAAATAGATCAGGAATCCCGGTTGCTTCGCCGCGTCGATTTCCTGCACCAGCGTCACGGTGCCCGACATCGCCGCTCGACCCGTCACCCAGGCTCGTTCCATCGCGGCACGACGAATCGGTTCCGTGAACATGTCGAAGCCAATGGCCGCCCGGTTTCGCTCGTCCTGGGGTTCGAGGAACAGGATCGAATGGAACTCATCGCGCGGAGTCGCCGGCCAGACGCGAAAATCCGCGACACCGTTCCGCCGCATGTAGTCTTCGATCGAGCGCACCTCCCCGGCCCGAATTCGTTGCGTGAAGCCGACGCCCTGCATTCCCAGGTAGTTTCGTGCGAGATCCAACGGCGAGGTGTAGGCTTCGAATTCGGCTTTCTCGACGTGCTCACTCGCCGCGAACAATCCCGCCGCTCCGCGCAACAGCGTCAAAAACGATTCCATGCGCGTGCCAAGCTGCGCCTCGAACACCATGGCGTGCTCCAACACGTCCCCAGCCGTGCGGGCAATCACCCAGCGCTGCCAGCCAACCGCCGTCAGCACGCTCGCGACCGTGCCGGCCAGCAGGAGCCTGACCGACGCCGAAGGCCAGGCTGGTCGGTTTCGCGGGTTCGACGGCATGTCGGAAACGAAACCCATCGATGCGCATCCGCAAGCGGCCACGTGTCCACTCCGGTCGGGCATCGCTGACCTCGTGCCGTCGGGGAGAAACCTCCCTTCCCGCGGAAGCTCCCGGGCTACGACTCGGCGCGCTGGCGCGCCTCGGCCTCGATCAGGGCGCGCAGGTGGTCGAGCGTGGCCCTTGCCTTCGCTTTCGCGGCCGGCAAATCGGCCGCCGAGGAAACGGGTTCCGAGGCGAATAGGTAGAATTTCATCTTCGGTTCGGTGCCGCTGCCGCGGGCGGCGAACGAGTAACCGTTCGCCAACGTCACGATGTAGAGGTCTTGCGCGGGAATCTGTTCGCCGTCGGCGTCATAGAATTTCTCGCGGCCAAAATCCTGGAAGCGCGTCACGGCCACATCGCCGAATTTCTGCGGCGGAGCCGCCCGGTAGGTGTCGAGGATGCGCTTGATCTTCGCCGCACCACTCGCGCCCTCGTAGTAAATGTTGATCACGCCTTCGAGGTAGAAGCCGCAGCGCAAATAGATCTCGTCGAGATACTCCGGCACGGTGAGTCCGCGCGATTTCACCCACGCACACAGTTCAGCGAACATCAGGCAGGCCGCGTTGCCGTCCTTGTCGCGCAGAAAATCGTTCGGCAGGTAGCCATAGCTCTCTTCAGTGCCGAACAGGTAGAACGTGCTGTGCTGTTGCAGCAGCCGCGCGCGTTCGCGGAAGGGCGTCGCATCGTAGTCGAAGCCGGGGCCCATCGCAGTCTTCAGCTTTTCCTCGTAGCCGCGCATCTTGCCCGCGATCCACTTGAAGCCGGTGAGCGTGTTGATGACTTTCACGCCGTGCTTCTCGCCGACCGCGTCCTGCAGCGGGGAGGTGACGAACGTCTTCACGAGGCACGCCGATTGGGTGCCCTCGTGCGGAATCCAGCCGAGTTCCTTGTATTTGCCGACCCGATAGTCCGCCAGCAGTGCGCCGACCTGATTGCCCGTCAGCAACTCAAGCTGGCCCGCGCGATTGCGCACGGCGACGCCCATGCGGTCGCAATCGGGATCGGTCGCCATCACGACGTCGGCGCCTTCCTTTTCTGCCAAAGCGACCGCGAGTGCGAGCGCCTCGGCGTTTTCGGGATTGGCCGACTTCACGGTCGGAAACCGCGCGTCGAACGCGGCCTGCTCCGGCACCTGAATCACCGGCAAATTGAAACGCGCGAACAGCGGCATCGACGAGACGCCGCCGACGCCGTGGATGTTCGTGAAGACAATCTTGAGCTGGGATTTTCTCAGCAACTCGACGTCGATGACCGATTGCGCCGCGGCATTGAGGTAGGCCTCGTCGGCGTCACGCCCGAGCGTGCGCACGCCGCTGATTTCAACCTTGAGAAACTCGTGCACGGCACTGAGCGGCACGGCGTTCACTTCGGCGATGATGCCCTTGTCGTGCGGCGGCACGACCTGCGCACCATCGTCGAAGTAGGCTTTGAATCCGTTGTCGTGCGGCGGATTGTGGCTCGCCGTGATGACCGCGCCGCAATGCGCCTTCAGCCAGCGCACCGAGAAACTCAGCTGCGGCGTGGAGCGCGGGCCATCGAAAATATACGCTTCCCCCCCGAGTTTCGTCCAAGTCGATGACGCGAGCTCGCAGAATTGACGCGAGAAATGCCGCACGTCGTGCGCGATGACGATGCGCGGCTTCGCTGTGCTCTGCTGCGACTCGAGGTAGCGCTGCACATAGCGGAACAGACCGATGATCGCCCGCGTGAGCGTGAAGTCGTTCAGGAGATTGCTGCCAACGCCGGCGTGCGCCGGCGAACCTTGCAGCGAGAGCGTGCCGGTCTCGGCCTGTGCACTGACGGCGCCAATCGTGCGGCCACGCAGGCCGCCCGTGCCGAACTCCATGTAGCGATAGAAACGGTCGTTGAGTTCCGCCCACTGCTCGCGCTCGATCAGCTCGGAGAGACTGGACTGCGCCCAGTCGGGGAGACCCGCGTTCCACCACGCGGTGAGATTCTCCACGGCACTCGGGAGCAGTTTTCCGGCAGCAGCGGCAGCGTGAACTTCTTGGGGCAGCGGGGTCGCGGTCATTCGAGATAGAGGTTTTCCTGAATCGGTGGCCGCGGTGCGAGACGGCGCCAGGAGGCGGCGACCGACTCGGCATCGTCACCGAAGAGCGGGGAAATTTCGAGCTTCACCTGCGGCAGGCCGGTGCCATCCACGGCGACGTGCGCTCCGGCCGCGTTCAGCCAGCGGGCGAATTGCCGGAGCTGGTCGTCACGGCAGGTCTGCGGCGAATCGACACCTTCGGCATTCTTCACCGGACTGAAATCGTCCGCGCGGCGCGTCTCGATCACCAGCGGACTCCGTGCAAACGGCAGCGCATCAAACACGAAGAGTTCGAACTTCACGCCATTGGGCTTTCCCGGCTTCACGGAATTCCCCGCCGCATCGATCGTCGTGATCTTTTTGTCGGCTCGATGAAACGGCAACGCCACCCCTTCGCCGCCTGCCGCCATGCGGCGGGCAAAATCGCGGTCAATCAGATGGATCGCAATGCTGCCCGCGCTGAAACGCAGCGCACCGTCGGCGCTCTTCTCGCGCTGCAACTCCATGGGAACGTCGCTGTATTCGGCGACGATGAGCTTGCCGTTCTGCCGGCAGAACAAACCGACCTTCTCCTCGGGATACGCCTTCGGGATCGTCTTGCTCGACATTTCCGAGCGCTCGAGCAGGTGAAAGCCGATGAACTCCGGGTCGATGCAGCGCACGAGCGGATTATCGACCTGGAAATAGCTCAGCGTGTCGATGCCCTCGCGCGCCATGAGGTCGAGCGCACCGCTGCGGTGCAACGCGCGCAGCGAGCCGCCGTGCCCGTCGGGGCTGAGCGCGATCGTGCCTTTGGTTTCGAGGAGAATCTTGCCGTTGAAATCCACCGCCGGCATCCGCCCCTGGCGGAAGAAATGCACGCGTGCTTTCTCGAGTCCGAAAAAATTGTGCTCCGCGAAAAACGCT
Source organism: Opitutus sp. (assembly GCA_013821985.1). Lineage (GTDB taxonomy): Bacteria > Verrucomicrobiota > Verrucomicrobiia > Opitutales > Opitutaceae > Didemnitutus. Next base: position 10,012 of record PNJQ01000004.1, read on the forward strand.
TCGGTCGGCGCGTGGTTCGCGTGGCTCGTCATGATGAACCAGTGCAGCGGCCGTCCGTGGCGTCGGCCCGCAGCGAGGATCTTTTCGGCGAAAACCTGAAACAACGGCTTATGTTTCACCGGTGTGACGGCGAATGTGCCCTTCGGCCCGTCGTAACCGAGGCGCGTCCCCTGCCCGCCCGCGACCGTGAACGCCGCGACGCGTCCCGCGCGCAACGCTTCCTCGCCTTTTGCACGCGCGCGCTGCCACTTCGCGGCATCGCCGCCCTTTTCCGGGAGCGGCTCATAGGGCGCCGGTTCGAGTTGGCCGGCCGCGGAAACGGGCGACGCTTTTTCGGCCACGAGCGAGCGGTAGAGTCGCGCCACTTCGTCGAGGTCGATCTCGGCCGCCTGCGCGACGAGCGCGGCGCGTTCGTCGGTGTCGAGCTCGGACCAGAAGGCGAACACATGGCCCTGGCCGGCGGTTTGGAAGGAGCGAACGATTTCCTCTTGTCTCATGGGGAGCGATTGGGGTCTTCGAAGCGGAACACGAACTCTTGGGCGCGCACGTAACCGAGCTTTTTGCGGATGACTTGTTCCACGACCTGCGGATCGCTCCGGAGTTGCCGAAGATATTTTTCCTGCGCGTCGAGCTTCGCTTGCGCTTCCGCGAGCTTGCGCTGGTAGCCGCGCTCCTGCGCCCGGAGTTGCGTCAGTTCGCGGTTCATCTCGAGGAAAAACACACCCGCATAGCCGCCCACGCCCAGGAAGAGCACGATGAAGCCGACGGTGATGACCTTGTTCCAGTTCATGCAGAGGCGTCGGCGATATGAGGTTCGCGCGCGAACACCGGCAACGTTTTTTGAAGGTTCGTTAACGGAGATTTTTCGTGCGTTTTCGCTCAGTGACCGGATACTCCCCGGCCAATGTATCAGAGTTACTACGGTCTGACGGAGATGCCGTTTCACATCACGCCAGACCCGAAGTTTCTTTACCTGAGTCCGCCCCACCAGGAAGCGCTTCAACACCTCAAATACGGCGTCACGGAGCGGAAAGGCTTCATCGTGCTCGTCGGCGAGGTGGGCTGCGGCAAGACGACGCTTTGCCGGAAATTCCTCAGCGAACTCGATTCGAAGCATTACGACACCGCGCTCATCCTCAATCCGCGCCTCACCGAGACGCAGATGCTGAAGGCGATCCTCACCGAACTCGGCGAAACCCACCTCGCGCGCAGCAAGAACGACCTCGTCGCGCAGATGAACACCGTGCTGCTGCACCGCATCGCCGCCGGGCGCGAGATCGTGCTGATCATCGACGAGGCGCAGAATCTTTCCTTCGAAGTCTTCGAGCAGGTGCGCCTCCTCTCCAATCTCGAGACGGACAAGCAAAAACTTCTCCAGATCGTGCTGATGGGCCAGCCGGAGCTGAAGGAAAAACTTGCCGCTGAGGAATTGCGCCAACTCCGCCAGCGCATTCTGGTCCACTACGAGCTGCGCCCGCTCACGCGCGCCGAGATGGACCACTATATCCACCATCGCCTCACGCTCGCGGGCGGCTCGGGCCGGCCACAATTCACGAAGTGGGCGCTGCGCCACCTCTACGGTGCGAGCCGGGGAATTCCCCGCATCATCAACAATCTTTGTGACAAGTCGCTGCTTTCCGCCTTCATTCGCGACTCGGACGAGGTCAATTACTGGGACGCCCGCCGCGCCTCGCGCGACCTCGACCGTCTGACGAACTGACGCATGAGCCTCATCAACGACGCGCTGAAAAAAGCCCAGCGCCAGCGCACGGGCGACACCTCCACCGACGTTCCGGTGCCGGGCGGCGGCTCGCGCCCCTCGGTCGAAAGCGGCCGGCCCGCGGCTTTTCGCCTGCAGTTGCTCCTGCTCGGCGGCGGCGCCCTGCTCGGTCTGCTGATCGCCACCGGCGCGTTGTTCATCTCGCGCCGTGAGCCGGCTCCGCCCGCGAAAAGCGAACCGGCTGTCAGCACCGCCGGCCCGCTCGTAAAGATTGAACCTCCGGCGGCCGCTCCCGCCAACGATGCGAAAGTTTCCGCTCCCGAGAAGACGGTCGCGCCCGTCAGTGCGCCAGCGGACGAACCCAAACTCGTGACGGTGAAAACGACGCCTGCGCCGGAGCCGGCATCTTCTTCCGTTCCGTCCGCGGAAACCGCCACGGGCGCCGGCACGCTCCCACCTCTCGCCTCCGCGCGAATGGTTAACGCCTGCGAGGCCCTCCGCGTTGCCGGCATCCGCGCCTCGGCCACGGATAGCAAAGTGCTGATGAATGACCGCGTTTACCGCGTCGGAGACATCGTTGATTACGAACTCGGCATCAAGTTAACCGCGGTGACCGCGAGTTCGCTGACGTTCGTGGATTCCACGGGGGCGACTTACACCCGGAATTTCTAGAATCGAAATCCGGACGTTGTTCCGTTCACCGGAGCCGCCGGAGTTCCGCTTCCCACTCCGCAGCGCGCAACGCCGTTACACCCGCTGCGTCAGCAAATTCGCGCCAGCGTTCGATCGCGGCGCGCACCTCCGCGACGATCTCCCGCGCCCGTGCGGCATCGAGCGATTCGCTTTGCGCCAGCGCGAGGAGATGCGAGGCATTGGCCGCTCGCCGCTCGCCCAGCACCGCCATGCCTCGTTCGGGCAACTGCGCGCGCGAGAGCGGTGTGAGGTCAAAAGCGGGCGCCAGCTTCCATTCCCCATCGCGCAAAAGAAATCCGACGTTCTTGCCGTGATCGTCGCGGTTCTCCGCCAGCACATTGAACACCGCCTGCCGAAACGCCTTCCACACTTCGCGTTCGTCGCGCGCCAATCGTCGCGTCGCCCGCAGCAAATGCCGGTAGTCGAGGTCGCCACCACCGGCCTCGAGCAGCCCGGCGAGTGAATGATAGTGAATCCGCGCGCGCATCGCGTCGCGATCAAATCGCGCCACGGCGAAATGCCGCCGCGTTTGCCGGTTCACCGACGTTTCGATCAGGCGCGTCGGAGGCACGTCGAGCCCCGCCGCCCGCGCCAGACGTGCGTAGGCTTCCTCCATCGCGCCGAGTTCTCCCTCGTCCGCAGTGTCGAACTTCACGATCGATGGCACGAATCCCGACGGCGCCTCCTCGGGCGGGCCGAGATGCACGCGCCCGCTTGCGTCCGGCGCAAGCGCGAGCACCGCCTTCGGTCGCGCCCCCCCGGCCGGCGAACCGACGTGGGCGAGCACGGCGAGATCCGTTTCGCGCGAGGCCTCCAGCTCCGCCGACGCGTGGAAGATCGCTTCGAGGGAGGCACCGCCGGCGGTAACTTCCAACGCCGGCGCATACGTGAGTGCGCCAAGCGTGCGTCGGCCGAGGTAGGAAAGCTGCATCAGCGCCGATACGGAATGCGGCGCAATCTTCTGCGCGCGAAACCACGCGAGCAACACGCGCTGGCCCCACGCATCGGGCAAAGAATCCTCGAACAATCCAGGCAGCCGCATCGTCGGGGTTCCGCCGCGCGCCAGCACCCCCGGGCGTGTCGCAAGATTGAACGGCGAAAGTTCGATGCGCCGCGCCAGAAATTCCAGGGCATACTCGAACACGATGCCGCCCCGGGCTTCGGCGAGCGTCCCCAGCGGTCGCCCCAGAAAGCTGACATCCACGCGACTCATGCCGAGCGGCGTTGACGACGGCCGCGCTGCCGCGTCGGCTCGACGAGTTGCGCCAGACTGAGCCCCGCCAAATCCTCGCCTGTCACCAGCCGCTCGATTTCGGCGACGAGACCAAGCACCTCGAAAACCTTGATCAGCCGCTCCAGCGAGATTCGTCCGGTCCGCTCAAAATAGACATAGGTCGGCACTTTCAATCCCGCGCGCTCCGCCAGCTCGGCCTGAGACCAACCGCGGCGAAGACGCCGCTGCTTCAGACGAGACGCCAATGACTGGGCGATCTCTGGCGGACTTGATAACGATAACATATTGCAGACAAATGCCATTAATCGGCTTTTGTCGATAATTAATTATCTCTTAAAAATTCGCTCAGTAGGCGCTTGGGGGAGGAAAAAACACCTGCCACAAGGTGCGGAGGGTAATCTGCACGTCCAACCAGATCGACCAGCGGGCGATGTATTGCAGGTCGCGCCGAACCCGCTCCTGCAACTGCTCGGGCGTGGAAATCTCGCCGCGAAACCCTTCGCTCTGCGCCAGGCCGGTGATGCCGGGTTTGACCAGTTGACGAGTGCGATACGCGCGCGCCTGCCGCTCGAATTCCTCGTCGAGCAACGGCATCACGGGGCGCGGTCCCACGATGCTCATGTCGCCGAGCAGCACGTTCCAGAATTGTGGAAATTCATCGAGGCTGTGCCGGCGCAGAAATCGCCCGAACGGAAACACGCGCTCGTCGTCGCGTCGCGCCTGCTTGATCTCCGCCGCTTCATCCACCGCGGCGACGTGCATCGTGCGGAACTTCAGCATCGAAAACTCCTGACGCGCCGCGCCCGCCCTCGGCCGCGTGTGAAACAGCGGACCCGGCGACTGCACGCGCTGCACCACCCATACCACGAGTGCGAGGAGCGGCAGCACCAACACGGCCACCGGCAACGACAGGGCGAGATCGAATGCGCGCTTCATCACGCGATTCAGCGGCTCCTCCAATGGCTCGTCGTGCAACGTGAAATAATGCAGGCCCTCCAGATCGACCGACACGACAGAGTGTCCGAGGATCTCGTCGATATCGTGCCGCAACAGCAGACGCGCACCCGCGGCCTGACAGGCCTCGACAAGTTGTCGTCCGTTCGCCGGATTGTCGGGCATCTCCCACACCACGACCTGCCCGATCCGCCGCTGCTCGAGCAACTGCGGCAGTTCCTCGATTGAGCCCACCCAATTCGCCAGCGGCGGCGCGCTGCCGGCCGGCAGCCGGTCCCAGGAAACGAATCCCTGCACTTCCACGCCGAGGTGCTCGCGACCGAGCAACCAGCGCTCCACTTCGCGCAACGCTGCCGACTTGGTCACGAACAGCGTCGGCACCCGCGACGTGCCTCCGTAAACGAGGCGGGCGAGATGCCGCGGCAAGGCGACGTGACACAGGGCGAGAATGAACCACGTCCACACCAGATACGAACCGAGAAAAAGCCGGCTGATGCTGCGGTCGTTCGTCGCGAACATCATTGCGAACACCACGAGCGCAATCACGCCCACCTGTCGCGTGGCCGCCGCCGCCGCCTCGGCGATCGTCAGCCGCGTCAGGCGCCAACCCGTTGCGGCGACCGTGCGCCAGCTGAGCGTCAAACCGATCACCACGCTGAGAAAATACGGCAGCAGCGTAACCTCGCGCGTGAGCCGCACATATTCGCTGAGCGCGAGCAGCGTGAACTCCGCATAGACCCAAAAAAACAACGCGGCCAATAGCGAGGTGACCGCGTGGTGGAGATTGGCCAGTCCCCGGTGACGGTTCAGGAGCATTGCCCGCCGACGCTACCGGTTCGGGTGCGGCGGGCAAGACTCAGGAAGCGGCGGCGTGCAGTGTCAGCTTCTTCCACCCGGCGGGGCGGGCGGCGCGAGTCCGCGCCGGACGGCGGAGGCCAGTTCGTCCAGGCTGACGGGTTTCCGCAGGATAAGGCTGGCGCCACATTCCTCGAGTTCTTGCTTCCGCTCGGCATCGACGAACCCCGAAATCAGAATGATGGGCATTCCCGGGCGGTGGGTCCGCACGCTGCGAATCAGGGCGGCTCCGGATAGCGCCGGCATCGCGAAATCGGTGATCACGAGGTCGTAGGCGTCGGGGCGGCGGGCGAAACGACTGACCGCGTCCACCGGATGTTCGACCTCTTCGACCTCATAGCCGAGACGGGTGAGCAAAATCGTGAGCGGGGTGCGCGCATCGCGGTCGTCGTCAACGAACAGGATACGCTCGCGCCCGCCGACGGACTGATTGTCCGCCGGGGCTTTCGGGGCGGGACGACCTTCCTCGGCGAGGGCGGGGAACAGAATCTCCAAGTTCGTGCCGACGTCTGGAGTGCTGCGCATCGTGATGGAGCCGCCGTGCGACCGCACGACTCCATGGACGACGGCCAAGCCGAGCCCGGTTCCGTGCCCGGTTTCTTTGGTGGTAAAGAACGGCTCGAAGACGCGCTCGGCGACCTCGGGGGACATGCCACAGCCATTGTCCTCCACGGTCAGGCGCAAGTAGGCTCCCGGTTGGGCGTCGACCCGCTCGACGTCCAAAGCACAGGGAGCAAGGGTCACCCGGATGTGACCGCCGGTGGACGGTAGCGCCTGCCACGCGTTGGTGCAGAGATTCATGACGACCTGGTGAATCTGGGTGGCGTTGGCGAGCACCATGGGACAATCGGGCGCGACCGTCTCCTCCAGATGCACCATCGCAGGCAGACTCGAGCGGATGAGTTTGAGCGCCTCGCGAACGACGGGCTCGAGGGCGATCGGCGCCAGCGCCCCCTCCCCTTTCCGACTGAAAGTGAGAATCTGGCGCACGAGGTCCCGTGCACGCAGGCCGGAGGAGCCAATGCCGTCCAGCCACTGCCGAGCCTCGTGGTCCGAGGGCAACTCGAAACGCGCGAGTTCAACGAAGCCAAGCATCCCGGTGAGGATGTTGTTGAAATCGTGCGCGATGCCACCGGCGAGCGTGCCGAGTGATTCCAGCTTTTGTGTCTGACGGAGGTGCTGCTCGGTCTGTTGGCGAGCCATCTCGCTGGCAACTCGCACGGCGAACAGACGGAGCAAGGCTTCGAGGCGTTCGGGCGGGCGTAGGACCCCGCCGTGCATCACGCCGAGAAAGCCGAGCACGCGGCCTTGCACGTCGCGGATTTCCACGGCTGCGTAGCCGGAGATGCGGCGCTCCAACAGCAGTGAGTCCGCGGGAAAGAGTTGGGCGGCGTGCTCCGGCACGTGAAAGAACGGAAGGTCGACGAGCCTCGCGCACGCCTTCTGCGCGAGGGCGTGCATGCGCCCGGGATCACCCGACCGGGAGGGTGCTCCGCGCGAGTAGCTGTGCGCATGGAAGCATGTGTGGTTGCCGGGCACGTAATCGCAGACAAAGCTGTGATCCACGGCGAGCAGCGTGGCGAGAAAGCGGGCGACCTCGTCGAAATACGTTGCGCCAGCGAAGGCGGTGGCTTGGACGGAGAGAAACTTCAGTGCCTCCGACGTGAGCTTGCGATCGGTGACGTCAAACGAGGTGGCGAAGAAACCGATGAATTCGCCGGTCGGGTCGCGCATCGGTTGAATGGTGAGATGCACCCAGTAGCTGTCTCCATGTTTGCTGAGATTGAGAATCTCCGTCTCAACCGGTTCGCGCGCGCGCATTTTCTCGCGAATCAGACTGCGGGTGGCGCTGTCGGCGCCGGGATTCCGGAGGAAAGCGCCTGGAGGTCGACCGCGGACTTCGTCAAGGGTGTAGCCGGTCAGCGCGGTAAATCCGGCGTTCGTCCATTCGACCCTGCCGGTGGTATCGGCGATAACCACGGCCATGTTGGTATCGCGCGCGAGTATGGCGAGACGCTGGCTTTCGATTTCGGCGCGGCGGCGCCGCGTGATGTCGCGCTGCGTGTAGAGAATGAAAGATTCGCCGCCCACCATCACGGTTTTCGCGATCACTTCGACAGGGAACAGCGAGCCGTCCTTCCGCATATGGTCCACTTCGAACGTCAACGTCTCACCGGCCAGCACGCGCCCGATGCGCTCGAGAGCCAGTCGATCGCTTTCCGGAGAGTCGAGTCGCCGGATATCGCAACCGAGCATCTCACCTGGGCTGTAACCGTGCATCCGTTCGGCGGCCGGATTGGCGGAACGGATGCGACCCACGGTGTCGATCAGCAGAATACCATCACCGCTGGATTCCATGAGGGCGCGATACCGCGCCTCGCTGTCGCGCACGGCGCGCACAGCGCGCTCCCGCTCCGTGACGTCCTGCATCGCGCCGATCAGACGCACCGGGCGGCCTGCAGGCTCGCGCACGATATGCGCGCGATCTTCAACGTGGGCGTAGGTGCCGTCGGCGCGCCGAAAACGGTATTCGTCGCGCCATGTCTCGCCGCCCCCCGCGAGGGTGGACACCACTGCGGCGACGACGCGGGCGCGATCATCGGGGTGCAGGTGCGCACGCCAGAACTCGCCGTTCGCCGAGGCCGCCGCGCGATCATGCCCGTAGATGGCGGTGAACTGCTCGCTCCACCAGATCGCGTCGGTGAGCAGATCTTGGTCCCAGATGACGTTGAAGACGGCCCGATTGACGAGTTGGAAGCGCCCCTCACTCTCGCGCAAGGCCATCTCGGCGGCCTTGCGCGCGGAGATGTCGTGGACGACGTTGCGACCTTCGGTGACGTGCCCGACGGCATTACGTTCGAAGTGGGTGGATTGCTCGACCCAGAATTTCCGTCCGCTTTTGGCGACAACCTGGAATTCACAGTGCACATCGTGCACGTTCGGGTCGGCTCGCCACGCCCGGTAAGTTTTGACGATCCGGGCCCGATCCTCCTCCGCAATAAGTCGAAACGAAGAGGTCCCGAGCAGTTCACCGCGCCGGAAGCCGCCCAACGCCTCGAGCGCCGGACTACAGTAGGTAAAACGTCCGGGCGCGTCGGCGACATAGTAGCCTTCGTTGATGCTCTCGACCAAGTTGCGATACGTCGCTTCTCGCTGGCGAAGCTCGACGTTACGTTCATCGGCGAGGCGCACGGCGTCCTCGTAGATCGTAGCTTGGTGAAGGACGAGGGCGGCGAGCTGAGTGAAGAGCCGGGCCTCGGCAACCTCCGTGGGCGTAAACGGACGGTCCGGCTCCTTGCGCAATAGGACGAGCACGCCGAGACAGACGGGGCCGCAGAGGATCGGGAACACGGCAGCCGCGCGGAACCCCCACTGCCGGAGACTCTCGCGCGATTCAGGGTGCGCGGTGTAGTCGGTTAAAACAATGGGCTCGCCGGTTTCGATGGCGCGCCAGGAGAGCGGGCCCTGTGCCCGACTGACGCGTTCGCCCAGCGGATAGACGCGAGAGTCGGCGAGGCCATGAACCACGAGTTCATCGCCGTCCAGCAGCGCAAGTTCGGCGTAGGGAGCATCCAGCAGGATTGAACTGCGCTGGACAATGGCCTGGAGCAGAGCATTGCGATCGCTGCGACTCAAGAGATCGATCGCGGTCTGGTTGAGCGCGGCAAAAAAATCCAATTGCTTGGTCACCACCGCCTCGACGCGCCGCCGCTCGGCCTGCTCGAGCGCGAGCATGAGATAGCTGGCGGCGGCGATGGCGAATTTCGATTCCTCGGTCGTCCACCGCCGGCAGGGGCCGACGTGTTCGCAGCGAAGCGCGCCCGCCAACTGGCCGCCCACCCGGATCGGCACGTCGAGCAGAGAGGAGATTCCGAGTGGCGCGAGGTAGTCGGCGGAAAACCCAGCTGTTTCCGGATGTGTATGGACGTCGTCGGCCATGATCGGCTCGAACCGAGACGCCGCGATGAAGTGGGCTGGATACTCCGCTGCGCCCAAACGGGAGCCGGAAGAGTGTTCACCGGGTGTGCTTCGATACAGATCGGCGCAGACGATGGCCGTGCGGGTCGGTTCGAACAGCCAGATGCTGGCGCGCTCGACGCGGAGCGCGCGGGCGACAACTTCAGTGGCGAGGCGGAAAAAATCCGGCCGGGCTTCGCCCTCGTGATCGCGAAGGGCAAGCAGCGTCGATTGAAAAAGCAGCGTCTGCTCCTGCTGGGCTCGGGCCGAGGCCTCGGCCGTATTGCGCGCAGTGACATCGATGCAATGACCGACGATCTCCTGAGAATGATCGATCGGGTTTGTGACTAACCGCAGTGTGTCCTGCACCGAACGCCAGGAGCCATCGCGGTGGCGAATCCGGTATTCGTGGGTCAGGCTCCCGGTGACCGGCACGGTATGCAGGTCCTTCAACACCCGCTCGCGGTCGTCGGGGTGCAGGCACTCGGCCCAGAGACCTGGCTGCTCCAGCAAGGTCTCGGCGCGGAAACCGATCAGCTCCTCAACGTGAGTGCTGATGAACCGGGCGCGATGCGGCGGCTGGGCGTCCGAGCAGTGCAGCGTGACCGGGGCGTTGGCGAGCAGGTGCTCAAGGCGCGCCCGGCTGTGCCCCAGCGCCTGCTCGGCTTCCCGTCGGGCCGAAGTGTCGGTGTTGGTGCCGATCATTCGGGCGGCGCGGCCCACAGAGTCCCGCGCGACGACGCGGCCATGACTCAGAAGCCACAGCCAGCGGCCGTCGGCGTGCCGCACGCGGTGCTCCACGACGTAGTCATCCGTGCCTTCGTGAATGCAGCGGCGGAAAGCTCGCATCACTTCGGGCTTGTCCTCCGGATGCACGAGTTCGAGCAGCGCGCGAGCGCTCCGGGGTTCTCCGGACTCCTGGTAGCCCGTCATGGCACACCAATGCACATCGAGATGAATGCGGTCCGCGGTCAGATCGCAGTCCCATGTGCCGGTGGAGGAGGCCTCGAGGGCGAGGTCGAGTCGCTGCGCGGAGGCGTGCAGCTCTGCGCTGCGCTGCGCGACGAGTTGCGCGAGTTCGTCGTGGGAGAGGCTCTTGGCCTTCACAGCGTCGAGCGCCGAGTTGACGGCGTCGCTGAGCTCATCGAATTCGGTGAATCCCTGATAGGAGTGGCGGATGGCGCTGCGGCGACCCGCATGCAAGTCCCGTGCATCGGATTCGAGGCGGCGCAGCGGATGGATGAGGAGGCGGTGCCAATAGACGCCGGCCGCCAGCGCGACCGCGAGAAAGGCGACGAGGCCCAGGCGATTCTGCCATTGCAGGGAACCGCGGAGCGCATGGAGGGAGGATTCGTCGTCGGCGGCGGCCCGGGTGGAGGCGCGCTCGAGAGCGGCGGCAGCCGGGCGAAGCTCGTGGTGGAAGAAACGCAAGAGCTCCCGCCGGCGAAGATCGGCATCGTCTGCGCCGGTCTGGTTTCGAGTGTCGTTAGCCCAGCGGCTCTCGAACGCCTCGACCGCGGCGGAGAATGGGTCGGCCGCCTGGTGCAGGCGCGATCGCGCGCTGGCTTCCGCGGCTGCGCGCTGCAGCGAGCGGCGTGGTTCCCAGGCAAGCTCCATCTGGGTGCTACCCAATAGCTGCTCGATCTCCGCCAGCGACCGCACGATGGATCGCAGCAGTTGCGCGTCTTGCCGTTGCCAAGTTTGCCGCGCTTGGAATTCTGTTTCGCGCCGGTCGATGGCCAACTCGACCAGCCAAAGGTGCGCGGCCATCAGGCCGAAAAGCACGATCAGGGTGATGGAGAATTTGACGGCGAGCTTCATCGAGGCCGGCCGCTCGCGGCGGGCGATAGTAGCGGGCGCATACGCTGGGCCGAAGGTCCGCAGTTTGGTGGTCCCCAATTTGGCGACGCGAGGCAGAATTAACCGGGAGGCAAAGAAGAGCCCGGTCGGCGATGTCGCCGGCCGGGCTGAACTACGCTCGCGCAGATCCCCGGGCTCGTCAGGCCGCCGCGGTGTCGGCGAGAGACTGCACGGTCGGAGCGGCGACGACTCGGTCGATGTCCAGCAAGGTTTTCACCTGCCCTTTCACCTTCGCCATGCCGAGCAGGTAACCGGTGTCCACTTTGGTGCCGAACTGCGGCGTTGGCTCGATGTCGTCGGCGGGAAGGCTTACCACTTCCTCGACGGCGTCCACGACCAGGCCCATCTGCAGGGTGAGCTCGTTGGGTTTGCGGACTTGGACGACGACGATGCAGGTGCGTTCGCTGAAGTCGGCCTTGAGGCCGAACTTCACGCGGAGGTCGATGACCGGGATAACGCGGCCGCGAAGGTTAATGACGCCCTTCACGAAGGCGGGCATTTGGGGCACGGGGGTGATTTTCTGCAGTCGGATGATTTCGCGGACCTTGAGCACGGCGATTCCGTAAGCTTCGTCGGCCAGGACGACCGTCAGGTATCTGCCGGCGAGGCCGTCAATGGAGGTGTCGGTGGGTTTCATGGTCAGGAGTCGAGAAAGTTTTCGGCGTGGTGCACCGGGCCGTGGGCGGCTCGGACAACGGCGGACGGACGCGGCGCCGCGAGCCCGGACGGAACGGGAGTGGCCCGGCGCGTCGCCGGGGCGGCGTTCCTCTTCCCGAGTGAGGCAACCGCGACCGGGATGCGCACCGCCTCCGCGACTGAACTGCTGCCGACGAGCTTCCGCAGTTCGGCGACGGCGTCGTTGAGCGCAATGGCCTGGGCATTCAGTTCCTCCGCGGCGGCGGCGGTTTCCTCCGCGCTGCCGGCGTTCGATTGAGTGACCTTGTCCATCTGCGAGACGGCGGTATTCACCTGGCCGATGCCTTGAGTCTGCTCCGACGAGGCTGTGGCGATTTCAGCAACGAGCGCGTCCATCTGCCGGGCACGATCGACAATCTGCTGGAGCGAGGCAGCCACTTTGCCGGAGATGACGACACCGTGCTCGCTCTTGGCGACCGAGTCCTCGATCTTGGCGGCGGATTCTTTGGCGGCTTGTGCGGAGCGCTGGGCCAGAGCACGGACCTCTTCGGCCACGACCGCAAAGCCCGCCCCGGCCTCGCCGGCTCGGGCGGCTTCGACGGCGGCGTTGAGGGCGAGGATATTCGTTTGGAACGCGATTTCGTCGATCGTCTTCACGATCTTCGCGATTTCCCCGGAGGAGACTTTGATCGCGTCCATAGCTGATTTCATCTGCGCCATATCGGCAGCGCCGGTGTCGGCGGCCACACGGGTCTGATTGGAGAGTTCCTTGGCTTGGACGGCGCTCTCGGCATTGCGCTTGGTCATGCCGGCCATCTCCTCCAGCGAGGCGGACGTTTCCTCGAGCGAGGCGGCCTGCTCGCTGGAGCCTTCGGCGAGCGATTGGCTGGACGACGAAACCTGACTGGCGGCCGAGGCAATCTGATCCGCGCCATCGCCGACGACGCCGGCGACTTTGTGCAGCGGTCCAATCAGACTCCGAGCGGTGATCCAAGCGAGACCGGCGCCGAGGAAAATCACGCCGAGGCCAATGACTGCGATCTCGAGATCGGTCGCCTCCATCTCGAATCGCACGTGCTGGCCGAGTTCGGCCTGGTGGTTGAGCAGATCGAGTTTCAGTTCCTCAATTTCGGAGGCGAGTTCGTCGCCGATCGGGTCCATGACCTGGCCGAGCTTCTTCTCCGCGGCCAAATCGCGTTTCGCCACCGCTTCGATGCGTTTCTGAAAAGCGGTGTGGTAGCTGGCGAGCGAAGCCAGCGTCTTGGCGATGATGCGGCGCTCTTCCTCCGTCTCCACCCGCCGGGAAAGCTGATTGAGCAGATCCAGCGCCTGGCCGTGGCTGGATTGGTAGTTTCGGATATCCGCCGCATTGTGGCTCATGCCGTAATGATTCGTCGCAACGCGCATTTCGAGAAAGTCAGCATGGATGCGGGCGGCAGTGAGGGTATCGCTTGTCTCCTCGCGGTAGGTGCCGAAATCGTCGAGCGCGCTGCCCAGACCGCGGATGCCGAGCGCGACCACACTGGCCAAAGCCAGCAGCAGCGCGCCGAACCCGACCGTCAGGCGGCGGCCGATCGTCCAGCGCTGCATCGTCGTGCGGGAGAGCTGCCAGGCGCCCGCGAGGAGCGCGATAACGCTCAACGCGGTGCCGACAATCCACGGGGTCTTGGCCGGAGAGTGAAACTCGCTTGGTGCGGTGGCGGAGGCGTGCGCCGGAGCGGCCGCGGGCGAGTGTTCCGTTTCGAGGGCCGCACGTTCGACGTGGGCTCCGGTTCCGCCAGCGGTGGCGAGCAGGCGGCTCATTTCCGGGTGTTCGCCGCGCCACTGGACCGTGCCGGAAGTGAGATCGTAGATGGCGCCGACAACCTTGAGTTTTCCGGCCTTCACGAGGTCACGGATGGTGGCACTGTTTTCGAAAATGTTGTCGATTGATTGCCAGACGTTGGCCTCGACCGCTTTTGCGAGGAGCTGCGCGCCGGCCAGCGTCGGATGGACGGATTTCGTGCGCTCGACGGCGGGCACGATGGTATCGAGCAGTTGGGGGATGTTACCGTGAACTTCGGCGCCTTCGAGCACGGCCTTCACCGCGCCGCAGGAACTGTGACCCATGACGACGAGCAACTGCGTGCCGAGATGGCTCGCGCCGTATTCGATCGAGCCGATCTCGTCGGTCTTGGCGACGTTGCCCGCGACCCGCACGACGAAGAGATCGCCGAGACCTTGGTCGAAAATGGCTTCAGCCGGCAGACGCGAATCGGAGCAGGTGAGAATCGTCGCAAAGGGTGACTGACCTTTCGCAGTTTCGACGCGGCGGTCAGCGCTCTGATTGGGGTGAATCGCCCCGCCGGAAACGAACCGGTCGTTGCCGGCGACGAGACGCTGGGAGGCTTGGTCCGGAGTGACGGACTGGGCTGCGAGGGAGGCGGCGGCCAGCGCGAAGAGCGCGGCGAGCAGGACAGGACGGGGTGTTGTTTTCATCGAGGGAAAGCGGTCGGTGAACCGCGCGGAGCGGTTTGGCACGTCGCTTCCCCTCCTGACCGGCCCTTATCCGGTCCGAAGTGGCGGTCGTGCGCAGTCGCACACCGCAACGCTGTCCCGTTTATCGGAAGGGTGTCCCAAAACTTTAGAAAAATTTTACCTTCCCGAAAAAGGATAGGTCGCACGAGTGGGGGGCTCCATCGCGCTGCACTCACTGCGTTGCCGCCTCGAAGCTCACGTGTCGAGCGGCGGCGGGAAAAATGCAATCAAACCGCGGAATTCAAAGCCGGACTCGTGCGCCTGGGACGTCTTATCGCCGCCGAACACCGACGGCACCTCGGGGTCAACTCGCGAGCGTCTGGAGCAGGCGTTGGCGCAGGTTGCCAAGTTCACGCGAACGGAAGCTGTGTTTGGTTTCCTCGATGACGCGCACGGCATCCGCGAGGGCCGCACGAAGGTGCCCGGCGCGCGAGACGGAAAGAACGCGCGGAGCGGCCTCGAGGTCGAGCAACACCTCCTCGAGATCGCGAAGGACGGAGTCGAGGCGTGCGGGGTCCGCCGTGGCACCGTCCGCGAGAGCCACGCGCAGGCCGCGGAGGGAAGCGTGGGCGCGACGGTGACGCCGGGCAGTCAGATTTAAATGCGCGAGCAGCTGACCGAGTTCGGGAAAATCCGGCGGTTTAACGATGAAGGCGGCCACGTGCAAATTGGCGGCCTTGATGGCTGAATCGAGTTCAGGGCGCCCGGTGAGAAGCACGATCGGCAGTGCTGGGTGGGTCCGCGCGACGCGCTCGGTCCATACCAGCTTATCGTTGCCCGGCAGACAAACGTCGCTGAGGAGGACGTCGAATTCCTGCCGCGCAAGCTCGCCATCGGCGGCTACGGGATCAGCGGCCACGGCGACGAGAGCACCGTTGCGCCGCAACCAAGCGCCCACCGCGGTGGCGTTCACCGGGTCGTCTTCTACGAACAGAATGCGCGCTCCTAGCATGAATCTGGTTAAAAGTGGCGGGCAGGATTCCGGCCCACAAGCACTGTTTGGCGCGCCGCCTTCGTGGCCTGGCTGCCGCGGAGAGGTTTCTCCGTCATCCAGACGCCAGTCGCACGACGCCGAAAGACAGACCGAAACACGAATTCCGTTTGCTTGGCTAGTTTTGCGAACTGCTGCGCGCTGCGACTGCTAAAAAAAGCAGCCGTCACCGACGGCTGCTGCGAGGAAGACTGGCACCGCGCTTACTGGCGTTTTCCGCCGGCGCCGGGCGACGTGGATTCGGGCTTCTTCGTGACGTGCACGTCGTAATCGTTGTCCTGTTTGTCCTTCTTTTCCTCCGTGGCCTTTTGCTGCGTCGATTCGTCGGTGCCGGCGCTCAGCCCGATCGTTTTTTCGCCCTCCGCCGCATTCAGTTTCGGCCAATTGTCCTCGGAGAATCCGGGAGCGGCTGCGAGCCGATCTTTCGCCGCATCGATCAGGAAATGCTGTTCACCGGGTTTCAGGCTGAGCGAATCCAGTGGCACGGCAATCAGCTTGCCACCCCCGAACAGGCCGCCAGTCGAGAGTACCGCATAGGCGATGCGGCCGGACTGCATGTCGATGACAATGTCCTTCACCTTGCCGACGCGCTCGTTCTGGGTGTTGCGGACTTCCTTGCCGATAATCTCGCTCGCCTTGTTGGCGTCGGTGACCTCGTTGCGCAGTTCGTTCTGCGAAATTTTCAACTGCTCCTTCGAAGCTTCGGTGCCGGGCTGCACCTCCTGCCGGCGCTCGGTCGATTTGGGCTCGGCGTCGCGGCGGGTGTTGGCGGGATTGGACTGCGGGGAGGATTGCGCAAAGGCGACGGCCGCGGTGGAAAGCGCGATCGCGAGCGTGAGGGAGGCTGGGATTGTTTTCATGTTCATGTGGGTTGGAGATGAACCAAACGCGACAACCGCGGCGCGCGAAGTTTCCCCTTCAGGCCCGATTGCCGGGAGTTGCCCCATCGGCACGCGGGGAGTTCGCACCGAGGCCGTGCGGCCTGGCGATTTCCTCGCGGATTACCACCGGGAAACTGCCCCATACCGGCGCGACGAAGTTTTTATTAGGATCCAGCCGATGCTCAAATTGCTGGTGATCGAAGACGACGAGGCCGACTACCACTTCATCGAAATGGCGCTCAAGGAGACGCGCTTCGCCACGCGCGTGCGCTGGGTGACCGATGGCGAACTCGCGATCGACTATCTGAGCGGCCGCGGCCCGCACGCCGATCGCGCCAAATTCCCCGTGCCCGACGTTGTGGTCCTCGACCTGAAGATGCCGCGGGTCGGCGGCTTCGAACTGCTGCAATGGATGCGCGCGCATCCTGACTATCGCGATACGCCCGCGCTTGTGATGAGTTCCTCCGGTCTGCCGCAGGACGTCGCGCGCGCCTACCAGCTCCGTGCGAATTCCTATTTCGTGAAGCCCGGCCGCTTCGAGGATTTCGTCGAACTCTTCCAACTGATCGCCGGCTACTGGAGTTTCGCCCGCACGCCCGCGCAGGCCCACGCGCACTCCTGAGCGTGACCGCGGAACTTGGTTCGTCCGCCGCCGTTCAGCACGCCGAGCCTTGCCTCGCTGCGCCGGCCGGCGTCAACTGGCGCGAGTGACGCGCCCGACCGAATGCCGCCTTCCCTTCCGCCTGTATTGGGCTCCGGCCTGTGCCGTCCTCCTGTTGCTCTCGCGCGGGCCGGCGATGGTTTGTCCGTTCGAGCTGAACGTTGATGAAAGCCAGATGCTCGCCCAGGCGATGCGACTCGCATCGCATCCGGTTCCCTGGTTGTCGATGGATGGAACGACGAGTGGTCCGGTCAACTCCTGGTTCCTACTCTGCGCCCATTGGCTGACGCGCTTGCCGCTCGATTATCACCTCGCCCATGGCGCCGCCGCGCTCACGTTGGTCGCGATCTTACTGCTCTGTCACCGCACCGCGGCGAAGTTGTTCGATCCGGCAGCCGCCATCGCCGGCACCGTCGCAGTCGCCGCCTGGCTGAGCGTCAACCAGCAACCGGACTTCCTGCAATTCGCAAGCGAACTGCCGTCACTCGTTCTGCTCTTCGCCGGACTCGCGGCTGGCGTCGGTCGCGACGGCCGGGCGGCGACGCAGTGGGGTTCGCTTGCGTTCGCCGGGCTCTGTCTCGGTTTGATTCCGTGGGCCAAACTACAAGCGGCGCCGATCGCCGCGTTCGCCGGCCTCTGGCTGTGGATCGATGCGTTGCGCGGCAGCCCGGTGCGTCGCATCGCACGCGCGGCGACGCTGGCCGCGGCGGCAATATTGCCCAGCGCGATCATGCTCGCGTGGCTGGCCCGGACCGGGGCGCTTGAACAATTCCAGCGCTCTTACCTTGAAACCGGGCTGCTCTACAGCGGCTCGAAATCGTTCGCGCAATCGGCGCGCGATCTGCTCGAACTTTTCACGGGGCGTTACGTTTCTCCTCTCGCGCTCGCCGGTGTCGCGCTGCTCGCGTTCGCCATTTGGCGCGCCCCGTCTGCGGAATTCCGGTCAACGCTGCGGCGCCGCGCCCCCGCACTGGCGCTCATCGGATTTCTCGTCGTTGCCGCCATCGGAGCCTGCGTAAAACCCCAGACGCAGTTCCCGCACTACCAATTTTTCCTCGTTTTCCCGACGGGCCTGCTCATCGCGGCGGCGCTGGATCTGGCGGGAGCCGCGAAGCTGGGTCCAATCGCGCTTCAATCCCGATTCGGTTTCGGGGCCGTGCTGGTCGCGTTAGCGCTCGGACCGCTGCTCGCCCAGGCGCCCGGATTCGACACGGTGCGTTCGACGCTCGGCATTCTGCGCCTCGATCCACTGACCATCATCCAAGCCCGGCGCGCTGCCGTCGTGCGCGCCGCGGCACCGGACGCGCGCTCGCTGGCAGTCTGGGGCTGGGAGCCCGGGCTGTATGTGTCGCTCCAGCTGCCGCCCTCGACCCGGCACGCGATCAATCATTTCCTTCTACTGCCGGGACCGCACCGGCAATACCTGCGCGAGACTTTTCTCACCGACCTGCTCATCGAACGACCTGAAGTCGTCGTGAGTGTGACCGGCGGATTCTCGCTGATGAACGCGGACGACGATGGCCGTTTTTTGGAACTCGAACGTCTGCTCACCACGAACTACGTGCTCGCTGCCAGGGAGCGGATGAGCGACGATTCCGTCGTTTCCGTTCACCGTCGCCAGCCCGCCCCGCGCTAGACCTACCCTCATGCCGACCGCTCTTCCTGCGAGTGTGCCGATTCCACTTTGCGTGGACCTCGATGGCACGTTGCTGCGCACGGATCTGCTTTGGGAAAGCGCCCTTGATGTTGTGCGGCGCGAGCCGCTGACCGTCTTCGCACTTCCGGTGTGGCTGACGCGCGGCCGCGCCTGCCTCAAAGCCCAACTCGCCGCTCGCGCGCGCATCGACGTTTCCCGTCTGCCTTTCAATGACGAGTTGCTCGACTGGTTGCGCGCGGCGTACACGGAGGGACGCGTCCTGTTTCTCGTCACCGCCAGTGACCGCGCGCTGGCCGAGAAAATCTCCGGCCATCTGGGAATTTTCGCCGGCGTGCTCGCCAGCGACGGGCAGACCAATCTCGCCGGCACCGCCAAGGCGGGGCGGTTGGTGGCGCAGTTCGGGGAAAATGGTTTCGACTATGCGGCCAACGGCGCGGTGGACGTCGCTGTCTGGCGCCAGGCGCGCAGCGCCGTGCTGGTCAACGCCTCGGCCCGCACCCGCCACCGCGCCGGCCAAGTCACCTCCGTGAGCCGCGAGTTTGCGCCACAAGCCTCCCGTGGCGCTGCTTTGCTGCGCGCCCTGCGGCCGCACCAATGGGTGAAAAACCTGATCGTGTTCGTGCCGCTCCTCACGTCGCACCAGTTGCTCTCGCCCTCGCTCGTCACCACGGGCCTGCTGGCATTTGCGGCGTTTTGCCTCTGCGCGTCGGCTATCTATCTGGCCAATGACGTGTTCGATCTCGAGGCCGACCGCCGCCACCCCGCCAAGCAGCACCGGCCTTTTGCCGCGGGCGCCCTGCCCCTCACGTGGGCACTCGCCGGCACGCCGCTGTTGCTCGTGGCGGGCTTCGCGCTGGCGCTCGTCGTCACGCCCGCGTTCGCCCTCGTCCTCGCCTGCTACGCCGCGCTGGCCATCGCGTATTCGTGGCGGCTCAAGCAAACTGCGCTGCTCGACGTGCTCGTGCTCGCTGCGCTCTACACGATCCGACTCATTGCGGGCCACGCCGCCACCGGCGTCAGGTATTCGGAATGGCTCCTCGCATTTTCGATGTTCCTCTTCGTCAGCCTCGCTCTGGTGAAACGCTTTCAGGAGATTCAGGCCCAAGGCGCGCTACCGGCCACGCAATGGATTCCCGGTCGCGGCTACGTTCCAGGCGACCTCGGATTGCTCGCGTCGTTCGGCGCGGCGAGCGGTTATCTCTCCGTCATGGTCATGGCGCTCTACGTCAGCAGCGAACAAGTCCGCCTGCTCTACCGACAGCCGCTGCTCCTCCTCCTGATCTGCCCGCTTCTGCTCTACTGGAT
Source organism: Opitutus sp. (assembly GCA_013821985.1). Taxonomy (GTDB): domain Bacteria; phylum Verrucomicrobiota; class Verrucomicrobiia; order Opitutales; family Opitutaceae; genus Didemnitutus. The sequence goes on from PNJQ01000004.1 coordinate 29,933, forward strand.
CAGCCGTGTCTGGCTGCACACTCACCGCGGCAAGATGCACGACGACCCCGTCGTCTTTGCTCTGAAGGACCGCGTCAGCTACGCCATCGGCGCGGGTGCGCTCGGCGTCATCTGGCTGGCCACGTGATCTCGTGAACGGCGCAACGCCCCACTCGCTGCTCCACGACGTCGTCTCCGCGCTCGCCTACACCGTGGCCGCGGATTTGGTCGATCCGCACGCCGCTCCCGCCGCCCACAACGATCTCACCGCATTCGTGCTCCGCGAACACGGTCGCATGACGGATTATCTCCACGGTCCGCTCGCGGCCTTGACCCTCGGATTCGACACCGCGGGCCTGCTGCGCGCCGGCCGACGCTTCCGCCACCAGTGCCCCGCGACGCGACGCGCGCAACTCGCGCGCTGGCGAGACTCGCGGGTGGGCGCCCAACGCGATTTTGCCCGCCTCTACGACAGCCTCGCCACCCTCGCCTACTACAGCCGCTCGCAGCCGGATGTCACGGCGTCGCCCGCCGCCGAATTCGCCGACGGCGTGCTCGGACAACCCGATCGCCTGATCGACTGCGAAGTCGTCGTCATCGGCTCCGGACCGGGCGGCAGCATCACGGCCTGCCTGCTCGCCGAAGCGGGGCGCGACGTGTTGCTGCTCGAGGAAGGTCCCTGTCTCACGCAGGAATCGTGTGCGCCATTCTCGCGCCAGGAAATGGAGCAAAAATACCGCAATGGCGGCCTCACTGTCGCGCTGGGCCGGACCAAAATCGCCTACGTCGAGGGCCGCTGCGTCGGAGGCGGGAGCGAAATCAACAGCGGGCTTTATCACCGCACGCCACCTGAAATCCTCGCGCAATGGCAGCGCGAGTTCGCTGTGGCCGGCCTGAGTGCAAGCGACATGGAACCGCATTTCGCCGCGTGCGAGCGCGACCTCTCGGTTTCACTCATGCCGGGTTCGCCTCCTCCGGCTTCCGCCCGCCTGCACGCTGGCGCCTCAGCGCTCGGCTGGAAATCTTTCGAGGTGCCGCGCTGGTATCGCTACGACCCCGCGCATCCGCAGGGCGTGCGCCAGTCGATGACGCGCACGTTCGTGCCGCGCTTCGTCGCCGCGGGCGGAAGAATTCTGCCCGACACGCGCGCGAACCGGCTCCGCCGCGACGGAACACGGTGGGAACTCTTCGCGCAGCATCGCTCTGATGGCGCAGTCCGCATCCGCGCGCAAACGGTCTTTGTGTGCGGCGGCGCGGTGCAGACGCCCGCCTTGCTGCAACGCAGCGGCGTCGGAACCCATGTCGGCCGCTCGCTGCGACTTCATCCCACGGTGAAGCTCGTCGCCCGTTTTCCCGAGCCGGTGAATTCCGACACGATGGGTGTGCCGGTGCATCAGGTGAAGGAATTCGCGCCGCGCCTAAGCTTCGGCTGCTCGATCAGCACGCCGCCCTATCTCGCGCTGGCTTTGCTCGACCATCCGGGATTGCCGCGCGACGTCGCGCAAAGCTGGCCGCACCTCGCGACCTACTACGCCATGACTTGTGGCGAGGGACACGGGACCGTCCGCGCACTGCCCGGCTTTCGCGATCCGCTCGTGCGCTATCGGCTCACCCCACACGATCAGGCCACGCTCGGCGAAGGCCTGCAAAAACTCGCGCGGGCCCTCTTCGCCGCCGGAGCGGAAGCCGTGATGCCAAGCCTGCCAGGCAGTCCGGTGCTCCGTTCCGCCGAAGAACTGGCGCGGCGCCCGGTTTCGCTGCCACCGGGCGCCAGTGGACTAATGACCATTCATCTCTTCTCCTCCTGCCCGATGGGCGAAAACACGGCAAAGTGCGCAACCGACTCGTTCGGACGAGTCCACGGCGTGCCGGGACTCATCGTCTCGGATGCAAGCTTGCTCTGCGGCTCGCCGGGCGTGAATCCCCAAGGAACGATCATGGCGCTCGCGCGGCGCAACGCGCTGCATTTTCTCGGACAACTCTGATCATGGATTTTGCAACCAACGACCTCATCGTCACCGGCGCGCTGGGCTGGCTCGGCCAGCGACTCGTCGAGTCGATCGTCCACGGCTTACCCGATCATCCGGCGCTGCGTTTGCCGGCGGCCGCCTCGCACGTCCGGGCATTCGTTCTTCCCGGACAGGATGCGACCGAACTGTTGCGCCGCTGCCCCGGGATTCAAATCGTCACGGGCGACGTGCGGTCCACGGAAGACTGCGAGCGTCTGTTCGCCGGCACGCAACGGGCCGTCGTCTTTCACACGGCGGGCGTCATCCATCCTCGCCGCGTCCGCGAATTCTCCGAGGTCAATGTCCGCGGCACGCAAAACGTGCTCGCCGCCGCCGAACGGCACGGAGCCCGCCGCGCGGTCGTGGTTTCGTCCAACTCTCCCTGTGGCTGCAACCCGCACCCCGATCATCTTTTCGACGAACATTCGCCCTATCGTCCTTACATGCACTACGGGCGCTCGAAGATGCAGATGGAACTGGCGGTGCACGCGGCGCAGTCGCGCGGCGCTCTTGAAACGGTGCTGGTGCGCACGCCGTGGTTCTACGGCACGAACCAGCCGCCGCGACAAACGCTGTTTTTCTCCATGGTCCGCGACGGCAAGGCGCCGATTGTCGGCGGAGGACACAATCTCCGCTCGATGAGCTACCTCGACAATCTTTGCCAGGGTCTGCTGCTGGCTGCACTCACGCCGCGGGCTGCCGGCCAAGTGTATTGGATCGCGGATCGTCGCCCCTATTCGATGAACGAGATCATCGACACCATCGAGCGCCTGCTCGAAGACGAATTCGGTCACCGTTGCGCGCATCGCAGGATGCGATTGCCCGGACTGGCGAGCGACATCGCGCGCGCCGTGGATTTTTCGCTCCAAGCCGTCGGGCTCTACCACCAGAAGATCCACGTGCTCTCCGAAATGAACCAGACAATCGCGTGCTCCATGGCGCGGGCGGAACGCGAACTCGGCTACGACCCGCGCATCGAACTCGAGGAAGGCATGCGCCGCTCGTTGCGCTGGTGCGTCGAACGCGGGGTGAAGTTCTGATGAACGCAAATCCCCCCCGCGCCCTCGTCACGGGTGGCTCCGGCTACTTCGGCTCGTTGCTGCGCGACCGGCTGCGCTCGCGCGGAACGACCGTGCGCAGCTTCGACCTGGTCGATGCCACGGATCGCCCGCCCGAGGTTGAATTCGCCGCGGGTGATATCCGCGATGCCGACGCCGTCGCTGCGGCCTGTCGCGAGTGTGCCACCGTTTACCACTGTGTCGCGCAGGTGCCGCTCGCCAAGGATCGCGCGCTTTTCGAGTCGGTCAACCGCCGCGGCACGGAGGTTTTGCTCGGCGCGGCCCAGGCGGCGGGCGCGAGCAAGGTCATCTACGTTTCCTCCAGCGCGGTCTATGGCGCCCCGAACACCAATCCCGTCACGGAAGCCACGCCGCCAGCGCCGGCCGAGGACTACGGCCGGGCCAAACTCGCCGGAGAAAGCCTCTGTCACGAATTCGCCGCCCGCGGCCTCGACGTCACCATTGTTCGCCCGCGCACCATCATTGGACACGGTCGGCTCGGCATTTTTCAAATTCTCTTCGAGTGGATTCGCACCGGCTACAATGTGCCGGTGCTCGGCGACGGCGCCAATCTCTACCAATTTGTCCACGCGGACGACCTCGCGGATGCTTGCATCCTGGCCGCCGCCCGGCCGGGAGCCACCACCTACAACTGCGGCGCGGCTGAGTTCGGCACCATGCGCGAAGCGCTGACGCACCTCTGCGCTCACGCGGGCACCGGCTCGCGCGTGCGCCGCGTCCCGTTCGCGCCGGCCGTGTTCGCCATGAACGCTGCCAGCGGGCTCGGCCTTTCCCCGCTCGGACCGTATCACGCCCTCATGTATGGTCGCTCGATGTTCTTCGACATCACCAAGGCGCGACACGAACTCGGCTGGCAGCCGCGCTACTCGAACCAAGCGATGCTGTCACAGAGTTACGACTGGTATGTCGCGCACCGCGACGAGGTGCTCCGGGCGCACGCCGCCGCCTCGCATCATCGTTCCGCCGTCAAGCAAGGCGTGCTGGCGCTCGCCAAATACCTGCTCTGAAATTCCGCGACTAGCCACGCCGGCCCAGGCTGTCATCGAAGACAATCAGGGTCAGGATGACGGCGATGAGCAGGAACAGCGCTACCGTGAGGTTCAGATCCATCGTGACGGTGACCTTCGCTCCACCGCGCGTTCCGGTCAATGGGTGCAGGCGGGATTATCCACCGAAACATTCATCCGCACCGCACCCGACCCCACCCCACGATAATTCGCCCCAACCTTCGGGCTGGGTGCCCCGGACGAATCCGCGCTTTCGAGGAAAATTGGAGGCCGCGTCGGGGCTCGAACCCAAGAGGCTATCATCCCCTGCCAACCAAGTGTGCAGCGCAGCCGGTGGGACCTTAGCGCAACCGACGCAAGCACACGGCGCGCCTGCTGCGAATTCTTCCCTCCCGGTTGCTCTTTTGCCACCACGGACGCGGCGGCCCGGCACGTCGCATTGGCAAACGGCGCAAAAATCGGGATAGTGCCGCGCAATCGCATGAACGCCGCTCCCGCTCAGACGCGGGCCGCTCAGTTCGCCGGCCTCGCCAATCACTCGTTCGACGTGCTCGTGCTCGGCGGCGGCATCGTCGGCAGCGGCGTGGCGCGCGATGCGGCGATGCGCGGCCTGCGCGTGGCACTCGTGGATCGCCACGATTTCGCGTTCGGCACCAGCAGCCGTTCGAGCCGGCTGTTGCACGGAGGACTGCGCTATCTCGAACAGGGCCGCCTCGGTCTCGTGCGCGAAGCCAGCGTGGAGAAAAAGATCATTCACGAGATTGCTCCGCATCTCGCGCAGCCGCTGGGGTTCGTGTTTCCCAGCTATCGCGGCCAGGGCCGTCCGCTGTGGCAACTGCGACTCGGAGTGAAGCTCTACGACTTGCTTTGCGGCGGCCGGAATTTTCTCCCTTCACGCGGGCTCACGGCGGCCGAGACCCTCGCCGCACTGCCCGACCTGAACCCGGCGAAACTTCGCGGGGCGGTGCGCTATGCGGACGCGCTGACCAACGACGCGCGCCTCACTCTCGACACTTTGCGCTCCGCCGTGCGCCACGGCGCCGTGGTGGCCAATTACGTCCGCTACCTCGACGCGCAGCGCAAGAGGGGATGCTGGATCGCACAATTGCGCGACGAACTCTCCGGGTGCCCGCTCGCGGTGCGCGCCCGCACATTGGTCAACGCCACCGGACCATGGGCGCAGGGCATCCGGCACAGCGCGGTGGAACTGCGCCTGAGCAAGGGCATTCACCTGGTCATCGATCGGACGCGCCTGCCGGTCAACGATGCGGTCGTTCTCACTGACGGAAAACGCATTCTCTTCGTTCTGCCGTGGAGCGAGCACGTCATCCTGGGCACCACCGACACGGATTACGGCGACATCCCCGAAAACGTGCGCGTGCTGCCCGACGACATTAGCGACGTGCTGCGCATCGTGAACGCCGCCTTCCCGCGCGCGGCGCTGGCGACGCCGGATATTATCAGCAGTTGGGCCGGTCTCCGGCCACTCATCGCGCAAGACGATGGCCCGCCTTCTGACCTCTCGCGCGCGCACGAGATCAAGCAGACCCAATCCGGCTGGTGGGACGTCACGGGCGGCAAGTTGACGACCTATCGTCTCATGGCCGAACAGGTGGTCGATCAGCTCGCTCGTCACCTTGGGCGTCCTGCGCCACGCAGTCGCACCGCCTTCGAGCCGTTGTTGCCGCCCGACGAAGCCTCGCGCTACAGCGGCATCACCCCGCCGCCATTGAGCCGGGCGGCGGTCGAACATTATCTGCGCCACGAGTGGGCAGTGACGCTTCAGGATGTGATGCTGCGCCGCAGTGGCTGGCATTACGTCGCGCGCGAGGGAGCCGACCACGCGGAGCAAGTCGTCGGCTGGATGGCGGAGATCGCCGGCTGGAGCGCCGACAAAAAATCCCAGTCGCTTGCCGCGTATCGCGGAACCGCGCACTAATTCGCCGCATCGGCCACGCAGCGGAAACCCACGTGGCTCGCGCTCGAATCCGGCTCGCCCCGGCCGCGACTGCCGACCCAGTAGCGCGTGCAATATTGATCGCTGCACAAGAACGAGCCGCCGCGTTGCACGCGCTTCGACACGCCCGGTTCGAGTGGATCAAAACTCTCGCGTGGTCCCGTTGGATTCATGATCGGCTCGTCGCGCGCCGCCCGCTCGCGATACGCGTCGGCTTGATACCAATCGCTGCACCACTCCCAGACGTTGCCCGCGAGATCGTGAAGTCCGAAACGATTCGGCGCATAGCGGCCGACCGGCGCGGCGCCGATGAACCCGTCTGCGGTGGTGTTTTCCGCGGGGAATCGCCCCTGCCAGATGTTCGCCTGCCACTTGCCCTCCGGCTGCAGCTCGCGGCCCCACGTGTAGGGCAATCCAGCCTTCCCGCCCCGCGCGGCGAACTCCCACTCCGCCTCGGTCGGAAGACGTTTCCCCGCCCAATCCGCGTAAGCCACGGCATCGGCGTAACTGACGTGCACGACCGGATAATCGTCACGCCCGCGCAAATCACTGCCCGGACCGTCGGGATTTCTCCAATTCGCTCCGGCAACATAACGCCACCACGCGCGAAAATCGTCCAGCGGCACCGGCGAAGTCGGCGGACTGAAAACCAGCGAACCCGCCACCAACAGCGCCGCAGGCACGCCGGGAAAATCTTCCGCACTCGGCGCCTTCTCCGCTGTCGTCAGGTAGCCGGTGGCGTCCACGAACGCACGGAACTGAACGTTCGTCACCTCGGTGCGGTCCATCCAGAATCCGCTGACGCGCACGCGATGCAACGGACGCGCGTCGTCCATCGGCTCGTTGCCGCCGCAGATCTCCGTGCGCGGATCGACCGAGCCCATCGTGAACTCGCCACCCGGCACCCAAACCATTCCCGCTTTCGCCGGCTCGGGCGCGGGCGCCGGATTCAGCACCGTCGGAGCAAAGCCTTCCGCGGCCCAACCCGCAGCATACCCCGCGAACGCAACGACGACTAAAGCGCAAATTCTCACCGCTCCATGTGGAACTGCGCGGCAAAGACGGTCAAGCTGATCGAAGTTTCACGCGCCTCCGATTCGCCTTCATCCATCGCGGAACGAATCCTGCGCGGACAATCCACCCAAGGTGCGAAGTTCGATGAGCCGCCACAACGCGGGATTCGGCCGCGACAATTCCGGGAGCAGATCGAAATGCCCGAGTTGCCGCAGCGTGTCCCACTGTGTCAGCCGCGCCTGCCGACGCTCGCCATCCCACAGCCCGAAACCCGCCGCACCGGCGGCGCGATATTTCGACGCCAGCTACGCGAACTTTTCCGGCGGCATGGCGCGCGGCATCAAATCCGGACAAATCCGCGCGCGACCCGGGCAAGAGACCAGCTTGAAATAGGAAATCTATTTCACCGCAGCGGTGCATTGACTCGCGCGCTCCCCGCTCGCGACACTCCTCCCGTGCAAACCGCGCGCGCGCCCTTTCACCTCATGACCAAACCCATGGGGTCGAAGTGCAATCTCGACTGCAGCTACTGCTTCTACCTCGAGAAAGAGCACCTCTACCCCGGCGCGCCGAGTTTCCGCATGACTCCGGCAGTGCTCGAAGCCTACGTGCGCGATTACATCGCGGCCCAACCGGCACCCGTCGTGAGCTTCGCCTGGCAGGGCGGCGAGCCGACCTTGGCCGGTCTGGATTTTTTCCGGCGCGTCGTCGAACTGCAGACACGCCACGCCCAGGGTAAACGCATCGAAAACGCGCTGCAGACCAACGGCACCTTGCTGGACGACGAGTGGTGCGCGTTCCTGCGTCAGCACAATTTTCTCGTCGGCATCAGCATCGACGGCCCCGCACCGCTGCACGACGCCTACCGCGTGGACAAAGGCGGCAAACCCTCCTTCGAGCGCGTAATGCAAGGCCTGAACCTGCTCAAGAAGCACGGCGTCGAGTTCAATACGCTGACGACGGTGCATCGCAAAAACTCGAAACACGCCCTCGAGGTCTATCGCTTTCTTCGGTCGATCGGCTCTGGCTACCTCCAGTTCATCCCCATCGTCGAGCGCAACGCCGCCGCACACACCACCAACGGCCTGTGGCTCGCTCCGCCGCCGGGACATGAAGACGCCGCGGGGCTCGATGCGCAGGTGACGGAGTGGAGCGTGCGCCCCGCCGATTACGGTGCGTTTCTCTGCGAGATTTTTGACGAGTGGATCCAGCGCGACGTCGGCAAGGTCTTCGTGCAGCAATTCGACGCTGCGCTCGCCAACTGGGTCGGCCAGCCGGCCGGCGTCTGCATCTTTTCGGAGAACTGCGGCAGCGCGCTCGCGGTTGAGCACAACGGTGACGTCTACAGTTGCGATCACTACGTCTACGAACGCTACAAGCTCGGCAACCTGCTCAACTCCTCGCTGCCCGATCTCGTGGATTCCGTGGCGCAGCAGGAATTCGGCAAAGCGAAGTCCGCCACGCTGCCACGTTACTGCCGCGAGTGCTCGGTGCGCTTCGCGTGTCACGGCGAGTGTCCGAAGCACCGGTTCCTGCGCACGCCGCAAGGCGAAGACGGGCTCAACTATCTTTGCGCCGGCTACAAAAAATTCTTCCGCCATATTGACTCACCGATGCGCACGATGGGCGCGCTCCTCGGCATGGGCCGGCCTCCCGCGGACATCATGGCGATGCCGCGAGCCCAGTGGTTGCCAACCGGACTCCGCCAGTAACCCCGCGTTATCACGCCGGCATGACCGCGCACCGAGTGTGCCTTTCGTGAAGATCGCACTGGCGCGCATTCGCCCGCGAATCGCCTGAGCCGAAAGGCTCGCGGCTGGCCACCGGCGAGGCGATCGCGAAGTCCAACATCACCTCTGCGGCGAGACGAATGTCTCCCCAGTCCTGGCAGCCGCCCGCCCCGTTCCGCTCGGGACAGAGAAACTATTGCTCAGCCAATGCCAAAGGATGGCGAGCCGGCGACGATGGGTTACGGCACAGTTCTATCGCAATGAAAGCATCGTCGCTCCAATGGCTCGCCGGCCGCACTCCGGCCTGGAAATTCGAATGGGAATCACTCCTGCGGCGGGAGCCCAGCACGTCGGCTTTGGGGCATCCGGACACGCTCGTTTACAAAATGGACGAAACCATACGGGAGGTGCTCTGCGCTCTGCAGCGGCAACCGCGGCTTCTGCGGCCGGAGCGGCAGCAGTTGAACTCCCTCGAACGTCACTGCGCCTGTTTGCTCAATCCACTCAGCAAATTCTACGCGACCGGCGAAGTGTCCCTCCACGCCGTGGCGGTCGGGATGGATCGGATGGACTTGGACGAGGCCCTGCGTCGTTTTCGATTCCTCGGCCTTGAAGAGATCGAATCGCTCTGCGGCGTCTGCCAAAACCGGCTCAAGCCCGGCTACCCCGAGGCCCATTCCGCCGATTGGGAAGCCCGCTGTGCCGCGTATCGCGGGTAAAGCCCGGGAGCAAACGTCGCGGCCGCACGCGTTACTTTTTCGCGAACGAGCGGATCAGCTGCACGAGTTCGTTCACTTCTTCGGACGTGTAATCAGGGAAGGGCTTCATCCGCTCCTTGCCGTTGACCTTCACGCCTTCGCCGATCGCCGCGGCCAATTGCGCGTCGGTCATCTGCGCGAGAGAGGAAGGGTCGGTGTAATCCTTCACCTTAAGTTTTTTGCCCTGCTTGGTGTCGCCCTTTCCTTCCTCACCGTGGCAGGAGGCGCAGTCGTTCGAGAAATTTTCCTGGGCGGACGCGGCGAAGGAAACAGCGGCGGCGGTGAGCACTCCGACGAGTAACCCGAAGAGGCAGAATCCATTTTTCATGAGGAGAGGATCAGATTAAGCGAGACTGCGGTGGCCGGCCCGCTGGCGCTCACGGCGGCGGCCACGAGACCTTGGCATGAGGAGGTCGCGCACGGGAAACGCCCGCTCGGTGCCGAGGTGAAAGCCATCGCGATCCTCAAACCCGACAGGGGCGCGAAAACAGCTCCACGCAAACCAGCCCAGGAGGATTGCCCAAGCACCCAGAAGAATTTCGAGGATCATGTTCCGCAGCATGCGCGATGCGCGACCCCATGCAAAAGGAGAGCGCACGAGAAACCATGAACCACATGACGGGACCGGACCCTTCCCGTCCCCGGGCATTTCCCCGCTCGCCGGGCTGCTTCCGCGAAGCCGGCTGGTTCGACGCTGCGGCATCACGAATCACGCCAGAGTTGTTCAAGAAGGATGCAATCAGCGAACGTGAGTCCAACGCGCGCGAAGGCCGCTTCCGTTGTGCAGTCCCCGTTGGCAGCGTCAGGACGCAGGCGCTCCCCAGTCGGCCGGGCAGTTCCAATTTACCAATGCTGCATGCTGCTCGTTCGTGAGACTCCATGAAGCCAATTGCCTGCTGCGGACGGCCGCGCCGATCAGATCTTGGAGGCTGCACTGACCCGCGTTCACCATGGTTTCCCATAACGGCAGGACGCTTCGCGGGTAGATCGCAGCCAGTGGCTCGTAGAGACCGTCATGGCGCGGAACCACTCCGCGACCCTGCGCGACATGTCGCGCGATCTCGGCCGCGAATGACGGCGAAATCGCCGGCAGATCGACGGCAAGGACAAAGAGAAAACGGCTGCGGCAGACCTGCAGCCCCCGCAGAATTCCTCCCGCGGGGCCGCACCCCGCCAGCCGGTCCAGATGAACGTTCACCGGCGAGACCCGGTAGTTGACGCCCCGGCGTCCCGAAACAAACACTTCCCGCGCGCCGAGGGCGCGCAAGATTGCAAGTTGGCGATCGATCAAACGCTCTCCGTCCACGCGCAAAAAGGCCTTGTCGCGGCCCATCCGGGTGGAGCGCCCGCCCGCGAGCACGAGCCCGGAAAAATCGCACCGCAGGTGAAGTTCGTCCGTCATCGCCGCAGGAATCCACTGGTGAGTATCTTTGCCCGCAAACCACCGCGCCCTTGCAGCCACGCTTCCGCGCCGGGCGCGATCGCCTGATCCATCCAATAACACGGCCGACACTCCGCCATCCCGAGGAAGTGCACGCCTTGCACTTCGAACTCGCACCCGATGAGCGCGGTTAGATCCGCGCCGCGCGTCACGACGTTGCGTCGCACCGCCGCCGGCGCCTTCTCGCGCACGTCGAGCGCGGCGCACAATTCCGCAAATACCTCCGAGCTGAAAAACGTGATTTGCCCGGGATAATCCGGTTGGTAGTCGAAAAACCGATCGCCGCGCACGCCGCGCCCGGCCACGCATTCGATCGCGTCCGCCTCCACGACCGGCGTCTCGCCCGCCGGGCCGCCGTGGTGGCCGAAGTAATTGTGCGCCGGTGAAACGTAGAGTCGCTCGACCTTCATGACGAAACACGCGCGATGCGCGTCAGGGAAAGTTGCAGCAAATCCACGAGCAAAGTCGCGGCGGCAGACGGCACCGGCAGACCGAGCAGGAGCTTAATGGCTTCGCCGGCCTGCAAATGTCCGAGCATCGCAACGGCGGGCGTGAACACCGGCAGCCCGCCCGCTTCGCGTGGCCCCGCCGCCGGCCAATAGGCCGGGCCCGTCTCCACCGCGCCGGGCAGAAACGTATCAAGTGTGCCCTCGAATCCGAACACCGTCGCCTGCACGAGGGGCACGCCTGCTGTGCGGCATGACTCCAGCGCCAGCGCGCGCGTGGCGAGGTTGTCGGTGCAATCGAGCACAACCGCATGGCCCGCGATCAGAGCCGCCGCGTTTTGCGCCACGAACTCGCGGGTGTGCGCGGCGAGTTGCACGTGCGGATTGCGCAACCGCAAGCGTGCAGCCGCCGCGGCCGCTTTCGGCAATCCAATGTCGCCTTCCGTGTAGAGCGTCTGCCGCGGCAAGTTCGAGCGCTCGACCAAACTCGCGTCCACCACGGTGAGGGCGCCGACGCCGCTGCCGGCGAGCCCTTCGAGCGCGGCTGAGCCTAGTCCGCCGGCACCGAGCACGAGCACACGCGCCGCCGCAAGTCGCGTCAGTCCGCTCGGCCCGACTTCGTGGAGATTTTTCACGCGCGAAAAATAATCGTCGCACCGCCCGGTGGGATTCTGCTCCTGCGTGCAATCCACCCATTCCGCGGGTCCGTCCGCGAAGTGTTCCTTTTTCCAGATCGGCAGGCGGCGCTTCAGTTCCTCGATTGTTTCACGGCACGCGGCGAACGCCGTTGGACGATGAGCGGAGGTGGCACCGATCCACACGGCCATTTCGCCAATTTCCAACGTGCCGACGCGGTGCACACAGAGCACGCACACGCCGCGAAAGCGTTGCTCAATCTCCTCGACCATGCGTTCGCCTTCCAGGCGCACCATGTCGTCAAACGCCTCAAATTCGAGGCGCTGCACGCCGCGTCCGTGATGATGATCGCGCACCCAGCCCTCAAAGATCGCGCACGCCCCGGCATCGGCGCGCTGGAGGAGCCGCCGGCAAACGGCGACGTCGATGGGAGCGGCTTGCAGGAGAAACATGTCAGCCTCCGGCAACCGGTGGAATGAATACGACGCGGTCGCCGTCGCTCAGCGCGTCCGTTAAGTGCGCGTAGCGGTCGTTGATGGCGACGCGCAACAGAGCGACAGGAAACGTGAGCCCGTGGCGCTGTTGCAATTCCGCGTAGAGCGCTGCGGCATTGGCAGCCGTCGTTGCAACCGTTGTGCTGCTGCATCCTGCTTGCTCGCGCAGCATCGCGAAAAAACGCACCTCGATGCCGCATCGAGCGACGGATGGAATCATTTGTTCGGTGCTCATGTTCAGCCTCCAATCTGCGCCATGGTGCGATTGCTGGGATGCACGTGATCCGGCAAACCGTGGCCCCACGGCTTGTGCAGCACCGCGCCGCGGATGGTTTCGCGCAGCGTGTCGTCGTCCGCACCCGTGCGCAGTGGCATCCGGAGTTGCACCTCGTCGTCGCGCAACAGGCACATCCGCAGCTCGCCGTCGGCGGTGAGACGGAGACGGTTGCAGTCGCCGCAAAACGGATTCGAGACCGGACTGATGAAACCGACGGAGCCGCGCGCGCCCGAGAGTTGATACACGCGCGCCTCGCCCTCCAGGCGCCCGCCGTGCAGCGGCTGCAATGCGCCGAATTCTCGCTCGAGCTTCGCCATCATCTCGGCCTGCGGCACGGGCTGAAGCTGCTCGTTGCGACCGCTCTTGCGGAACGGCATTTCCTCGATGAACCGCACCTGCCAGTCGTGGGCGAGCGTGAGCCGGGCAAGCGCCAGCACATCGCCCCCGTCGTTCAGCCCGCGGCAGACGACGCAATTGATTTTGACCTTCAATCCCGCGCGTCCCGCCGCTTCGACGCCGGCGAGCACATCGTCCAGCCGCCCGCAGCGCGTGATGCGTCCGAAGCGGTCGGGCACCAGCGTGTCGATGGAGATGTTGACGGAGTGCAAGCCGGCGCGTTGCAGCGGTTCGGCGAGCGAGCTGAGCAGCACACCGTTGGTCGTGAGACCAATGTTTTCCACGCCCGGCAGAGCGGCAGTCGCGCGGACAATCTCCACGAGCGACGAGCGCAGCGTCGGCTCGCCACCGGTGAAGCGCACTTTGCGAAAGCCGAGTTCGGCGAAGAGCCGCAGCAGACGCAGCAGTTCGTCGTCGCTCAGCAATTGGTGACGCGGCAGAAAGCGGGCGTTCTCCGGCATGCAATAGACGCAGCGCAGATTGCAGGCGTCAGTCAGCGAAACGCGCAGGTAATCGATCGTGCGTCCGAATTGGTCGCGCAACGCCGAGCCGGCCGGCGCGGCTTCAAGCGGTGCGGGGAATGAGGAGGAAGCGGAGAGCATGATGAACGAGGGTTCCGGCGACGACGCCGATGAGATAGCCAAAGGGGAGGAACGCGCAGGCGAGAGCCACGAGCGCGACGGTCAGGACTTGCGCGGTGGCGCCGAGTTGGTCGCGCGCGAGCGAGAACAGCACGCCCGCCTCGAGCACGAGCAGCGCACCGAGGAGCGGGAACGGAAAACGACGCGCGACTTCGGCAAACGCGGTGCCGAAAAGCAGTCCGCCGAGCACGAACACGGCGCCGTAAATGACCACCGATCCGCCGCTGCGCGCCCCCAGCGCGTGGTGCCCGGCGAGCCCGCCGCAGCCGTGGCAGACCGGCACCCCCCCGAGCAAGGGCGCGATAAAATTCAGCGCGGCAAAGGTCACACCCAGCGCGCGCATGTGCACGACGCGAGCGGGAAACAGGTCGCGCACGGTGCGCTCGGTGGCGACGAGCGAGTTCGCGAGCGACAACGGCAGTTGCGGCAGCACGAGCAACACGAGCACGACCGTCCAGTCCTGCCACGGCAACTCGGGCCAGCCGAAGAACAACGGCGCGGGTCCGGCGACCAGCGCGGTCTCGGCCGTGTGCGGAGACCAAAGCGCCCACGCCGCGCCGGCAATCACGACGAGCAAACCGACCGGCCAGCGCGTGGATCGGCGCAACACGAGCAGCACGACCATCGCAATCAGCGCAACCGGCCAGCCGGCCCAGCCGTCGCGGCCGATCATCTTGAGCGCGGCCCAACCGAGATTCAACGCGAGTCCCGCCTGCACGCCGCGCACGACTGCGAGCGGAATCACCCGCGCGAGCCAATCCAGTGCTCCACCCAGCGCGAGGGCGAGGATGGTCAAGCCGAGCATCAGTCCGCCGAGTTGGAGTTGCGCGCCGGTGACTTGTCCGGCGATCACGACGACGGCCATCGCCTTCAGCGGCTGCACTGGCATCGGCAGCCGGTAGATCCACCCGCTGAAAATCAGCGCGACGCCGAACGCGACAAACACCGGCCCGGCCGCCAGGCCGCTCACGGCCAGCATCGCGATCAACAACGGCAGATCGGTGCCCACATCGCCGAACGCACCGGACCACTCCGGCCGGGAAAATCGTAATGGCGGTCGTGCGCCAGTGCCAGCGGCGATCATGTTTGCCGGTTGCCGCGCTCGCGGAGCGTGAAGCGCACCCCCGCGATGTGGTCGATTGCCTCGACGATGGCCGGGGCGAGCGGGACGAGGCAGGTGGCGATGGCCGCAGGACGGCCGGGCAAATTCACGATCAGGGTTCGCGCGCGAACGCCGGCGGTGCCGCGTGAGAGGATGGCAGTCGGCACCGTTTGAAAACTGATCGCCCGCATCGCCTCGCCGAACCCCGGCAGTTCGACTTGTAACACCGCGCGAGTCGCTTCCGGAGTGAAATCGCGGCATGCCGGCCCGGTGCCTCCCGTCGTGAGGATGAGGTGACACTGCTCACGATCCGCCAGCCGGCGCAATTCGCGGGCCAGTCCTTCAAGGCAATCCGGCATCAGCACGCGGTGCCACTCGATCGCCTCGGCAAAAACTCCCGCCACCACGCGCTCGATTTCCGGTCCTCCGAGATCGGCATATTCGCCGCGACTCGCGCGGTCGCTGAGGGTGATGCGCCCCACCCTCATATTTTCTCCTTTCGCACGAGTTTCACCGCGCCGATGACCATGCGTTTGTCCACCGCCTTACACATGTCGTAGATCGTGAGCGCAGCGACGGCGACGGCGCTCAAAGCCTCCATCTCCACGCCCGTCTTCCCGGTGGTGCGCACGACTGCTTCGATCGCAATTCCAGTGGCATCGACCCGAAACGCGAGATCGACCCCGGTGAGCGCGAGCGGGTGGCAGAGCGGAATCAATGTGCTTGTCGTCTTCGCCGCTTGGATTCCGGCGATCTTCGCCACCGTCAGAACATCGCCTTTCGGCAGCGCCTGCTGTCGCAGCAGTGCCAGCGTTGCTCGTCCCAGGCGAATCCGCCCACGCGCCACCGCCAACCGCGCCTGATCGGGCTTATCGCCCACGTGGACCATCCGCGCGTCACCGCGCGAACCTAAATGAGTAAAGCGAAGTCGGGGCGCGGGTTTCATCGGCAAAAAATGAACTGGACCGTGGATCCGACATCCGCGTGACCGGACCACGGGGCGCACAACAGCGCATTCGCGCCCGCCACCCCGGCCAAATCGCCCGAATTCCCGAAGCGACACGGGTGCACTTGCCAGCCTTTCTCCCGCCACTCGACGCGCACAGGCCAGAAGACTTCCCGAACGGACACTCCACCGCTCCACGCGGTGTCGAGTTGACCGCAGTGCAGCGGAAGCACGGACGGACATTCATGGCCGGCGAGGCGGAGCAGCGCAGGGCCGACAAAAAGTTGCCACGTCGCCCAGTGGGAGACGGGATTGCCCGGCAGAGCAAACGCCAGTTGCCTTCCCCGCGTGGCGAACGCGAGCGGTTTGCCAGGGCGAATCGCCACCGATCGAAAATGAATCGCGAAGCCCAGCGAAGTCAGCAGTGGCACGGCAAAATCATAGCCGCCATATCCCGCACCTCCGGAAATGAGCAGGACGTCATGCGGAGGCATCGCTTCCAAAGCGGCGCGACACGCGGCAAGATCATCGCCCACCAGCGTCTGGCCCACCAACTCGGCTCCAGCTCGGCGCGCGAGACTGGCGACCAGTGGCCCGTTGGAATCTGGGATCTGCGCCGGGCCGGTTGCAACTCCGGCAGGCACGAGTTCACTGCCAGTCACCAGATGCGCGATGCGTGCCGGCCGATGGACCGCAAGCCGGCCGTGGCCCGCGGATGCAGCGAGCGCGAGTTCCAACGGACCAAGTTCGGCGCCAGCGTGCAATACGACTGCACCGGCCGAATGATTTTGTGCTCGCTGACGGATGTGCGTTTCGCCGTCTCGTGCTGTGACTGTCACGGCGGCGGCTTGGGCCGTAACACACTCGGTCGGGAGCACGCGGCGAGCGCCGGCGGGAAGTTCGGCGCCGGTGAAAATCTGCACGGCTTGCCCTCGCTGCAGAGTGCCCGCGAATGGACAGCCAGCGGCGGATTCACCGACGAGCTGAAACCGAGCTCCCACCGCCGCACTCTCGTCGCAGGCGATCGCGAATCCATCGACGCTACTCAAGTCGGCGGGCGGCGAGTCGCCGCGGGCGCGCAAATCACTCGCCAGCACATGGCCGACAGCGTCGGCCAAGCGAACCGTGACGACGTCATGCACCTGGACGCAGGACAGCACCAACTCACGCGCCGCGAGCGCGGACAGCGAAGCTGCCGGACGGGCCGCCGAGTGACTAGTCGCGTCGTCGGGTCGTGAGCGACCTTCGCAAGGGACAGCGAGCATAAGTCTTCTTTCCAAATGCGGGAGGCGGGAGCGTTTCCGCTCGCACCCTATCGGCGGTGCCATCGTGAGGACGTATCCTGGTAGATTTCACGGCTCGAAGACGTTTTTGTGAATGGTTGGTGACGGGACCAAAAGGGAGGTGGACCGCGCTCGGTCCACCTCCCGCAAGATTGCCGGCGATCAGCAGCCGGCAGACGCCTTGCCTTTGGCCAGGGTGTAAACGTCGCCGACTTTCATCTCCTTGGCTTTGGGCGTGGTGACGGTGATCAGCTTCCCGTCGGACGCGGTGATTTTTGCGCCGCGGAGCAGGAGCTTGCCGTCGGACATGGTCGCGCGGAGGTAGCCGCCTTTCTTCGCCCAAGCGGGCATTTCACCTGCGACTTCGATTTGGACTTGGCTGCCTTCGATGGCGATGACCTTGCCGGCGAGCGCCTCGTCCGCCGCCATCGCCGAGACGAAGCCAAAGGCGAGGAGCACGAATGAAATAAACAGATTCTTGATCATGGTAGGATTCTCCAGGGTGATTTGAACCTCAGAAGGCCACTTGGAACATGGCGCGCGTGTTCGCGTTTTCTGAGTAGAGGAAGATTGGCTGGTTGCTCGCGTTCACGAGACCGCCGGCCAAGCCGGTGGGCTTGGCGAATTCGTTCTTCAGATACTCGATCGTGAAGCGCACATTCTGGCCGCGGATGTAGTAGTTCAGGCCGAATCCCTTTTGCGTCACGGTCTGATCGGTCACACCCGAGAGCGCAGCGACGTCGAATTTTTCATAGTAGGCGTAGGGCTGCAGCTTCCCTTCTGAACCAAAAGTCTGGGGCAGGAGGTAAGCGCCGCGCACATACCAACCGTCGCGCTGGCCGTTCACGCCGCCGTAATTGGTGAGACGGTCGCCGGGATTGAGGTTCGTGTAATGCACGTCCTCGAAGTCCGACTTGATGTAGGCCGCGGTGAGCGTGTAGGTGCCCGAGGGGGTCGGATACTCAAACAAGACGTCCGCCGTCACGTAGGTGTAGTCCACGGTGTCGCCGTTCGTCACGACGCCCGCCGAGGTCACGTTCTTGTAAACTGCGGCCGGCTCATACGCGCCGCCGAGACCAATTGTGAAGATCTTCATGTCCCCCAAGTAGGAACCCTCGTATCCGGTCGAGGCCTCGGCGTCCCAGAAAGAATAGTGAATGCGTCCCGTATACATGAAATTCTCCGAGGGAGTCATGCTGGCGGTGACGGTCGCGCCGCTAAACGGATGCGTGGTCCGCGCGAATCCCTCGCGGCCCTGGAACACACCAACTTGATAGACGGATTTCCCATCGAATAATTTGCCCCACGCGCTGACGCCGATGTCGCGGCTGGCCTTGATGGGCGTCGAGCCGTAGCCGGAGAACGACCACATTGAGCGGTCAATTCCGAGGGGATCGAAGCAGCCATCGAGATTGCCCCGTGTGACCGGCAGCTTCGTGAGACCGATCTTGAAATTCAGCAGGTCGCTGTAGTTGGCGATGAAGTAGGCGTCGTGCAGACGGATGTTGGCGTCGTTGTTGTCCGTGTCGGCCGCGGAGATTGAATGACCGGTGATGCCGCCCTTGGTCGTGCTGACGATGCTCTGGGTGTTGATCTGGAAACCGTAGGTTTCATCCATCATGCCCGTGAGCGTGAGACGGAACCGCGCAAAGCGCAGGTCGGTGCGGTCGCCGAGGCGATCGTTGCCGGCACCGTAATCGGTGGATTCAGCGAGCAGTTGGCCCCGCAACTGCACGCGCAGGCTAACCATGTTAGCCTCGAGGATGTCCGCTTGGGCTGCCGTTGCTCCGAGGAATCCGGAGAGAACGACCAGCGCACCAAGCTTGCTGGGGGATAGTTTCATTTTGCGATGGGATCAGGTGGCCCGCCAAGAGTTGGAGCTACGAGCGCACGGCACCCGAGTTAGCCCGCGAGCACGGCGATCTGTCCGGGCCGGAGAAAGAAACGCTGTGTTCACGACGACATTCCTACGTGCGTTTGAATGTCAGTCCATCAGAACCGCCGCATCGGATAGACGTATCATCGGATGGATTCGCGCGATGCATCTTTTCTAATGCACCGCCTTTCCAGCATCGCGTTTTCTAATGCCCCGTTAGGCCACGCGGAACAGACCGCATCGGGCCCGAACCGGGCAGGACTTAGTGCCCCGCGATTCGCTGCACCCAATGGCTCTCTTGGCCGGCGAAAACCAGAACGAAGCGGAGCAGGAACGCGCCCAACGCGACCAGCAAGGCGGGGAACACCGTTGCGCGCACCAAATTCTTGAGCTCGAGAAACTGCCAGACAAACGGAGCGAGCGTGCCGCACAGAAGCACCCCGCACCAAAAGGCGACCGACCACTTTCCATTCACTAAGGCCATGGCTGCCCGCTGACTCACTTCCGGTGCCGTGAGTAGCCCGACTAGATAAAGCCCCAGCAGGACCGCCTGCAGCGCGAGGAATCCCATCGTTGCCCAGGCAAGGGTCACCGCGGGCGCGGCGTCGGGCCGCGTGCCTCCAGTGAATCGGGCAATGAACGCACCCAAGCGGCGCCAGCCTGAGGTGGGACCCGTCGTGCCGGCAATGACCAGCACGGCGTGCAAGAGCGCGGCCGCCGTCGCGAGACCCGAAATCAAAAAGATCGGTCCGAGCAGCGGACTGTTCCAGAGCGGGCGCGCCCGCAGCGTGCTGAGCAGCGTGCCGGTGTAGATGCCGAGTGAAAAACCGAGCATCAAATTCGCGGTCCCGAGCGCCACGATGCGGCGCGGCGACGCGAATAGAAATTCACTCGCCCGGGTCAGAAGCGGAAATCGCCCCGTGAGGACAGGAACGGACAGTGGGAGATGCGCGACGGCATTGGCCAAAAGCGCTCCATAGGAAAGCAGCATCAAATAGGATCCCCACGACATCGGCGAAGTGGGCTCGAACGTGAGATACAGCCGCCAGACGTAGAGCTTATGCGATAGGTCGAGGAACAGCGCAGTGAGCCCCGCACTGAGCAGCCCGATTCCAATGAGCGGGCCCACGGTGCACGCTACGTGCGGTTCGGGCCGCGTTGGACGGCGGACCAACAAATGCAACCCCGCCAGCACCATTAACCCGGCAGCCAGAGCGGCGGCAAAAAGATCGATCGGCACTTCGATGCGCCAAGCTTCAAGAATCGGATCAACGCCAGGGTTGTTCCGGGTGGTGGTGTATTCGAGAGGAGTCATCGCAGGCCGGGTTCAGGTGAGATAGAAAACATGCGGGCGGCAGCCGGCTTCCGGCAGCAGGGCGTGATGCGCTCGCGTTCGCAGAAGCAAGCTCACGTCGCTGGCCGGATCATCCACATCCCCAAAATGCATGCAGTGCGTGGGGCACACGGACACACATGCCGGATCGAGACCCTGTTCCACGCGGTGGATGCAGAAGGTGCACTTGGAAACGTAGCCGTCGGGGTGCGTAAACCGCGCGTCGTAGGGGCACGCGGCCAGGCAAGCTTTGCAGCCGATGCATTTGTTCTTCGTCACCATGACGAATCCGCCTTCGCGTTGGTGGCTCGCCCCCGTCGGGCAGCAATGCACACACGGCGGATTGTCACAGTGATTGCAGCGCTCGGAGCGAATCTGCATCCGCACGCTGGGAAATTCGCCATGCACGGTCTCAGTGATCCAATCCCGATTGAAGCCTTCCGGCACGTCGTTCTCGACCTTGCAGGCGACCACACAATTCATGCAGCCGACGCACAGCCGCGTATCGATGACCATCGCGTAGCGCATGATTCAGCTCTCCTTTTCGAGGGTGACAAAGTTGACGTTCACCGCCGTGCCGCCCATCAGCGGATCGACCGTGTAACGGGAAACCAATTGTGCGGCACTCGCGCCCCTGCCCACGGCCTGCCGCAGTCCTTTCGCGGTGTGCCCGAAGCCGTGCACCAGATAGACGCAGTCGGGGCGAATGCGATTAGTCGCTTTCACCGCAATCGAACTGCTGCTCAGCAGGCCGTCCTGGTTGCGCAATCGAACGCGATCGCCGCTATGAAGTTTTAGCTGCGCCGCGGCGCTGGCGTTCAACCAGAGGGCATTTTCGTCCATCATCTGCATCAGCAACGGATTCGTCTGGGTGCGACTGAAGGTGTGCGTCGGAGCACGGCCGAAAAGCAGGCGGAACGAACCCGCGGGACCCGCGGAGGGCGGAGTATAGCGCGGCACTGGATCGAACCCCGCCTCGGCGAGTTGATCGGAATAGAACTCAATCTTACCGGAAGGCGTGTCGAACTCCGGCGGCGAACCCGTTTCGAAATAGAGCGGTTCATCTTCGCCGGTGATCACGCCCTTGGATTTAAGCTCCTCGTAGATTAAACCGGCCTCCTGCACGCGCAGTCGCAGGTAGTCCTCGACGTCTTTCCAAGGATAGAACGCCTCCAGTCCGAGCTTTTCCGCCAAGCGCTTCGCAATCCACCAATTTGGCTGCTGATCGTGAGGAGCTTCCACGACCGGCTGTCGCAGACCCACGAACGGGTGTTTGAATGGTCCGACGTGAAGGTCGTCAAAACGCTCGAGATACGTCGCCTCCGGCAGCACGACATCCGCCCAACCGCAAATCTCGCTGGGCACGACATCGACGACCACCATCAGATCCAAGTTCTGGATTGCGCGAATCGTCTCCGCTTGGTTGGGCAACGCGTTGAGCAGGTTCGTCGCATAGACGATCCACCCTTTGATCGGATAGGGTTGGCCGGTGATCGTGGCCTCGCGAATGCCGGTCGTGATCGTGTCCTTTGCGAACGGATATTTCTTTTTGGGGTTATCGACCTTGGATTTCTTCGGCTCGGGATAATCGGGATAAGGATAATCCGGGACTGGCATGATGGCCGGGGTGTAGAAACCGCCCTTGCGCCCCCAACTCCCGAGCAACGCATTCAGCAGCGCAATCGCACGGCTGCGCTGCGCGTCGTCGCCATACCAATTGGTGCGCCGACCGGGATGGACCAGCGTGGCGGGACGATGGCGCGCCATTTCCCGCGCGGTTTCACGGATGCTCTCGGCCGACAATCCGGTTTCCGCCGCGGCCCACTCCGGCGAACACGCAGCGATCGCCGTGCAAAATTCCTCGAAGCCGTGCCCATGCTGCTCGACATACTCGCGGTCGTAGAGTTTTTCCGCGACCAAGGTCTGCATCCACGCCAGCAGGAGCGCCAGATCGGTGCCCGGTTTGATCGGCAGGTAATGCTGCGCCTTGCCGGCGGCAACGGAGACGCGCGGATCGGCGACGATCAATGTCGCTCCGCGGGAGATGGCCGTGGCGAATTCCTGCACCTGGGTGTTGTGCATGTTTTCGCCGAGGTGCGAACCGAGTAGCACGAGACAGCGTGTGTTCTCGATGTCGGTGCGCTCCGGCGAACCGATGCCATCGCCAAAGGTGAGTTCAAAACCGGTATCGCGCGGCCCCCGGCACTGCGCGAAGGAAGGCGCCGCGCTGTTCGGCGAACCGAACGCTTTCATCGTGTGCTTGAAGAAATTTCCGCCGATACCGTGGCTGAACAACGCCACCGATTCCGGTCCATGTTCGGCCGCAATCTTCTTCATCCGCACGGCAATGTATTCCAGCGCCTCGTCCCACGTGACCGCTTGCCACTTGTCCTCCCCGCGCTCGCTCACCCGAATGAGCGGGGAACGCAAGCGGTCCGAATCAAAATGCGCCCCGATGCCGCCACTGCCCCGCGGACACAACCGGCCGCGGCTCAACGGATCCAAGGGATTGCCTTCGATCTTCCACAATTGCCCGTCCTTCACGGTGGCGATCGCGCCGCATTTCCAAAAACAGATGTCGCAAAACGTGGCAACTTGCCGGGTGCCGGCCACCGTTGTCTCACGCACGTTTTTCGCGAGCGAGCGGGCACCGCTTCCGACGGCCCCCATGCCGGCGAGCACACCCGCAGAAAGTTTCAAGAAACGGCGTCGCGAAAGAGCAGTCATGGTTCGTTGCGTTCGATCAGATTTTTATGTCCGGGAGATTTCTTCACTGGCAGTCCGGCCAAGGCCCAATCCACCACGCCGTCCTCCAGCCGGAGCGCAGCGATCGCCTTGGCTGCCAATTGCTCCTGGGCGGCATCGCCAAGCAGGCAATACGGGCCCCGGCAGTAGAGCACCACGGTCTTCTTGCGCGGCAGCTCGCTGATGCGTTGCATCAGCTGACTCAGGGGAAAGGAAATCGCGCCCGGAAGGTGGCCCGCGTCGTATTCCTCCTTCGGGCGCACGTCGATCAGCACCACGGAACTCGTCTTGAGCAGGGCTGCCAGCGATCCCCGATCGATGACGCCTCCGCGCTTGCTCCGTTGCGCAGTCAGTGAGTGGGCGAGCAGCTGAAGTTCCACCACGCGCTCGGTGCCGAAATCGCGGTAGGTCTGCCAAAACGCGCGCACCGCGTCGTCGGCGATCCCGTAGGCGATATGCCGGCCGAGCCGCCTGGTGCTCAGGATCCGCACCTTTTTCAGGAGCTGAAGGTGATGCGATACGTTGGCCGTGGGTTGCTTCATCGCCTCGGCCAATTCCTCCACCGTGCGGTCGCACTGACAGAGCAAATGGATAATCCGCAGCCGGTGTGCATTGCCCAGCACTTGGCCGAGTTCGGCCATCAGGGTGTAGGGGGCAAGCGGATCGTTCGTCATTCTAACTGTTGTTTGAGTATTCATGTGTTTGTTTTGGGTAAAGCCAGCGTGCGCCGACGCCGGGACGTAGTCACGGCGGCTCTTGGTTCAATTACAGTGACTAATGGCCCGTCCTCTGCCGAGGAGATAAACTTATGCAGATCCATGCGTCTTCTTCCAGCTACAGTGTCCCCACTCTCTCGCCTTGCCGCTCCTGCTTCGGCGGTTCGTCGTGACGGCATGCGCTGCGCGCCACTTCTCCGAATCGTCGCTACTGTGCTGTGCGCCGGGCCAGGGGTTGCTACTCAAGCCGCTCAATCATCGGACAATCAATACCCCGCGCATCAGTATTTCGCGGAAGGACGCTACGCCGCCGCCGAGCAAGAATTCACGCGTGAGCTGGCGAGCGGTCGGAGTGGCGCTGCGATTTACTACAACCGCGCTTTGGCGCGCGTGAACCAGCAAAACTATCTGGGGGCCAAGCAGGATCTCGACGCTCACCTCGCACTGGTGACCTCGCTTCCGGCGCTCACGCTCCGCGCCCAAGTGAAGCTCTCCTTGGCAGATGGCGCTGGAGCACTCGCCGACGCGGAGGCGGCGTTGGAATCCGCCGCCCACTCCTCGGAACTGCTTCTGGTCTGCGCGCGCGCCCGACTGTTGCTCGGACGAATTGACGAGGCACGGGCTGATCTTGCCCGCATCTTGGAACGCGAACCGCAGCATATCGCCGCACTGACAGCCCGAGGCGACCTCGCGCTGGCTCAGAATGAAATCGCAGCAGCCGAAATCGATTATCAGAAGCTTGCCCAAATTGCCCCCAGGGAACCAGACGCCTACTACAAACTCGGGTTAGTCGAGTTTCGCCGCCTGGATTTCACCGCCGCGATCAGGAGCTTCGAGCAAGCCGCGCGACTCTCGCCGGATTCTGCGCAAATCGAACGCGCCCTCGGCAGCGCCAAATACGCCGCCGCCGATTTTGTCGGCGCCCGGGAAAACCTTCAGCGCGCTGTCAAACTCAATGTCGGACAGGCCACCTACGCACGACTTCTACTCTATTTGGTCGAGCAACGTCTGAGTTCCCCTGCTCTCGACGTCTTGGGCGTGCCCCCCGGCGACGGACCCGATTGGACGGAGCAACTGGTCAAATTTTTGCGGCATGAAATTTCGGAAGACAGCTTGTTCCTCACCGCGCAAAACATGGTTCCCGCGTCGGAACGGCCGGGTCGCCTTTGTGAGGCCCATTTTTATCTGGGCTCCGCGCGGCTGATTGCCGGCGACTTGGAGGCAGCCCGTTATCACCTGCGGGAAGCCGACAGGAGTAAGCAATTCGCCTACACCGAACACACCTTGGCACGTGCGGAGCTGAGGCGCCTGCCGGTGCCCGTCCCGACCCAGCCGAAGCGAACACGCCGCTGACTTCCACCGAAAGTCAGTGCCTCGCTTTCTCGCCGATACGTTTCCGGCGATCGCGGGCATTGCGTGACCCTTTTGGCGGTTTCAAACGCAGCCGTGCGATGAGACGATCTTCCGCCGTCTCGAGGCAGCAGCCCAATCGCAACCCTCAGCACGCTGCCAAAGGACACAGTCGGGCTCATGCGCCGGCGGCGCTTCGTTGGTGACGCTGCCGCCAGTGCTCAGGTGCGACCCCGAAGTGCCGCTTGAATGCAGCGGAAAAATGATAGGGTGAACTGAAGCCCAGACGGTCCGCGATTGCCTTCAGCGATTCGTCCGTCGCCCCCATGAGCCGTCGGGCCTTCTCGAGGCGCATCTGATTCAGATACCGATGCGGCGACAAGCCGGTGTGCCGCTTGAACTCCCTCCGAAAGTAGGAATACGCCACGCCCAGCTTGCGGGCGAGTTCGGGCATGGGCGGGGCATGCTCCACCGAATCGGCCAACAACCGCTCGGCGCGCCCGATCAGCGCGGTGATGGAGCGCGCTGCCGGCCCGCAATCGTTCGCCGCCGCCACCAAGGCCAAAACCTGCAAACCCAGCGCGCCACGCTCCGGATCGCATGCCAGCGCGCTGTCGCCGGTCAGCCTCGATTGAATCGCGTCGAACAAACTCGTAAACTCCAGCGTGCGCTCAATCCGCACGACCGCGCGCTTCGGATGGAGGGTTTCGCGGCGCAACAGCGACTCGACGACCGGTCCGCGCAATTCGATCCACTGCTCGACCCAGCCGGTCGCGAAATCAGGGGCGTAGCGATGCCACACATTCGGAAGAATTACGAGCGCGGTGCCAGCCGTGACCTCCTGCAATCCGGTTGCCCGCGATTCGAATCGACCACGCCCGTCCAGAATGAACACCACCTGACAGGCAGGCAGCACGCGCCCGTTGTCCCACGAGAACGCATGATCCTCCGGATGGCCCGGCGGTGGATAGGCCGTGCCGGGCGCGCACAGCTGGCGGCCGGCCGCGGTGACGGCGATGCCCCACGGTTCCGATTCGGGCGATTCCGCCAGATAGCGATGCCGGGAAAGCGCGGCGATATTTCGGGTCATTTTCTATATCTCAAAGGTCAACCAATGCATTTCCAAGTCTGAATCTCTGCTCTTATAATCCGCGCTTAGTCCCTGTCCTGTCCATTCGCCGCGTGGCGGCATTTTCTGCATCTATGTCCATCTCCCCCTACTCTGCCGCGATGGAAATTTACGCCACGCTCGGTGTCGACGCAGAAGCAGCACTCGCGACGCTCGCGCGCACGCCCATTTCGTTGCACTGCTGGCAGGGCGACGACGTCGCCGGCTTCGAACGCGCGGGCGCCATGCTCGAAGGCGGAGGCATCCAGGCGACGGGCAATTACCCGGGCAAGGCACGCACGCTGGATGAACTGCGCAGCGACCTCGACACAGCTCTCGCCCTCGTCCCCGGAAAACACCGGCTCAATCTGCACGCGATCTACGGCGACTTCGGCGGCCGCCAGGTCGAGCGCAACGCCATCGGCGTGGAGCACTTTCGAACCTGGATCGATTGGGCCAAACAGCGCGGACTCGGACTAGATTTTAATCCGACGTGCTTCTCGCATCCGCTCGCGAGCGATGGCTTCACGCTTTCGCATCGCGACGCCACCGTGCGCCAATTCTGGATCGAACACGCCAGCGCCTGCCGCCGCATCGGCGCCGCGATGGGTCAGGCCTTGGGCACCCCCACGGTGACGAACGTCTGGATTCCCGACGGCCACAAGGACCTCACCGCCGATCGCAAAGGTCCGCGCGAACGCCTCGAAGCCTCCCTCGACGCCGTGTTCAAAGAGAAACTCGATGAACGCGTTCACCGCGATGCCGTCGAAAGCAAACTCTTCGGCATCGGCTCGGAAAGCTACGTCGTCGGCTCGCACGAATTCTACCTCGGCTATGCCGTCACGCGGCAAAAGATGCTCTGCCTCGACATGGGGCACTTCCATCCAACGGAGTCCGTCGCAGACAAGATTTCCTCGGTTCTGCAATTTGTGCCCGGCCTGCTGTTGCACGTCAGCCGCGGCGTCCGCTGGGACAGCGATCACGTCGTGCTCTTCGATGATCCGACGCGCGCGTTGATGGAGGAGCTAGTGCGCGGCGGTTTCCTCGACCGGACCGCCATCGGGTTGGACTATTTCGATGCGAGCATCAACCGAGTCGCCGCGTGGGTCATCGGGACGCGGAATGCTCTGAAGTGCCTGCTTGCCGCGCTCCTCGAGCCAACGGCGCGCTTGCGCGAGTTCGAGGCCGCCGGCGATCACACCGCGCGCCTCGCCCTGCTCGAAGAACTCAAGACCCTCCCGCTTGGATCGGTGTGGGAAGAACATTGCCGGCGCCAGGACTCACCGGGCGATCGCGTCTGGCTGCCGACCGTGCAACGCTACGAACGCGAAGTCCTCGCCCACCGTTAATCATTTTTACTCATGCCCTCTCACCGTTTCGTCAATTATCTCTGGGACGACGCCAAAGCCGCGACGCTCGATCCGGTCGCGCGCCTCGTCTATCGCTCCAATCTGCTCGGCTCCGACCAGCGCATTACCAACACCGGCGGCGGTAACACCTCGTCGAAGGTGACCGAAAACGACCCCCTCACCGGTCAGCCGGTCGAAGTGCTCTGGGTCAAAGGCTCCGGTGGCGATCTCCGCACGAGCACGCGCGACAATTTTTCGTCGCTCTACCAGCAGAAGTTGCTCGACCTGCAAAACCTCTACGCTGCGCGCTCCGACAAGGGCCTGAAGTCCGCCGCGGAGGACGACATGGTTGGCATGTATCCGCATGCAACGTTCAACCTGAACCCGCGCGCCTCGTCGATCGACACGCCGCTGCACAGCTTCATCCCGGCCAGGTTCGTGGATCACATGCATCCGAACGCGATCATCGCGATCGCCGCCTCGCAGCATTGCGAGCAGCTGACACGGGAGATCTTCGGAGATGAAATGGCCTATGTGCCGTGGATGCGCCCGGGCTTCGAACTCGCGCTCGCGATGCAGGCGATCTGCCGCCAGCAGCCAAAGGTGAAGTCCATCATGATGGGACAGCACGGCTTCATCTCGTGGGACGCCGCGGAGAAGGCGTGCTACACCTACACGCTCGATTGCATCGAAAAGGCCGCCGCATTCATCGAGGCAAAATACGAAGCCAAAGGTGGCGACGCCGCGGCATTCGGTGGACAGAAATACCAGACCCTCGACGAGCCAAAGCGCCGCACGACCTTCGCCGCCATCCTCCCGTGGCTGCGCGGCCAGGTTTCCAAAGAAAAGCGCTTCATCGGCACCGTGCAGGACGACACGAAGATCCTCCGCTTCGTGAATTCAAAGGACGCCGCGCGCCTCGCCGAACTGGGCACGTCGTGCCCGGACCATTTTCTGCGGACGAAAATCAAGCCGCTCTACGTCGACTGGAATCCGCAAGCCGAGGACACCGCGGCTCTGAAAGCCAAGCTCCACGCGGGCCTCGACGCCTATCGCAAGGACTACGCCGCCTACTACGCGCGCTGCAAACACGCCAACTCGCCGGCCATGCGCGACCCGAATCCAACCGTCGTGCTTATTCCCGGCCTCGGAATGATCGCGTGGGGTAAGGACAAATCCGAATCGCGCGTCACGGCGGAATTCTACAACTGCGCCGTGGAAGTCATGCGCGGCGCCGAAGCAATCGACCGCTATGTTTCACTTCCACAGCAGGAGGCGTTCGACATCGAGTATTGGCTGCTCGAGGAGGCGAAGCTCAAGCGCATGCCCGCCGAAAAGGAACTCGCGCGCCAAGTTATCGTCGTCATCGGCGCCGGCTCCGGCATCGGCAAGGAAACCGCGCACCGCCTCGTGAAGGACGGCGCGCACGTCGTCTGCGTCGATCTCAACGCCGAGGCCGCGCAAGCAACCGTCAAGGAAATCACCGACAAATACGGCGTCGGCATCGGCGTGGCCGGCAGCGGCATTTCCAACTGCGGTCCCGCGCTCGGTCTCGCCGTCAACATCACCGATCGCACCTCGATCCGCGCCATGCTCGATCAAGTCGCCCTCGCCTACGGCGGCTTCGATTCGATCTGCGTGACCGCGGGCATTTTCGTGCCGAGCGACACGAGCGGCCACATTCCCGATGAGAAATGGGCCACGACCTTCGCGATCAACGTCACCGGCAGCTACCTCGTCGCCGACGAAGCGGCGAAGACGTGGAGGGAACAAGGTCTGCGTGGTAATCTCGTGCTCACGACTTCCGCCAATGCCGTCGTCGCAAAGAAGGGTTCCCTCGCTTACGACACCTCGAAGGCCGCCGCGAATCACCTCGTGCGCGAACTGGCCGTCGAACTCGCGCCGCTCGTGCGCGTGAACGGCGTCGCACCGGCGACCGTCGTGCAAGGCTCAGCGATGTTTCCGCGCGACCGCGTCATCGGTTCGCTCGCGAAATACAACATCGCCTACACGGAGGACGAACCGACCGACTCGCTCGTGCGCAAACTCGCGCAATTCTACGCCGACCGCACACTGACCAAATCGCCCATCACGCCGGCAGACCAAGCCGAGGCGTATTTCCTGCTCGTCTCACCGCGCCTGAGCAAAACCACTGGCCAGGTCATCACGGTGGATGGCGGCCTGCACGAAGCGTTCCTGCGCTGAACGCTGCTTTCGCCATGGACTCGAACTGGACTCACCCGCAACCCGAATTCGTCGACCACGGCGCGCATCGCCGGCTCTTCGGAGTTTGAGGCGATGCAAACGCCCGTGCACTGCGCCGCTGTCGACCTCGGAGCCACGAGTGGGCGCGTGATCGTCGGCACGTGGTCAAAGCAACGCCTTGAACTCACCGAGGTGCATCGCTTCCCGAATCAGTTCCGCTCTCTCGGCGCGCACGACTATTGGGACTTGCCGTATCTGTGGGACGAAGTGCGCGCCGGCTTGGTGAAAGCACGGGCGCAGTTTCCGCGGATTGCCTCAGTTGGCGTCGACTCATGGGGCGTTGACTACGTGCTGACAAACGACGCGGGCCGCCCCGTTTTCCCGGTGCATGCTTATCGCGACGCGCGTACGCAGGCCGGCCTCGCGAAACTCAAAAACACCCGCGCCGCTCTCGCGCGCATCTACGCCGCGACCGGCATTCCCGCGGTGTTCTACAACAGTTCCCTGCAACTGGCCGAGACGATCGAGTCTTGTCCCGCCGTGGCCGACCTCGCCACCCACTGCCTGTTTTTGCCCGACTATTTCAACTTTCTCCTCTCCGGAGAGATGAACAACGGCCACTCGATCGCGGGCACGACGCAGTTGCTCGACGTGCATCGCCCTGCTTGGTCGCGCGCCGCGCTGGACTATTTTCGTGTGCCGCCGACGTGGCTGACTCCGCCCGTGCCAACTGGCCAAAAGCTCGGCCGCGTGCGGGGAATCGCCGGGTTCGAGGAAACCACCGTCATCGCGGTGCCCGGCCACGACACGACGTGCGCCTACGACGCCATGCCGGCAGCGCCGGATGGCACGGACATTTTTCTCAGCTCGGGCACGTGGTCGCTCGTTGGCTTTGAAAGCGCCCAACCGCTCCTCGGCACCGGTGCGCTCGCGGCGCGAGTGGCAAACGACCAGACCGGCCGCGGCGATTACCGGCCGCTCGTGAACGTCATTGGCCTCTGGCTGCTCGAATCCACGCTGAAGGACTTCGCCTCACGTCCGACGAACGACCGTCAATGGGCCGCGCTCATCCGCGTCGCCGAAAGCCTTCCCCTGCCCGCGCGCCTGCTCGACGTGACTGATCCGGCCTTCGGCAATCCGCCGTCGATGAAGAAAGCCATCGACGCACAACTCAAAAAGGCCCGCGCCCGCCCACCGCGCGACCTCGCTGGCTATGTGCGACTCATCTGCGAGTCGCTCGGCCGCGGCCACGCCGAGGTCATTCAGACATTTGAACGGCTCTCGGGCCGCCGCTTCCAACGCATCCTGATGGTCGGCGGCGGCTCGAAAAATCGCCTGCTCTGCCAAGCCACCGCCAACGCCAGCGGCCTGCCGGTGATGTCGTTTGCCCTCGAAGGCTCGGCCACGGGCAACGTCGCCTCGCAGCTCATCGCTCTGCGCGCCGTCCGCGATCTCGCGACGTTTCGCGCCTGCTTGACCAAACAACTCGCAGCGACGACGTATCAACCGCGCTCCTAGATGCACGCCGTCCGTCCTTCTCCCTTTGCTGCTGGTTCACCGCGCCGCGTGCAACTGATGGCAACGTGCCTGTGCGACGCCTTCTACGACGACGTGGCGCGCGCCACCGTGGAAGTGCTCGACTATCTCGGCGTCGAGGTGGCGTTTCCGGAAGGCCAGACTTGCTGCGGACAGCCCGCGTTCAACGGCGGTGATTGGCCCGCGTCGCGCAAAGTCGTGCGACACACACTCCAGACCTTCGTTGGCACCGAACCCGTGCTTCTCCCTTCGGGTTCGTGCGTGGCGATGTTGCGACACGGCGCACTGCTTGAATTCGAAAAGGAAGCCGACCTGCCGGAAGTCCACACCCTGGCGGAGCGCACGTGGGAATTCGCCGACTTTATCGTCAACGCGCTCCACGTCACGACTTGGCCGGGCCGCTACGACGCGATGATCGCGTTTCACCGCAACTGCCACAATCGCGGCACCGGCAGCGAAGCGGCATCGCTTGCGCTGCTGAGTTCGATCGTGGGCGCGAAGGTTGTGCCATTTGGCGAAGCGGAACAGTGTTGCGGCTTCGGTGGCACGTTCTCGGTCGCGTTTCCGCACCTGTCTTCGCGTATGGGGAATCTGAAGCTCGACCATATCCGCGAAGCGAAGCCCGACGTGCTCGTCTCCGGCGACATGAGTTGCCTGATGCACATGGGCGGCCTCGCGCAGAAGGCGGGCCGTCCCATCAAAACGCAGCACCTCGCCCAAGTCCTGCGCGACGCGCTGCGCAGCGGAGGATTGCTTGGGCGATGAAACCGCAACCCATCGACCAGTTCGCTGCCCAGCTGCCGCCAACCACGCGCCAGTCGGTTTACCACAGCACGAAGGGCACGCACGAGAAGCGCACCAAGTTGCTCTTCGACCATTTCGAATCGCCGGACCGGCTGCGCGAGATCGCCGGCGAAATCAAACAACACGTCATCGAGAATCTCGACACGCTGCTGCCGGCCGTGGAAGCGAAGCTGCAGGCCAACGGCGCGACGGTCCACTGGGCCGCGACCGCCGAATCCGCCTGCGCGACCGTCCTGCAAATCATGCAGGCCCGCTGCGCGACAAAGATGGTGAAGGCGAAGACGATGGTCTCGGAGGAAATCGAACTCGCGCACTACCTCGAGAAACACGGCATCGAGGCGCTCGAGACGGACTTGGGCGAATTCATTGTCCAAATCGACCAGGACCACCCGAGCCACATCGTCCGTCCGATCATTCACAAGAGCCGGCAGGAAATCGCGAAGAGTTTCGAGCGCGAAGGTCTCGGGGACTACAACGACGATCCCGAAACGATCACGCGACGCGCGCGACACTTCCTGCGGCACAAATATCTCGTCGCCGACGTCGGCCTGACGGGCGCCAATTTCGTTTCGGTTGAAAGCGGTCGCCTCGTGCTCGTGACGAATGAAGGTAATTCGCGCTTCAGCCTCGCCGCGCCGAAGGTGCACATCGCGCTCGTCGGCATCGAAAAACTCGTGCCGCGCGACCGCGACCTCGGCGTGCTGCTCAATCTGCTCGCCCGTTCTGCGACGGCGCAACAGCTCACGGTCTACACGGAATTCATCTCCGGCCCGAAATCCGCCACGCAGCCCGATGGCCCGGAAGAGATGCACGTCATCTTCGTCGACAACGGCCGCACCG
Source organism: Opitutus sp. (assembly GCA_013821985.1). GTDB lineage: Bacteria > Verrucomicrobiota > Verrucomicrobiia > Opitutales > Opitutaceae > Didemnitutus. The sequence goes on from PNJQ01000004.1 coordinate 62,990, forward strand.
ACGTCCTCGCCTCCGACTGTCGCGAGATTCTGCGCTGCATCCGTTGCGGCGCGTGTCTAAACGTCTGCCCGATTTATCGCCAGGCGAGTGGTCACGCGTATCGCAGCGTTTATCCCGGACCGGTCGGCGCCGTGCTCTCGCCGCTGCTCGCGGGAAAAAAATTTCCGGAGCTCGCCGACTTGCCGAAGGCGTCGTCGCTCTGCGGTGCGTGTCACGAGGTGTGTCCGGTGAATATCCCGATTCCCGACCTGCTGCTGCGGCTGCGCGAGAAAGGAAAACGCGAAGGCGCGCCGCTCGCGAGCATCGGCACGCCGCCGATGGGCGCATGGGCGTTGCTCGCCTCGCAGCCGACGGCGTGGAAAGCCGCACTGGTCGGCGGCAAATTGCTGAACTACGTGCCGACGAACCTGATTCCCGTGCCCGCGCTGCGCGCCTGGGAAAAGGAACGTGCCCTGCCCGAGTGGCGCGGAGGGGAATTCAGAAAATGGCTGCAGCAGCGCAAGTGCTCCACCCCGACCTCCTCTTCATGAACGACGAGCGTCAGCAAATTCTTGGCCGCGTGCGAAGCGCTCTTGCCGGGTTGCCCAGCCGCGCGGCGTTACCCGATTGGGATCAGGAATGGGTCCGCTTGCTTCACGCGCAGCCGTCCACAAATCACGAGCAGAGGTGGAATGAGTTCGCGATCCGCCTGCGCGGGGTGAACGGAATCGCATTCACCGAACTCGCGGAACTCGTCGGGTATCTCGACCAGCATGGCTGGAGCAAAGGTTACTGCGACCCGGCGCTCTGGCCCACGCTTCAACTGGCGTTCCCGAGCAAATTCCAAGTTGAAACCACTTTCGACCGCACGCGGGTGGACGACTATGATTTTGGCATCACGCGAGCGACGGCCGGAATCGCCGAAACGGGAACGCTCATCCTTTCTGATCGCGACACCACCACGCGCCTCGGAGCCCTCGCACCGTGGGTGCATGTCGCGGTGATTGATCCATCAACGATCTTCGCAGACCTGTCCTCCGCCCTCGCCGCTATGCCGGACGATCCGAACATCGTTTGGGTCACGGGCCCTTCGAAGACTGCCGACGTGGAAGGCATTTTGATCGAAGGCGTGCACGGCCCCGGAGCGCAAGTCGCGTTGCGCCTCGCGAGACTGGAATGAGCAAGTGCACGTCGCACGAGCGTGCCGCATCTTCCATCAGGCCCATGGCACTGCGGCATACATTGCGTTTTTGGATTTGGGAAGGCGTGTTGGCGCAACCACTGGTGTATCTCAACCAACCGGGGAATTTTGTTCTCGCGACGCTTTTGGCGGGAACGCTCGCGCTCGACCCCGCGACCTACGGCGCGCTGCTTTCAATTCCATTCTGGTGCAACGTCGTGCAACTGCTGCTCTCTCCCTTGCTCGCCCGCTACTGGTCGGCGCGCGGCATTATGCTTTCCTGCATGTGGGCCACGGTCGTGTCGTGGCTGGCAGTCTATGCTGTCCTTGATCGATACGCCGAAAGCCATGGTTCGGTGAAGTGGTTTGCCGTGACGTTCAGCATCGCCTGTCTGCTGACATCCATCACCGGGGTGGCCTGGACCGCACTCATGCAGCGCGTGGTTCCCAACGTGGCCCGCGGCGTGTATTTTGCACGGCGCAATCGGATCTGTCAGCTGGCCCTGTTGGCCTTCATTCTCGCGACTGTCGCAGTGACAGAAATATTCGGCCGGGCCGTCCCCGTCTTCTGCGGCGTGATCGCTTTTGCGTGCCTCACTCGCGCGGCGTCGATCATGTTTGCTCACCGGACGGCCGTCCTCCCGCCGGAAATCCGCCAGCCCGTTCCCTTGACCGCCCAGTTTTCCTCTCTGCGGCAGCAGCGTCCGTTTCTTTTGTTCGTCGCTTGCGGAGCTCTCTGGGGAATGACCGCGAATTTTGCCGCGCCGTTTCTTCCGGTGTTTTTTCTGCGGGAACTCCATTGGAGTAACTTGCAGGTAGGCGCATTTTTTCTCGCGTCGCTATTGGTGGGGGCGATGGCGTTTCCGGGCTGGGGCAAATTGATCCAGCAGCACGGCGCGCGACCCGCCATGTTCGTTGCCCTCGCGCTCTGGAGCGTGACGAACGTTTGCTGGGTCTTGATCACGCCAGCACACACCGCCCTGCCGTATCTGCTCAGCGGAGTGACGGGCGCGGCCAACGCCGGGATCGTGCTGTGCAATTTCAACCTGATATTGAAACTCATGCCTCCCACCGCTCGCGCCATGGCGGTGGGACTAAACACGGCCATCACATCGCTTGCCACTGCCCTTGCCCCGATCGCCGCGGGGGTCCTCTTGAGCTGGAGCCAAGAGGAGGGCTGGAATGCCGTCGCAGGTTACCGTTGGCTTTTCATTGGACAGATTCTCCCGGCCGCCGCGACCGCCTTGCTGTTGATCCGTATCCGCGAGCCCGCGACGAGCAGCCTGCAACACGCGCTGGGGGCGATGCGAAATATCCGCACCCTCGGTGCCGTCCTGGGACTCGGATTTCTCTTCGAGCATCTTTTCCCCGCGCCGACGCCTCCAAAAACGAAGGGCCGGGTTTGAAGCGCGCTCGTGCCCGATCGCCCGTCTGGGAAAACGAAACCGCTCGGCACGGCTTTCTTCCCCCAGCGCAATGCCCCGGTCCAGCGAGCCTCCGCGGCAACGCGGCGGGGTTAGGCGCCCCGGAAGGTTTCCTGCGGCCGAACTTGCCGTCGCCATGCCGGTGCTGCGGGACCAAACGTGTGAAGCCGAGATCGCCTGCTAGGGTGTTGCGGAAGATACGCAGAGTTGGCGGAAAATTCTGGATGGCCCAAGATCATCGCCTGCCACCATCCGGACGGTGTTTTCAAATAAAACGGACTCCCCACCACACCATTGAGAACCCGCCGCGAGGGGCCAGCCGGCCGCCACCAAAGCGGAGAAGATAAGGAAAACTGGATTCATCGTAATTGAGCAGCTGTGAGAGTCGTGGGGGCGGCCGCTTGCATGAACGCATCGACCTTGGCGAGGATCTCGCGCTCCTTGCCCGGCACGCTGAGCACGTCGCACTCGCTACCAAGAATGAAGGGGTGGCGCGCGTTCCGCATGTGGCGGAGCAACTCCTCCGCCAGGCTGGTTACTTCGGCGACGGTGAGCTGCGCGTCGTAGAATCGCTTGGTCGGCAAGTTGCCGTAAAGCACGGTGTCCTTGGGCACGAACGCCGCGTCTTCCCAAAGGCGACGCGATGCGCCGAGACTTATCATCACGGCGCCCAGCGTGGAGAAGCGCCGGACCATGCCGTCGGTCAGCTCTCCGCAATCGTGAAAAATCAGATCCACTCCGCGCGCCGACAGCAGGGCCGCGACGCGGCGCATCGGCTCGATCACATAACGCTCGAATGGCGCCGGATTGCGCGCGAACTGCAGCGGCGAAAAATAAACGCTATTGGCTGCCGGCTCGCATACGACCATGGCCCGCGCACCGGTCTCAATCTGCGCGGTGACGTAGCGATGGATGACCTGCTCGCCGAGGACCATCGCTTGCTCCAGTCGCGCGACTTCAGCGTCATCGTCGGCCGTGGTGCCTTCGCCAGCGAGGTAGACAGGCGTGATCGGATCGGCGAGGAGTTTGGTCGCCAGAGAAAACGGCCCGATCGTCATGCCGATCGGCAAAAGTCCATCCTGCGCGGCGACGTGAGAAAGCGCTGCACAGCTGGCCCGCATCCGCTCCGTCAGGTGGATCGTCGCCGGAGCCCTCGGCACATCGTCGAAATGAAACGCGGCGATTTCGGCGGCCGGAACGCCACACGCGCGCAGCAACGCATCCTTTTCGAGCGTGAGATCCATCAATGGCACGGCCAAGGGCGTGCGGAAGCGTGCCGCGGTCTCGATGAGCACTTCGCCCAGGCGGCGACCATCCAACAACGCAGCCTCTGCATCGGCTTGCTGATGCAGGATGAGGTGCGTGCCGATCGGCAGGCGCGCGCCGGCGGCGGCGAGCGCAAGATAGAAGTCGCGTTTCATGGGACGACGGAATGTGCCGCGCTAGGCGACGAGCTGCAGTGCGATGTCGACGGCAGTCGCCGCATCGGGCGCGTAACCGTCGGCGCCAATCTCTCTCGCAAACTGGCTGTTGATCGGGGCGCCTCCGATGAGAACCTTGACCGGCGGGGTCCCGCTGGCACGGATCGCCTGCACCGTCGCTGCCATGGCCGGCATGGTGGTGGTGAGAAGCGCGGAGAGGCCGACCACGTGGGGCTGGTGCTCCTTGATCGCGGCAATGAATTTCTCCGCGGGCACGTTGGTGCCGAGATCGAGCACGCGGAAATTCGCGCCTTTCCACATGATCGCCACCAGGTTTTTGCCGATGTCGTGCAGATCGCCCTGCACCGTGCCGATGACGGCGGTGTATTTCGGGCTGATGCCAGCCGCCGCGAGATGCGGCGCGAGCAGAGCCATCGCCTCCTTCATCGCGCGGGCGGCGACCAGCATCTCGGGGACGAAGATGACCCCGGTCTTAAACTTCTCGCCCACGTCCGCCATCGCAGGCACGAGCGCGCGGTCGACGAGCTCGGTCGGACGGACGCCCTCCGTGAGGGCCTGTTGGGCGAGCGCCTTCGCGTCCTTGCTTTTGCCGGACACGATCGCTTGGAAAAGTTGCTCGAGGAGGGTCATGGGGACGAAGAGTGAGAGAATGCGCGGGCGGTTTCGACCAGCGCCAGGATGTTGGCGAGCGGAGTGCCCGCCTGAGTGTTGTGACAGGAACAGCAGATGTAGCCCTGGTCGCCGGCTCCAAGCGTGCGGATGCAATCGAGGACCTCGGCGCGCACCATCTCGGCGTTGCCGCGAGGGAGCACTGTCTGGTTGTCGACGCCACCGTGGAAAATGACGCGTTCACCGAACTCCGCCTTCAACTCGGCCATGTCCATGCCGGGACACGCATGCTGAATGGGATTCAGCACATCGACGCCGCAATCGATGATCGCGCGCAGCAGCGGCCGCGCCGCGCCATCGGTATGGTAGAAGACCTTCAGACCGTGGGCGTGCACGAGGTCGCACCAGCGACGCAAGCGCGGCTGCAAATGACGTTCCCATTGGCGCGGCGAAATCAGAAGCGTTTGCTGGCCGGCGATGTCGTCGCTGATGAAGACCAGATCCACGCTGCCGCGTGCCCGCGCGAAAAACTCGCGCATCATTGCCGTCTGAATCGCTTCAATTCGATCCAGCACCGCATCGACGTAGTCGGGATCGTCGATCAAATCCATCATCGCCTGCTCGAGGCCGCGCATCTGGCAATAGATCTCAAAGAAAGACACCCACGGTCCAATGACGGCGAATTCCTGCGCCGCTTTTTGCGCGAGCGCTACCGCCGAGTCGTAGTCGAAGTTCTCCGGCTTCGGCCACCACGGATAATCCGCCAGCGACTCGGCGGTCGCATAGTCGGTCAGCGGAGCCTCGCCGAACTCCGCGTAGTTCGCTTCACCGGCCTGGATATTTCTCAACGGCACACCCCAAGTAGTGCGCTCCGCGCCGGACTCTGCTCCAGCGCCCGATTGGCTGCCGGAGCGTTGATCGCCCGCCTTGTAGTCGAGGAAGACCCACACGATCTTGTCCAGTCCGAGCGCCCGATAGACCGCAAGATCGTCATCGACCTGAAAATGCCGGCGGAGCATCGCCGCCACTTCAGGCGTGTGCCACAAATCCACCGGCGTGCGATCGACGGGCTGCCGGGCAAGGGTGCGCAGGATCCGTTCGCGTGGAGTCATGACCGCAAGCCGGGATTCACGGCGCGGCGCGACGGACACTCCGACCACGCAGCGGGCGCTAAAGGAGAAAACAGAAGACGCGGGGCGTTCATAGTGAACTGCGAGCCGGCGCCGCGCGTGGGTTCGATGCTGGAAGCTCGCGGTCTCCGGCATGCGCCTGCCTGACCACCGCGACAAGCGCGAACCGATCTGCGGCGCCCGTGTGGCGGATCCCGGCCCCGGTTCGTCGCGAAGTGTCCCTCGGCAATGATCACCCGGCGCCATCGGCGAACGGAAAACCGAACGTGACCGAGGCCCCTTTCTCACAGCGAATCACGGCCACGGCTCGGCGCCCTCGGAATTCGAGCGTGCGATGGCGCGATTCGGCCTCATCATGGCCATCAATGTCGTGCGCGCGCCGGAACAAATTCTTTTATCTGCCGCTCGACAGCGCCGATATCCGCCGCGAACTCTACGTCACCGGTTGGGGCTGCGCGATTTACGCACCCGGCGAAAGCTACCCGCACGCCGGGCACCCCGCCGACTACGACTTTCGCTGGGAACGAGGACGGAAGCTCGGCGATTTCGCCATCGTGCTAATCTCCACCGGTGCGGGCGAATACGAGGATCGACACCTCGGCCGAGTCGAGTGGATTGCTGGCGAGGTGTTGCTGCTCCCCCCTGGGCATTGGCACCGCTACCGTCCGGCGCGCGACTCCGGCTGGACCGAGGAATGGTGCACCTTGAATGGTGAGTATTTGCACCGCCTGCGCGCGAAGGGCATTTTCCCGCGCGCCGCGCAATTGCGACGACTCAGCAATCCTTCGCAATGTCGGCGCGCATTAGCGCAATTGCGCGCGAGCGCCTCGAAAAACAGCCTGCTGGTCGAGAGCCGCGTCTTCGAAGTGCTCGCGCACGCGCTGGAAGATCGGGCGTCAGAGGTCGGGCACGTCGGGCCGCAGGTGACGGGCGAACCCGTGGTCGATCGGGCCCTCGAGTTCATTTGGTTGAACAGCCATCGCCCGCTGACCGCGGCGAGCGTCGCGCGCGAAACGGGCACCACACTCCGGACGCTCGAACGACATTTCGAGACGTCGCACGAACGCAGCCCTGGCCAGGAACTCCGCTGGTGTCGCGCGCAGCGTGCGATCGTCATGCTCCGCGAGAACCAAATGAGCGTGAAGGAAATTGGCTACGCCTGCGGCTTCGGCGGTGCCAAGGGCCTCGCCCGCGCGCTGCGCGCCCTCTACGCGCGCACGGCAGCGTCCTATCGGGCCCAAAGGCCCTGAGGTCGTTCCCCCTGGAACCGCCCACGCACGTAGTCCCCGCGGTCGGAATTTCAGGCCGCGGGCATCTCAAGGATGAGTTGGCCGGCCTCGACGCGCAGGTGCGCCCCAAGTTTCTCACCGGCCTCATCGAGGGCCGCGCGCAGCATGGCGACTGGGTCGCGACTCACCTGCAAACGACGCATGAGCCCCTCCCCTTTGCGCGTTCCCCACGTCAAAGTGACCTTCAGTCCGCGGCGCTTGGCGGAGAACTTCGTGCCGTCGGGCAGCGCGACGCCCGCCTTCAACGGCTTCAGGTAGGCGTCGACATAATGCACACCGACCCCGGAACGGTCGTTTTTCTCGGGCCGCAGCTGCTCGGCGGCAGCCGCGTTTTCGGGACAGAGCGGGATTTTCATGGAGAGGAAAGTTGGAGCGTGAAGTGGATCGTCTGCAGCACGGCGCGCCACTTGTGCGCCCGGGACGCATCGGCGCAAAGGCAGCCATCCGGGGAAGTGGCCGGCGACCACGCGAGTGCCTCCGCCAACGGTTGGCCCAGCAACGGCGCGTCGCCTGCCACCGTCGCCGTCCAGCGCGCGTAATCGGATCGGGCCGCGCATTGCTCGCGGTGATTCATATCGTGCGGCGCCGGCTCGCACGCGAGGGCTTGCAGCCGATGTTGCTCGAGCCCACTCGACAGACTCACCCGATAGTGCAGGAGAAACGGGATGTTCCCGCAGGTGCTACCCTCGAGGACGAAGAGCGCTTCCCACCCGCCGTCCGAGCGGGGCGTCAGCGTCAGATTCTCCGCGCTCCAGCGGCGCAGCGCGCGCACCGGAAAACCGTAACTGGTGGCCGGCAGTGGGGAGTTCATTGCCGCACCTCCGGCAGCGCGCACACGGCGAGTTGCGATTTTTTCGGCCACAACATTCCCGACGCCAACGCCTCAAGCGAGCCCGGCACCGTGAGGCGCCGCCGCAGAGACGCGAGCAGGAGGACGTTCTCTTCGATGGGCCAGCCGGGGTAGCCGGGACAAAAATGCTTCACCGCCCCGAGCCGCAGGCGCGCCGCCCTCAGCAACGAATCGACCGCCGCCGCGGCATAGCACTCGAGGAAATAGTAGCGGTCCGGACGATCTTGCGCCCATTCCTCGGCCGCCGCCGTTTCGGCTTCGGGTCCGGCGCTGACGGCCACAATCACGAGTTCGGTCTCACCGGAGAAGCGCGGCCGCAGCCACTCGTGCAGTTCGCGGTCGCCGGTAACGGCGCACGACCACGGGCGACCATGCTCGGCGAACCACGCGCGCACCCACTGCTCCGCCGCAGACAGCTCGCCCTCGAAAGGGCGGTGCATCGGAAAACGCAGAAAGCGCTTCAGGACGGCATCGTCCACCGCCGGCGGGACGCACGGTTCGCTCCACAGGATGCTCATGACAACACCTCCGGCCGGGCCGGACCGACGGGGGACAAATAGCATCCCGAGACAAAGTGATCGAAGAATTGCGGATCGGTTTCCAATTGCACGTGGCCGATCCCGCGAACGAGTTGCTCCAACTCGCGCCGCCGTGAAAGCGAGAGGAGCGCGATCGTGGCGCCCTCGATTGCGGCGTTGCCGACCGTGATGATCCTTTCGTCCGGCAAATCCGGAATCAGTCCGATGCGGCGCGCGGCCGCGCTATCGAGGTGCCGTCCGAATCCGCCCGCCAGGTAGAGCCGGTCGATCGAATCGAGAGCCACGCCATAATGCTTCGCGACGATCACGAGGCCGGCGATGTTCGCCGCCTTCGCCTGCGCGAGTTCGTTCACGTCACTCTCGTGAAAGGCGATGCCCCGTTGCACGTCGACGAGGAACGCCTCGGTGCCATCCACAAACCGTCCGAGTTCGTTCAGGCGACCGATGCGCCGCAACTCGCCGAGGAGGTCGACCAATCCCGAACCGCAGATGCCTTCGGGGGCCACGTTGCCGATCACCTCGCGTTCGCACACTGCGCCGTGCTCGTCCAACGCGAGGTGCGCGATGGCGCCATCAAGTCCCGGCATCCCGCAGCGGATGGCGCGCCCTTCGAACGCCGGGCCGGCTGGGCAGGAGGCTGCGAGCAGCTTCTGACGATTACCGAGGAAGAGTTCCGTGTTGGTGCCGATATCCATGATCGCCACCAATTCGTCCGACCGGTGCGGCACCAGAGCGAGCAGGCACGCCGCCGCATCAGCCCCGACATGCGCGCTGACCAGAGGCAGTCCGTAGACCCGCGCGGCGGGATGCAGCGGCAGGCGCAGCGATTTCGCCGTGGCCTCCACGGCCGTCGTCGCGCGGCGTCCTTCGCGATATTCCTGTTCAGTGGAAGACCAATATGGCTTTTGCCCGATGCTGCGGACATCGAGGCCGAAGAAGAGGTCGCGCATGGTGGAGTTGCCGGCCACGACGAGTTCGAAGATCGATTCGGCGGGAACAGGCAGCTCCGCGATCGCCCGGGAAAGATACCCGCGCAACGTGCGCTGCAGCAGACGCCCGGGGTGATCCGTATCGTATTGGATGCGGGCCATCACGTCCGTGCCGCCGAAGCGTTGCGGGTTTTCGAACGCGGACGTCGCGACCACAGTTCCCGTCTCGAGGTCTACGCAACGCACCACCACGGTGGTCGTGCCGAGGTCCATCGCCAGCCCGTGCAGCGGACCGCGGCCGCGCGCGATCTCGTGACCGTCGAGCAGAATGCGATCGCCGTCGCGTCTCACAGCCGGGTCCGGCCGCTCGAGTCTCGCCGCGGCCGGCAGCATGACTGCCGCTTGTTCGACGCGCAGCGCGGCGCGGCGCAACGCGTGAGCTTCGATGGCCGCCTCTGCAGGGGCGGATGGCACCAGCCGTGTGCAGCAGGAGAGACGGAAACTCCCGGAGAGGTGTTGCTCCTCCGCCGAACGCGGCGTGAGCCATTGTTCCCCGGACGCAATTTCGACGAGGCACTCGCGGCACTTGCCCTGTCCGCGACACGATGAGGGCACGGGCGCACCGGCCCGCGCCGCCGCCGCGAACAGTGATTCGCCCGGCGCCAGCGCGCTCGTCATTCCGTTTAATCGCAGTTCGGCGGACATCGGCTACATTCCTCCCCCATCGACATTCTCTTCTCTGGCGGGATAAACAGTGCCGTCGCAATACACGGTGGCAGGTGATCGCAGGTGACGCACGGAATCGAGCACGGGCGCAGCGGTGATCAGGAAACGCGGCGCCGCGCCGGCGCGCAGCACGCCGAGCGGCTCTTCGAAACCGAGCCGTTGGCCTGCATCGCCGGTGACCGACTGCAGGACGCGCGTGGCCGAAAGTCCCGCGCGCTCCATCAACTCCAATTCCCAGAGCAGGCCGTGTCCGTGCGCGACGCCATGGGAGCCGGCATCGCTGCCGGCGACAATGCGGACGCCGAGCGTCGCGGCGGCAGCGAGGTGGGCGGCATGCGCGTCGAGGATGCGTCGCAGATTGTCGCGCACCCGGTCGCTCCAGCCGAGCGCGGCGGCGTGCTCGAATTGGAACTGCACGGGCGCGAACGTCGGGACCCAGGCGATATCGTGATCCCGGAGCTGCGCGAGCTGATCGCGGTCGATAAAGAAACCGTGCTCGATGGTGTCCACCCGGGCGGCGATGCAGTTCGACACGCCGTCGTGACCCGAACAGTGGATCATCGCCTGGCGTCCGTGCGCGTGCGCTGCCGCCACGGCCCGCACGAGTTCGTCGGCCGGCATCTGCGGCTTGGCGGTGACGGCGCCCTGCTCGAAGTTGATGATGCCAGTGGCGAGGAGCTTGATGTGGCGTGCTCCGTCGGCCACGCGGGCGGCAACCGCGGCCTCAATGCCACCATGCTCCTGGAGCGGGAGCGCCATGAAGCTGCCGTATCTTCCCTGATGGTGAATCGCAGCGCCGGGACTGTCCACGTAGGGCATCGCGCCGCGAGCCGGCGACCGGTAGCGGCGCTGCAAGGCCAGGCCGACGCCGTTGCGATCGCCCGCGTCGCGCACTGCCACGACGCCGAGCCGGATCAGCCGCTCGAGGCGCGCCTCCGCCCGGGTGAGCAGTTCGCCATCGGAAAGTTTCAGGGACTCGGCGCGCTTCGTCGGATCAAGTTCACCGCCCTCAAGGAAAAGATGGCCGTGCGCCTCGATCAAACCGGGCAACGCCGTGTGCCCCGGCAGGTGAAGGTTGGGCGCAGACTGGCCCGCAGCGACGAGTTGCGCGGGTGGCTCGCCTCCGACGTGCAGGATCCGCTCGCGATCGAAAACCAAGTGGACGTCGCGGTGCACGGCGAATCCGTCGAACAGCGTGCCCAGCCGCAGCCAATGCGGGCTGGCGCCGAGCGGCGCGGTCGTCGGCAAGGTGCGCGTCATGGTTCCTGATAGGCCGAGCAGATCTCCATGATGGCGGCGGCTTGACGGAAGCCGGCCTCCTCGGCGGATTCGCCCGCGGCGGCCCGTCCGGTCTCGAGCGCGGCGGCGAGTTGCGCGACGAGCGGATCGTCTTCCGGGAGCGGAATGGAATTCGCCTCGACGTTCGCGAGCGCGAAATCCAGTCCCACCCGCGCCCCCAGGGTAAGGTAGGCGCGCTCGAGGAGTGCCTTCGAGGCCTTGGGTGTGCCCCAGGCGAAATTGGAAAGTCCCACGGAAAAATGCAGGCCGCGCAGGTGCGGATCGCCGCTGCAGAGGCGCATCGTGTCCAGACCGATGTTGACGAGCCCGTAAGTGTCCGCGCCCACGGGCGCGAGGCCGGGATCGACGATGATGTCGTCGAGCGTGCGGTTCGCTTGCGTGACCAGCAGCTCGGCGAATCGTTTGACGGTTTCGTAGCTTTGCTGCGGATCGAGACTCTGCGCGGAGCCGCCATCAGGCTTGAAGCACTCCGAGGCCATCACGATGCAGCGCATGTCGTGCTCGCGGATGAGTTCGACCATCGCGGGCAAATCCTGGCGCGATGCCGCGAGTGAATTGAAGACGGGCTTGCCGCGGCAGCGCGAGCGGTCGAACGCGCGCAGCGCGACGCGGTGGTAGGCGATATTGGGATTGTCGAAACTGAGCGGGACGTCGGTCGCTTCCTGAATGGCGGGAATAACCTTCGGAAGAAACTCGAGCATTTCCTCGGTGCGCACGGAAACACGCTGCGTGCCGTCGATGTTGAGGTTCACGACCTCGGCTCCGGCATCGGATTGGAGCCGGGCGAGCTCTTGAAATCCTGCGAGGTCGCGGGTCTCCCAAGCCCGACGGGCGCGGGCGTAGGCGTTGTTGATCAATTCGCCGATGACGCGAATGCGAGGCGGACAGTTCATGGTGAAGGTGAGTTGAGCGCGGTCGGCGGCGGACACGAAGTGGACAGTGGCGGTCCGTCGCCGCGGCCGGTGACGGGCACCGGAACGGCAGCAACGGGGACGGAAAGCGGGTGAGCCAGGTGATCGCGGCCTTGCCAGACGTTGGCCCAGCTTGAAGTGCCGCGAAGCGCCTGGTTCTGGATGACGGGCGAATGGGCGAGCAGCTGATCGGCGCGTCCCTCGTGATTGAGCCGGTCATAGGCGCGCGCCCAGATGCATTCGAAATCGCCCACCTCGCACTTGCCGTCGCGCGTGCCGCCGCAGGGGCCGTTGCGCTGGTTCTTGGCGCAGGCCGACTCGGGGCAGAGGAACGCGATGTCGGCCAAGGAGCAGTCGCCGCAATCTTGGCAGCCGAACAACGCGACCTTGCTCGCGTGCTCGGTGACGCGCAGGAGTTTCGGGCCTTGCAACGGATCACGCGCGGCGCTCGTGATCTTGCGTCCCAGGTTCCACAACCCACGGCCGGGGGCGAAAAGGGCGGCGTGCATCACCTTCGAGAAGCGGTAAGTGAAAGTGATGTTTCGCGACGAGGGACGCGCGCGCGAGGCAAGCGCTGCCGCGCTCGGTCGGGAAGCATCCGCCAGTCCGGTCGCCTCGTCCTCGGCGTAGAGAAAAAATTCACCGGGGCGGTTGAAACGGATCTCGCGGGCGAAAGCGCGCCATGCGTCGGCTCCGTAGGAATCGGCGAGCGCCAGGATCGCATCGAGGTCGGCGCGCGCATGGATGCCGCCGATGTAGGCGCCGCGGTAACCGAGACCGCGGAAGATCGCGAGTTGCCGGGCGGCGAGTTCGATGAACCACGCCCGGCCGCGATCGGGTTCGGCGGCTTTCGCGGCACAGAGCGCGGCGAGCTCATCCGAAATCACGACGCCGGGAATCCGCTGGTCACGAAAAAGACGGGCGACACCGGGGTTGAGCAGGTAAACGTTGCCGATCAGCGGCACGTGCCCCCACCCGCGCTCGCGCAGCCACGCGATGAGCTCGTGCGACTTCCGCGAATCGTAGCCGATCTGGTTGATGATCCAGCGGGCGCCGCACTGGAGTTTCTTTTCCAGTTTGAGCAACTGCGGCACGACCTCGTTCTCGTGCAGCTTAAAATTAGTGACGACGCAGGAGGGAAAGAATTCCGTGGCGGCGAGCCGCGCGGTTTTTTTGGCACCCGGTCGCGTGACATCGAGTCCGGCGTTGAGGTGCGCCAGCAGCGTGAGCAGGCCCACCGAGTCGATATCGAAGACGGGCTTCCCGCCGCCCGCGAGACCGGCGCCCGGATAGTCGCCGGAGAGCACGAGCAGATTGTGGAGCCCCTCGCTCGCGAGGTGCCACACCTCGGACTCGAGCGCGTTGCGATTGAAATCCTTGCAGGAGAGATGAACGACGACGTCGCGACCGGCGGCGCGCACCAGGCGCGCGAGCGCGGCGGGCGCGAGCTGAGGATTGCCGCCTGCGTTGTCGGTGAAGGAAACCCAGTCCACCCGCTCGTGCGCGGCGAGTTCCTCCGCGAAACCGACGGTGCGGGCCGCGCGCGTCTCGGTGACGGTGCCGCGCGTGGAGACCAGTTCGACGCCGAGGAGGAAGTCGGCGGTGTGCTCGAGTTTTTCGCGCAGCGTCATGGTCGGGTCGCGCGGCGGAGCCGCGCAAGTTCAGGCGGCAGACATAAATTTGAGGAAGAGTTCAACGCTGCTGGGAGCATCGGCGCCGTAGCCGTCGGCGCCAATTTCGTCGGCGAACATACGGTTCACCGGGGCGCCGCCGATCGCAATCTTCGTCGAGGCCAGATCCGGGTGCTTCTGAAACTCATCGATCACCACCTTCATGTAGGGCATCGTCGTCGTGAGAAGGGCGCTCATGCCCACAATATCGGCCCGGTGCTCGCGCGCCGCAGCTAGGTAGCGCTCGACTGGCTGGTCAACGCCGAGGTCAACCACCTTGAAGCCCGCGCCTTCAGCCATCATGCAGACAAGATTCTTCCCGATGTCATGCAGATCGCCTTTGACGGTGCCGATGACGAGCGTGCCGCGCGGCGGATTCTTGGCGGCATCCGCCGTGAGCAACGGTTTGAGAATGGCGAGACCGGCCTTCATCGCACGGGCGGCGACCAGCACCTCGGGGACGTAGAGGATGGAATATTTGAAGTCCTCGCCAACGACGGACATGCCCGCAATCAAGCCCTCGTTAAGCACTTCATCGACCGGACGCCCTTCATCGATGGCTTCGCGGACCAGCCGTTCCACTTCCTTGGCGTTCCCTTCGTAGAGGAATTGATTGAGGGCGGCGTAATCGGGCATGGGGAAAGGTGTCGGCTTTCGGGTCTCAGCGCCGCGCGTCGAGGCAGGCCTGCTTGACGGCGAGGATGTGGTCCGTGGGCGTGCCGAACGGAACCACCGCCGTGCCCATGATGAAGCCCGGAATGTCGCGGCCGCGTTGAGCCTCGGCGCGAGCGACGGCGTAGATGTTTTCCGGAGAGGCGGACTCGATGAGACGCGGGGAGATATTCCGGCGCCACGCGCGCCCGTGGGCACCGGCGATGGCCGCCCACTCGTCAAAATCTCCGGTGAAGTCACAAAGCAAATTGTTCGCCCCGGTCCGACACAGCAGGTCCGCAATGGGCGTGGTGTTTCCGCCGATGATGAGCGGCACATCGCGCACACCCTGCGTCGCTGCCCAAGCCACGAAATCCTGCGTCACCGGCAGCACGAACTCCTCATACATCGGCGGCGAAAGCAGCTCCGGCGACGCTTGCGAATCGAACACGATCAGCTCGACGCCCGCGTCGATGTAGGCACGGGCGAACGTGCGGATGATCCGTCCGCAATAATCCAGACACGAGCGCACCCACTCCGGCTGGTCGAGGCAGGCGACAAAAAGCTCCTCGGCGCCCACCAGGGAGATCGCCAGTGAAAACGGGCCCGAGAGGGCGCCCCGCACCCAGTAATCATCGCCGACCGCACGACGCACGGCGCGGGCCGCCGCCAGATTCACCGGCATGCGGCCGTCAGTAAGCGGATTGGGCACGCGCGCCGCCGTGAGATCGTCGCCGACGTGCACGATGTGGTTGCCCGGCTTGATGCCCGGAATGCTGGTGTCGTCGCCCTCGTAGAAAGTCACCGTGCACCCGCAGGCCTCGGCTTCGAGATTGTAGACATCGACACCGATCGCGAGCGCGTCGGACTGGAGCGCCTCGTATTCGGCCAGGACCGCGCGCGTGAGCAAATTGGCATCGCGGGCAATGGCGGAGGGCGTTGACTTGATGAAGGCCGCCTTGTGCTCGTAAACGGCGGGCAAGAACAACGGCACGGCGCGCGGCGCGCCGCAGCGCAGAACGTTTTCGACCTCGGAGCGAGTAGCAGGGGCGTGCGCGGGCATGGGAGAAAGCAGCACCCCTATCCTAGCAGACTGGGCTGCAGCCGTCTTGGCACATGGGGCTTGAGTGGCATGGCAGATCGGGCAAAAGAACCCGAATGCGTGTCGCGCGTCCGATTGCTGTCCAGCTGCCCAAATGGGGAGTGAAGTTTGCCGAGAGCGCGCATGGGCCCAAGTTCCGCATGGCGGAACGAGCCGATCCCTTCCACAAGGTGCTCTACGTGCTGGCCGGACAGACCGAGTTCCGTTGCCGGAGTTTCCCGCACGCGACCGTCTCGGCCGGCACCGCTTTGCTCGTGCCCGCCGGCGCTCCCCACCGCTTACGCGATCTCGAGCCGGCCACCGTCTTGCTGCTGTGCTTTTCCCGACGCTGGCTCAGCGTGCTGCCTGAACTCGCGCCGCTGTGGCGAGCAACGGTGGCACAGAACAAGGGGACGATTTCGCTCGGCGAGTCCGTGCGCATCAGAATCGAGGCCCTCTGGCGCCGCGCCCTCTTCGAGCAAATCCGGCAGCAGGAGGCGAGCAGCACGATTGCGTTCGCCTGCGCAGCGGAAATCGTCGCCCTGCTCACGCGAGTCGGACCACCGCCCGTCGAGCAACGTCCCGCCGAGCGAATCCACGCCGTCGCCGCTGAAGTAGCCAATAGCTTCATGGACAATTGGCGATTGGACGATGCCGCGCGTCGCGCGGGGATGTCGCGGCGGAGCTTCACGGCGCATTTTCGCGCCACGCTCGGCAAAACTTTCTGGGAGCACTTGGAAGATCTCCGGATCGCCCACGCGGACCAGCTTTTCGAACGTGGGGAGCACACCATTCTCGGCGTGATGTTCTCCGCCGGCTTCAACGATGTTTCCACCTTCTATCGGGCCTTCCGGCGAAAACGGGGCGTCTCACCGAAACAAAGGATGAAAACGCTCAGCGAACGCAAAGGGGCTCGGCCGAACCGCGGTTGAAGTCAAAACGAGCGGGCCACCTAGTCACGGCCTCGGCACGCGCAGGAACAAATTCAACGCCAACCCTTCTCTGCCGCGGCGTTCGCGGCTTCTTCCAACGGGGCGAGATAGGGGTGCCAGAGTTTTTCCCACTCAAGACTCACCGGCCCCTCGAAGCCGTCCGCCCGCAAGCGGTTCAGGAGCGACTCGAAAGGAAACTCGCCCTGCCCCGGCAGCACGTAGGTCCAGGGAAAACTCGCGCTCGGCTGGCGCAGCGCATCTTTGACGTGCACATGCACCACGTGCCGCCGAATCTGTTCCCAGGTGCGCAGCGGGTCCTCGCCTCCCTTAAGCCACGTATTGAAGGCGTCCCACAGAATCGCCGTGCCCGGCAGACGTGCGCCGAGCGAATTGATCGCCTCGGCGGTGAAGAGCGTGTCGTGCGTCTCGATCATCACGTCGCAGCGCCAACCATGACGCGCACGCTCGGTGCGCCACCACTGGAGCGTATCGACGAGCGGGCCTTCCGCGCCGGGCGCGCCGCCGTCGAACACGCGCAGCCAGCGGACACCGAGCGCCTCCGCCCACGGCACGAAGCTGAGAAACGCCGACCGGTCGGCCTCGGTCGGCGCGGCGAGTTTCAGCGAGGTGCTCAACGAAACGATGAGCTGCGCCCGCGCGCCGAGGTGCGCGGCGAGTGCCGTCGGCGTGCCATAGCGCTCCGCCAAGAATTCCGGCAGGTCGATGCGCCCCGCCACGGCACGCAATTCCGCGCCATCAACCCGCAATTTCACCGCGAGCGCCACGATCTCCTCGAGCGGGAGATCGGGGCAGCCGAGCGTGGAAAACGCGCGCCGCATCACAGGGGATCAGCGGCCAAGATACTTGTCGCGGCCGCGCACCAGCGCTTCGATTTTCCGGTCCGAGACGGAGCGCTTGAGCATCCAGAAGCCGCAATCCGGGTGCACCCACTTCACGCGACCCGGGCCCACTTTCTTCTCCACCGCTTCAATGCGTGCGGCGATTTCATCCGCCGTCTCAATGTGGTTCACCTTGATGTCCACGACGCCGACGCCGAGTGCGATCTTCTTGTCGATCTTCTTCAAGGCCTCGAGATCCGACGCGGGACGATGCGCCAGCTCGAGCACGAGGTGATCGCAGTGCAGGGCATTCAGAAATTCGATCAGCGCCGCCCACTTGCCCGCTTGGATCGTCTGACCGCCGTAGTTGCCAAAGCAGAAGTGCACGGCGCGTTCGGTGCCGGCGTCGATCGCGTCGAGCACGCGATTCATCGACTCGGCCGCGAGAGGCGCGTCCTTCGGATTGCCAGGGATGTTGGCTTCGTCCACTTGCACACACGCGGCCGGAAGGCCCGGCATCTGCGCGGCGAGCACGTCGGCGACTGCCAGAGTGAGCGCGCGGAAGTCGCGGTAATGATGATCCAGCAGCGTTCGCGAAAGCATGTAGGGACTGGTGACCGTGAACTTGAACGCCCCACCCGCCACGGCTGCGGCGCGCTGACAATCCGCGAGCAGATTGAGCGAACCTTCGCCCAGTGGCCCCACAACCACGCCCGCCGGCTTACGGCGGAATCCCATCGGCGAGTGCCGCGCAAATTCCTCGGTGATCGAACGGCCCACCACGGAAGAGATGCCAGCCATGGGGCGGATGAAATACTCGATCATTCCGTTCGTGTCCGGATGGTTGACGTCGAAGCGATAGAGCTCGCCGTCCGTCGGCAGATCGATGCCGGCTTGACGCTGAATATCGAACACCACCCGGGTTGCATCCATCACCGCCTGTTCGCTGGGCAACGCCTGCAGCCACTCCGGCACCGGATACGAGCCGACCGTCGTCGTTAGGATGCGCGGTGATTTAGGAATGCCCGGCACGCTCGACTTCGATTTGACGGCGGTCGGGCGGAGTCCGGCCGCGG
This sequence comes from Opitutus sp., assembly GCA_013821985.1. GTDB lineage: Bacteria > Verrucomicrobiota > Verrucomicrobiia > Opitutales > Opitutaceae > Didemnitutus. The sequence continues at coordinate 81,546 of PNJQ01000004.1, forward strand.
CCGCGAGCGTGCGCGACGGTTTCTTGGCGTGAGATTCAGGAGTGAGGCAATTTTCGCACATAGAGATAAAGGTTTTGTTGAGCGCCGGGTGCCGACAAGGCCGTGGTTACGCAGGACAACTAGGGATGCCGCAGGCCGAGCGGCAAGCTTGGGCCGCAGCAATATTCGTCACGACGCCGAATGAATTTTCACGCACACGTGCCGGCGAGGAATTGCTTTGCGTTGGCATCCGGCGAAGCCGGACGGCGATCCGATCAGCGGCCCCAGCGCCGGTAGATCGGTTCGAGCACGCCGAACTGGTCGGTGAGCAAACCCTCGTAGCCGCAGGGTCGGTCGTCCCAATAGCGCCAGTCCACGCCGCTTTGGTTGCCTCCGAAAACGCGAGCCTCGGCGAAACCGGCGCACAGCCGCTCGAGGATGTGGTCCGCCTCGCGTTTCATTCCGTAGCGATAGAGCGCCATGACCAAGTGACGGGTCTGCGCATGAGTGCGGCCGCCATTCTGATAATACCCTAGGGGGTAACCCTGCATGATATCCGAAAGGTCGCAGTCTGGAATGTGCCAGAGGTTGCCTGGCATGCCGAGTGAGGGATCCGGCATTTTCACGCGCTTCATCTCCGCCAGCAGACGCCGCAAAACCGCGCGTGCCTCATCGTCGCCCAACAGGCCGGCAGCGATCGCCGCGCCATTCACCGGGAGGAAACAGTAGTCGTGGAGTTTGTCATCGCGGCAACGCCAGCCGGCCAGCCAACCCGTGGTCGCGTTCCAAAATGCGCCACGATAGTTCGCGTGCAGCCACGACGCCCAACGCTCCAACTGGGCCGCTTCGCCTGCTTCGCCGAAGCGACGCAGTCCGGACGCGAGCTGCCCGAGCGCACCGTAGAGGATCGCGTTCGCAAACGCGTCCTTCCAACCGAACGAAATCACGTCGAACCAACAAGTGCTCCACTGCGCCGTGCCGGAAACCCCCGTGCGGTGCGGACTTTCGATCAGGCCGTCGCCGTCGAGATCGCGGTCGCGCGCCGCGGCGAGCTTCTTCAAGATGTAGGGGCGGAACTCGCGATACCACGCCGCGGACGCCGCGTGGGAAAGATAATCGCCCAGACCGCGCAACGCGGAGGCACCCGTCATCAGATATTCGTCATCGGCATCGTGCGCCGTCCCGTCGAGCAAGAGACGGCCGGCCGCGTAGCCTGGACCGCCCGTCAGCCACCGCTCCAGAGAGTAGCGGACCAATTCGTGCGCCGGGAAACCGGGCAGGATTTCGCCGGCCGGCAGCGCCACCGCGGACCACGTGTCGAGGCAGATTGGGCAATGCATCGAGGCGCCATTGTTGCTCAAGGTGGCGGTATCGGCACGGAACGTCAGGGCCGTCAGCTTCGTGCGCTCGAGCGCGCGACGCACCGTCGCAGGCGCCTCGGGTTGGAGTTCAAGGCGCGGGCGCACGGGGCGCAGCTCAAACTCCGAGCGGTGCGTGCCGGATTTCAGCCGATAGAGACCTTCGCGGGTGCGTTCCTCCCCGACCTTGAGTTCGAAAACGTTCAGGTCATGCGCGCGAAAGCAGTCGCTGCGTGCCCAGCCGTCCCCGGATTTTCGTGCGATCTGCCAGGTGCCAAAGCGCGGCAGATTGAGCAGCGCCGGCAATTCCACGGCGCCGCTTTCGCCCGCTTCGATCAGGCGACCGAGAACGTGCGAAGGCGTCGCACTATTGCGCAGCCCGATCATCCACGCCGCGCTGTGCCACGCGAGCGAGGCGCGCCGCGCCCGGCGCTCGACGGAGCACTTCAGGCCCTGGGCGGTGACTTTCCAAACGAGCCGATAATGCTGTCCGCCCGCTCGAAAATCGTAGGTAACGGTCGCCCCCTTCACGGTGCATTCGCCCCGGAGCGCGCAGCGCACGACCGGCGCCAGCACCGGCGGCACGCCGAACTCATGCAATTGGGGGCCCTGCGAAAAAAGCGGCGGGCGCAGATTGAGTGTGTTGGTGGACCGGTTCGCTTCCTCTTCGATTCCCAGCCCGAGGAATGAAAAACCCGGGCGCGAAAGCCAGAAGCCCACCTCGAACTCCTTGGCGCGGAAACGCACCTCGCCGTCGCCCAGGCTCGCCGTGACGCCCGCAGGCAGTCGGGACAGATCAATGACGCCGACGTGCAGCAGATGCTCATCCCGCGGTGCGACGGGATCGATCAGCTCGCCCTCCAAGATGAACGCGGAAAGCGCCAGGTTCCATGGAGTCCATCCCCCGTCGATGCCAGAGCTGCGCAGCTCTATAATGACGCCGGTCGTCTCCAAGCGAGGCAGCCGAAACCACTGCACCGCACCCGGGACGCTCGCAGACATTCCGCGGCGCGCGCAAATCTCCTTCCACCGTCCGCCGATCCAAGCAAGCACGCGAAAACCCGTCACCCAGTCGAGGTCTTGCCGGCTACCGCACTTGTGGTAGCCCTGTCCCCGCCGAATGCCCAAGCGGTGCAATTTGGCGCGGCCTTGCAAGCGCACGACGCGCTGGTGGATGATGCGTTTTTTGGGCCACGCGCCTTCACCGACCGCCCGACTTGTCCAAACCGCGCGCCCAGCGTCGAGACGCCGGTTGACAAAGAGGTCGCCCATCGGCGGCTCAATGTCGGTAATTTGCAGGAGGTCGGTCGTCATAGGAGGATTAGGAATAGCACCGGCGGGCACAGAAGCGGTAAAGAATCAGAGGAGACGCCGGACGCCGGTGCACTGTGCTTCGAAAGGAGTCATACTAGAGCCCTCCCGCAGACCGTGAAATGCAAATATTGGGAATTGTTTGGTGTTCCTTGGGGGGCAGCCTCCGAATGCAATTGCCAGTCCCCTCCTCCCGTCCACGGATGGCAGGCATGTCTTCCCCAGCTGCCCACCCCACGTTGAAGCTGAAGTCTGTCCAGCACGCTCCACAGGCCGAGCCCGGCGAAATCACCGCCGCCCGCGAGTTGGCGCGAATCACCGGAGCCTCTCTCTCTGCCGGCTCTGGCGGCGGCGTCAGCGTTGCCTTGGCCAGCCGCGGAGCGCCCGCAGGAATGCCCGTCAGCGCGAAGGAATCGCCAGCTTGGATGTGGCTTCGCATCGGCGAGAACGGCACCGGTGAAATCGTCGCGACACACGGCTCCTTCCTTTTCAGTGCGGTGCGCCTGCTCGCCACCGCGCCCGCCGATTTCACTCGGGAAAAACTCGCCGCCGGACTCTGGCTGCCCGCGACCTTCGGGTGGCACCGCCCGCTGTTCGACGCCTGCCTCACGCAGTATTGGCGCAGCGCGCGCAAATTCGATCCAGAGCGCTACCTCGCCTCGCTCGCCGAGGCCGGCTTCACCCATTGCGAGGTGAATGGACTGCAGGCGCACATGCCGATGGAGGACTTCGTCGCCCACGAATATTATCCGCAGTTCTACACCTACTGCGCGGGCTTCAACCATTTCGTGGATACCGAGCTCACGAAAGGCACCTGGCCCGCGCACTACCTCGATGCCAATCTGAACAATCTCGTGCACCTGGCCAATCTCGGCCGTCGCTACGGACTGAAGCCCGGCTTGTGCATGTTCGAACCGCGCTCGATGCCGGAGCGCTTCTTCGCCAAATACCCGACGCTGCGCGGTGCCCGCATCGACCATCCTTTCCGCTCACGTCTGCCGCGCTACACCCTCGCGCAGGATCACCCGATCACCAAGCGCCACTATCGCGAGGCGCTGCAGAAGATCATGCGCTCCGTGCCGGATCTCAGTTACATGTCGGTCTGGACGAACGACAGCGGCTCCGGATTCGAGCACACCTCCTCGCTCTACGTCGGGCGCAACGGCGGTCCTTACATGATTCGCGAGTGGCGCAACCACGACAAAATCGCCAAGCGGCGGGCGAGAGCATCGTGCGTTACCTCAAAAATCTCCAGAGCGCCGCCGCCGAGATCAACCCGGACTTCGACGTCATCCTCCGGCTTGAGCCGTTCAAGGTCGAACAGGACCACATCAAGGCCGGCATGGGACCGCACATCACGTGGGAAGGACCCTCCCTGATGGTGCGCGGTTATCACGTGCCGTATTCGCATCCTCGTTACCCGGAAAACCAAGCCGTCGCCGGCAGCATCTTCCATACGACGATGGATCAGACCGGCGAAAAGGAAGCCCTCGCCGCCTCGCGCAAGGTCGGTGCAGAGCCTGCCCTGACCTACGCGCTGACCGGCGCGCAGAACCACGAGCCGCTGCTGGGCCTGCCCTTTCCGCGCTCCGTCCACCAAAAACTCATGGCGGTGCGCGAAACCGGCATCACGCGAATCAGCGCGATGGGCGGTCTCGCCAATTCGCCACAGGCTCCCTACTGGCCGAATCCTGTCGCCGTCCGCGCCGCGCAATTCTTCCCGGGAAAACCGATCGACGAGGTCCTGCTCGAATTTGCCACGACGCTCGTCGGACCGACCCACGCCGCCGCGCTCTCCGACGCGTGGAAAGAATTTGAAGAGGCCCTCCTGTGGCAGCCGCTCGTCGGCCTCTACTGCGCCTTCGGCTTCTGTTGGCAGCGCACGTGGGACCGCCCGTTTGTGCCGAATCCTGAAGCCGTGCCTGCCGCCGAGCGCGAATACTACGAGCGTCACGGTTGCTTTCAAAACAACAACCCCGGCCTCATCGATCTCGGCAAGGACGTGTTGTTCGATCTCATCACGCAGCAGTCCGGCGCCAAGATGGCCGCGGACATGGACAGCAATGTTCTCGCCCGCCTCCGTCCGCTCATCGAACAAATCGACCGGCTCGCGCAATCCGCCCCCGGTGACGCCGCGAAGGTCTTTACCGATCTGCGCGATCGCGTGCGCGCCTACTTCCACTGGGTGTCGAGCCTGCGCAGCGTGTGCGCGTGGTGCGAAAACGTCTATGCCTACCTCGGCGCACCGGACGATGCGACCAAGGCCGCGAGCGAGAAAAAGCTGCAAGCCGCGATCGACTTCGAACTCGCGAACATCCGCGGCCTCATCGAACTGCTCGAGACCACGCAATCCGAAGTGCTCGTCGTCTCCGGCATCGGCGAGACGACGTTCCTCTACGGCGAGAATCTCGTGCAGCACCTGAAGACGAAAATCCGTCTCACGGAAAAATACCGCCATCACCCGCCGCACATCGACCCGAACATCTTCTGGCGACCGATCCCTGGCACCAAGTGGCCGGAAGGTTGGGAAGCCGCAGCGACGTAAACGTCGGGCTCATCGGTCAGAGCTTGAGTGTGCGAACAGACTTGAGCGGGCGCGCGGGCCCGCTCAGCGCCCGCGCGCCCGTTGACGATAATCGGAGGGCGACACTCCGATCTCCTGTTTGAAGGCCTTCGAAAAATGAAACACGTCGCAAAAACCGAGGGTGTCCGCGATCTGCTTGAACGAGAGCTGCCCGTGATAGATCGACGCGCAGGCCCATTCGATTCGCCGGCGCTTCTGGTAACGGCCGGGTGATTCTCCGCTCAGCCGCGCGAATCGCTTGCGGAAATTTTCGTAGGCGAGCCCGACGCGCCGCGCCGTTTCCTGCGGCGTCGGCCAGCCGGAGGGTCCGCGGTCTCCCAAGAGCCGTCGGCTTTCATCGAACCAGGAATCCCGACCCGCTCGAGCGAGTTGCTCCCGCGTCGCGACCATGTCGCCGAGCACGCGGATCAAGCGGCCCATCGCGCGAATCTCATCTCCGGGTCCGGGTTTTTTCTCGCGCACAAAAATTTCCGCCAAGCGCTGCTTCCAGTATTCAGGGGAACCGAGCCGCAGGACCGGCTGATCAGGATTCAGCAACCCCTGCCGTCGCCAAAGCACGAACTGCGGACCATCGAATACACAATAAACTTGGGTCCACTCCGCTCCATCGACGGACCCGTAAGCGTGCGGAATCTCGGGAAAAACGAGCACCACATCTCCTGGTGCGAGTTCGGTTTTGTAGCCGCGTTCGTCCTGATAGTAGCCGCGGCCATCCACCATAAGCATCAGCGTAAAATGTCTCAAAATCCGCATCTTTCTCGGGTCGATGCCGTGGATGTTTTGCAGCAGACCGGCAAGTTGGATATCACCCACCGCCGTGCGCAGCGGGCTCGTCAGCCACGGTTCGGCGCGGAATTTCGGGGCAAGCGGCATGGCTCCCAAAATTTGCATGAGTTCTCCCAACTCAACCATTTAATGTCAGTCGCTTCGCGTGTAGCTTCGCCGCATGAGCCCCACGACCACGCTGCCCCAGCTCTATTCCTTCGGCCATGCGCTTGAGATGACGGACGACAAAGTCGGCCTCCTGCGCGATTCCAGCGACGCCGCCAACGACTTCGAGGAACTGCGCCGCCGCGTCGCCGAGGATGGCTACCTCTACATGAAGGGCTACCTCGACCGCGGCCAAGTGCTCGGCGCTCGCGCGAGCCTCACCTCTCGACTCGCGGAGGCCGGGGTGCTCGATCCGGCCTGTCCGCATATCGAGGGGATCTGCAAGCCGGGCTCCGGCTACGTGTTCAAGCCCGAGATCACCAACGGCAACCCCGAGATCCAGGATCTGCTCTACTCCGGCCGCTTGACGAATTTCTACGCGCAGCTCTTCGCCGAGCCGATCCGCCACTACGATTTTACCTGGTTGCGCGCCATCGGTCCGGGCAAGGGCACCAATCCCCATTGCGACCTGCCCTACATGGGCCGCGGCACGCACCGCCACATGACTTGCTGGATGCCTTACGGCGACATCTCGTTCGAACTCGGCGGACTGATGATCCTCGAGAAGTCGCACAAGCGGATGGACCTGCTCGAGCATTACGTTTTCCGCGACGTGGACGCTTTCTGCGAAAACAAGGAGAAGGACGCCGCCAATGCGAAAGCCGGCAAGTGGACCTTCAGCGGGACGCTCTCGCACAATCCTCCAATCGTGCGCAACAAGTTCGGCGGTCGCTGGCTCACGACGGAGTTTCGCGCCGGCGACTTCCTAACGTTCGGCATGTTCGTCGTCCACGCCTCTCTCGACAATCGCACGGAAAACCGTCTGCGCATCTCGAGCGACTCCCGCTATCAACGCGCCAGCGAACCGATCGACGAGCGTTGGGTTGGCGTCAATCCGCCGGGCCATACTCTCGCCGGCAAGCGCGGCCGCATCTGCTGAGCTATGGTCGCCCCCGGCTCGTCCTCTCCCGCCTCGGCGACGAACACCGCGAGCCGCCTCGCGGCGGTGCAGGATATGGCGCGACTCCAACGCCTCCTGTTCGAGGCGGAGCGCGAATTCCTTCGCACCGTCACCACGCTCATTTACCGCGTCGGCGAACCGGAACTGAAATATCTCCTTTGCCAGCATGCTTGGGAATCCGCCGGCCACGCGCGATTCCTGCGCGAACGCGGCCGCGAAATGAGCGGCTTCGGTGCAGGCGAAGGTGTCCGCGAATCGCTGCGCCAGCTCTTCACTGAAGCAGTGATGCCCGACGATGCCTACGCTGCGCTCACCGGATTCTACCGCGTGCTGAAGCCCGCGCTGCTCGCCGCCTATCGTCACTACCTCGAGCGAACCCATCATCTCGCCGACTGGCCGTCCCGCAAGCTGGTGGAGGAATTCATCGCGGACGAGGAACGCCACGCCCGCGAAATCGAGCCGCATCTCCGCAGCGGACACGATGCTTGGGAGATGCATCTGCGGACCGCATTGGAATCCTGC
>PNJQ01000005.1 GCA_013821985.1 Opitutus sp.
CGAGACTTGCGCGAAGCCGGTGATTTCGCTCAGCCATTTCTCGAGCTGCGCGAACAGCTTCGCGTAGCCCTTCGTCTGCTCGGCCGGCGCGAACGGATGCAGCGCGCCGAATTCCGGCCAGGTCACGGGGAACATCTCGCTCGTGGCGTTGAGTTTCATCGTGCACGAGCCGAGCGAGATCATCGAGTGGACGAGCGAGAGGTCCTTCGTCTCGAGTCGCTTGATGTAGCGGAGCATCTCGTGCTCGGTGTGGAAGGAGTTGAAGACTTTCGCGGTGAGGAAAGGCGACGTGCGCGCGAAGGGTGTCGTGAGTCCCGCGTCTGCAGCCGGGGTCGTTGACCCCGGGCCGGGCTCAGCGAGCCCGGCTACAGATGTCGCGCCGAAGAGTTGCGAGAGCGTTTCGATGTCCTTTACCGTCGTCGTCTCGTCGAGTGAGATGCCGACGGTCGTGTCGTTTACGCGGCCGAGATTGATCTTCTGCGCGAGGGCGGCGGCGTGGAGTTTGGCGGCGTCGACGTTCGAGATCGTCAGCGTGTCGAACACTGGCTCGGCGTTCACCGTCGCACCGGTCGCCTTGATCGCATCCGCGAGCAGCGAAGTGAGCAGACGCGTGCGCTGCGCAATTTTCTTCAAACCTTCGGGACCGTGATAAACGGCATACATCGACGCCATGACGGCGAGGAGCACCTGCGCGGTGCAGATGTTCGAGGTGGCCTTGTCGCGGCGGATGTGTTGTTCGCGCGTGCCGAGCGCGAGGCGCATGCCGGGATTGCCCTGCGCGTCTTTCGAGACGCCGACAAGGCGGCCGGGCATCTGGCGCTTGTAGGCGTCTTTCGTCGCGAGGAAGCCCGCGTGCGGTCCGCCGAAGCCCATCGGCACGCCGAAACGCTGCGCGGAACCGACCGCGACATCCGCGCCGATTTCGCCCGGCGCTTTCAAGAGCGTGAGCGCGAGCAGGTCCGTCGCGACGACGCAGAGCGCGCCGCCGGCGTGCGCTTTTTCGAAGAACGCCGAGAAATCCACGATGCTGCCGGTCGTGTCCGGGTATTGCACGAGCACGCCGAAGACGTTGGCGGCGGAAAATTCAAAGCCGCGGTGGTCGCCGACGACGACGGTGACGTTGAGCGGCTTCGCCCGCGTGCGGACGATGTCGATCGTCTGCGGGTGACATTTTTCAGAGACGAAGAACGTCGAGGCGCCGGCGGCATCGCCGAGCTTCACGCGGTGGGCGAGCATCATGGCCTCGGCGGCGGCGGTGCCTTCGTCGAGCATCGAGGCGTTGGCGATCTCGAGGCCGGTGAGGTCGGTGATGACGGTCTGGAAATTCAGCAGCGCTTCGAGGCGGCCTTGCGAAATCTCCGCCTGATACGGCGTGTAGGCGGTATACCACGCGGGGTTTTCGAGGATGTTGCGCTGGATGACGGGCGGCGTGGCGGTGTCGTAGTAGCCCAGGCCGATGAACGAGCGGAAGACCTTATTCTTCGATGCGAGCGCGCGGAGTTCGGCGAGGGCTTCGCGTTCGCCGAGGGCGGCGGGCAGGCGGAGCGGGCGCTTCAGCCGGATCTTGGCCGGCACGGCGGCATCCGTGAGCGCATCGATCGACTCGTAGCCGACGGTGCGGAGCATGGCAGCGACATCGGCGGCGGGGGAGCCGGTGTGGCGGCGTTCAAACGTGTCGAGCGGGGCGAGGAGATCTCGGGACGAAGCCATCCGGGGAGGCTAGGCTGCCGGAACGGTGTCGCAACTGAGATTTCTTTTTTGAGCGGCGGCATTAACCCCCGTTGCGTGGCGGAAAGCCGGGCTGCTGCGCGTCAGGCCGCCGCGCAAGGGCAATTGGCCATGGCAGTCGGGAATATTCCCTTTGGGCGTCGTGCATCGGCGCTCGACGAGTATCCGCGCCGCGGCGATGCTCCGGTCGCGGGCCAGCAAGCACAACGATGACCGCAAACAATTCCGGGGCGCCTTGGCGCATCACGGTCGCTTACGCGGCGGCGGCTGCCGCCTGGATACTCTTCAGCGATTCCGTTCTCAGCGGGATCGGTTTGCCGGACAACCATACGTGGCAAGTCGGCACCGCGAAAGGCCTTCTCTTCGTGCTCGCGACATCGGCGCTGCTCTTCGTGCTGGTGCGCCGGCTGGTCGCGCGCTCACAGGCGGCGGAGGCGGCGCTGCGCGAGAGCCAGGTGCGCTGGGAATTCGCGCTCGATGCGGCGGGGGACGGCATTTGGGACTGGAACGTGGAGACCGGTGCGGTCTTTTTTTCGCCGCGCTGCCTCGCCATCTTTGACTTTCTGCCCGGCGAAATCGCTCCGCGCATCGAGGAATGGCAGGGCCGCATACATCCGGACGACGCGGCCGAGGTCCAGCGGTCAATGCAGCACCACTTTGTCGGCAAGACCCCGGGCACCGTCACGAAACACCGCCTCCGCACCAAGGGGGGCGGCTACAAATGGGTTCTGACGCGCGGCAAAGTCATCGAGCGCACGAGCGAGGGGCGGCCGCGACGCATGCTCGGCGTCGCCACCGACATCACTGAGAGCCACCTCGCCCAAGCGCGCGCCGCCGAGGCGCTGGCGTTGAGCAACGTCGTGATCCAATCCTCCCCGGTCGGCATTATCACTTTCCAACGCGACGGCACGACCGTCACGGCCAACGAAGCCGCCGCGCGCATGGCGGGGGCGTCCGTCGGAGAATTGCTGGCCCAGAATTTCCGGCGCCTCGCTTCCTGGAAAAAATACGGACTGCTTTTCGCCGCCGACCGCGCCCTTGCGGAGCAACGCGAGATTGAGCACACGACCGAGATGGTCACGACGTTTGGCCGGCGCGTGCGCCTCGCGCTGCGCTTCGCGCCGTTCACTTTTCAGGGCGAGCAGCGTCTGCTCGCCGTCCTGATCGACGAGACCGAGAAGCACCGCGCGGAACAGGAGCTGCAGCTCACGCGGGCCGCGCTCCAGGCTTCACCGGTGGCGTGGATCATCACGGATGCGAACGGCACCATCGAGTGGGTCAACCCCGCGTTCGCCAAGCTGACCGGCTATGCCGCCGACGAGGTGCTCGGCCGGAATCCGCGTTTCCTGCGTTCCGGCGATCATCCGCCGGAATTCTACCAACAGATGTGGGAAACGATTCTGCGCGGCGAGGTGTGGGAGGCGGACATGCGCAACCGCCGCAAGGACGGCACGCTTTACCACGAACGGATGGTCATCGCGCCGGTGCGCGATGCGACGGGCGGGATCGGTCACTTCGTCGCGATGCAACAGGACATCACCAACGAGCGCGAACTCGAGCAGCAGCTCAATCGCGCGCAGCGGCTCGAGAGCATCGGCATGCTCGCGAGCGGCATCGCGCACGACCTGAACAACGTGCTCGCGCCGATCGTGCTCTCGATGGAGCTGTTGAAGCTGAAATTTCCGCAGCCCGACGTGCAGCCCGCGCTCAACGTCGTCGAGCAGGCCGCCCAACGGGGCGTCGGCATCGTGCGCCAGGTGCTCACGTTCGCGCGCGGCGTCGATGGCGAGCGCGGGCCGGTGCCGACACGCCAGCTGGTGCGCGATGTGGCGAAGCTCATCGAGGAGACTTTCCCGCGCAACATCGAGGTGCGCGTGCAGACCGATGCCGATGCGGGGATGGTGCGCGGCGACCTCACGCAACTGCATCAGGTCTTGCTCAATCTCGCGGTGAATGCGCGTGACGCGATGCCGGGCGGCGGCGTCATCGCGCTCTCCGCGCGAAATGCCGAGGTCGATGTCGCGCGCTCCCGGCGTTCGCCGCCGCTCCAGCCCGGTCCCCACATCGTGCTCGGCGTGGCGGACAACGGCAGCGGCATACCCTCGGAGGTGCTCGATCACATCTTCGAGCCGTTCTTCACCACCAAGCCGCGCGGCAAAGGCACCGGGCTCGGACTCTCGACGGTGCATGGCATCGTGCGCAGCCACGGCGGCGCGATCGACGTGAGCACGGCGCCGGAGACCGGCACGCAATTCGCGCTGTGGCTGCCGCGGCAGAGCGAGCCGACCAACGCGCCGGTCAACGCCGCCGCCGCCCACGGCGGCATCTCCGGCGCCGGCCGCCGGGTGCTGCTGGTCGATGACGAGCCCGCCATCGTCGATGTAACGCGGCAGGTGTTGCAACGCCGCGGTTTCGACGTGCATGTCGCGGCTGACGGGATGGAGGCGCTGGCGCTGTTTCGCACCGCCGGACCATGGGATGTCGTCCTGGCCGACCGCATGATGCCGCGCCTCGACGGGGTCGCGCTCGCCACCGCGATTCACGATTCGAACGCCGCGATCCCCGTGATCCTGATGTCGGGCGTAATCGACGATCCGGCCTCGACCGACGACGCGATGCGAACGGATTGCGCCGCGGCCGGCATCCGCACGCTGCTCGCGAAGCCGTTCACGGAAGAGGAACTGTTCGACGCGCTGCGCCGAGAATTGCGGCCAGCGGATGATGTGACCGCCGCGAAGAACCCTGAAGCCGGGTGGTTGCCGCCGTCCCGGCGGTGACAAGAAAAGCGGCAAAGAAGCGAGGGTGAAGACCGAACACCTTTGCGGCTTCGAAGACCGAGCGTCATCGGCGGGGACGCCGCCGACCACTCCGCTTCCCGGCTTGCGTAGCCGGGTTGAACGCTTTCGCCTGCGCGCGATGCCTCGTGCGCGGACCAATGACGAATTCCCCTCGCGACAGTCACGCGCGGACTTCGTTGCGCGGCGGCTCGCGGAACTTTATCCGGAGACGCCGATCCCGCTCGATCATTGCGACGCCTACACGCTGCTCGTGGCCGTGTTGCTTTCGGCCCAATGCACGGACAAGCGCGTCAACCAGGTGACGCCTCATCTCTGGGCGCTCGCGGAAACACCCGCGGCGATGGCGGGAGTGCCGGTGGAAAAAATTCAGGCGATCATCCGTCCGTGCGGACTCTCGCCGCAGAAAGCGAAGGCGATCAGCGGACTCTCACGGTTGTTGCTTGAGCGGCACGGCGGCGAAGTGCCGCGGAGTTTTGCGGAGTTGGAGGCGCTGCCCGGCGTGGGGCACAAGACGGCGTCCGTGGTGATGAGCCAGGCGTTCGGCGAGCCGGCGTTCCCGGTCGATACGCACATTCACCGGCTCGCGCAGCGTTGGAAGCTCTCGAGCGGCCGCAATGTCGTGCAGACGGAAAGGGATTTAAAAAAACTATTTCCGCGCGAGACGTGGAATCAACTGCACCTGCGGATCATCTTCTACGGCCGCGAACACTGCACGGCGCGCGGATGCGACGGCACGGTCTGCGAGATTTGCCGCACGCTGTTTCCGACGCGGAAGCGCCCGTAACGCACGCGGAAGCAGAAGATCAGTCGCCGGCCTGGGCTTCGGCGAATTGCTCCGGAAGATAGACGAGCAGTTCGGCGACTTGTTGGTGCACGATGATGGAGGAGGGAACCTCGATCTCGATCAGCGGCGCGTAGGTGTTGGGCGGTGGACACCAGGTCTTGGTTTGCGGAACGAGGGCATCAGCAGCGGTGCGGAGCGCGATGACGAGTTCGCCGAGGATCGGAATGAGCGCCTCCACGATCGCGAGGACCGGCAGCGTGAAAGGCTCGGGCACTTTCGCGATCTCCTGCGCGGCGAAGCGACCGAGGATGGCGAGTTCCATGATGCGTGGTGCATCGATGAACGGCACCTGCAGGACGTTGTCGCTCAGCGTGGCGAGCGGCACGGCACTGGCTTGCGTGACGGGCCATGTGAGGGCGGGCCGGGCGTCGGAGAAGGTAACGGTCAGCGTGGCGGTGCGCTCCGCGCCGGTGCTGGGGTCGGCTTCGAGTTCGACGAGGCCGAAGCCGCGGCCGGTTGCTCCGGAACTCACGCTCACCCACGAGGCGCCTGCGGACAGCGCCGCCGACCACGAGACGCGGTCGGCGGCGGTGTCGATCCAGACCGTCGCCTTGCCTCCGTGCGCGCCCAGGCAGATGAACGGCAGCGGAGGGGGCGGGGCCGGCGGTGGCGGAGCGGTCAGCTCTTGCACGCGCACCACAGCACGTCGAGCGAGCGGTCGGCGAAATTCTCGTCGTTGAACACGTCGGTCAGGAAGAGAAAATTGTCGTCGTCGTTTTCGTCGATCATGAGCAGGAGGCGATTGCTGGCCTCGATCGTCGCGCCGTTGTGGTGCACGGTGACTTCGACGCCCTCGATCTCGATCTCGGTCTCGTTGAAACCGTCCGGCACGGTGGGGAGGCGGAGGTCGGTGGGAGCGAACAGCGCGTAATTGCGCAGCACGGTGCCGCCGATGCGGCTGCTGTTGACGGTGGCGAAGCTTTGGCGGATCTCGCCGTCCTGCAGGGCGCTGTTGGCGGCGAGTTCGATTTGCGTGTCCCACACCGGAATGCCTTCGCGGGTCCAGGAGTAGAGGTTGATGCGCGCGCCTTGGGCGCGGCGGAAGTCGAACGTGGATTCGGTCAGCGCGCCGTGTCCGTAGAGCACGAGCGTGGCGGCGGTGGGAGTTGGTCCGGGCATGGGTGGTGGGGGTTCGGGAGTTGGGGGCCGCGGGGTGGGAATGTCCGGTCCCGGCGGCGGCGGACGCCGGGAGCGGATGGAAAGTTGGGCGCTCATCGGTTCAGAGCGGAAGGTAGTCGTGCCGCGGATCGCCGGAGCGCGCTCCGACGAAGAAGACCCAGTTGCTGCGCAGTTTTCGGAACTGGTAGGCGGGCTCGACGATGCCGGCCTTGAACGGCTGTTCGAGGCGCACGGAGTGCCAAGGCAGCTGGCGGAAATGCTCGACCCATTTCCGGCTGCGCGGCGCGGGATCGCCGCCGAACAGCTCGGCGAGAAACGCCGTCCAGAACGACGAAGGCAAAACGCGCAGATACGATTCGAGCACTTCCTCGGCGGATTCGGGCGAGAGCAGACCGTTGCGCCCGCCGATCGGCATCAGGCGAAAACTGTTGTTGTGATGGTGCAGCGTGGCCGGCGGGAAGTGTCCGCTGTTGCCGCTGAGGTGCGCGACGAACTGATCGGAGACACGGTAACACGCGTCCCATTGCGTGAGGTGGCGGAGATTGTGGACGGGAACCTCGCGCTGCGGCGGACTCGCGACCCACCAGAAGAGGAAATTGAATGGGACGCGCTGGTCAGCCTGCGCCCAGAAGCGGAAGAGCGAACTCTCCGACTTGCGCGGATCGGGCCGCGGCGGGTGCGGAGGATGCGGTGGGCGAGGACGGCGGGGACGTTTCTTCATGGTGTGATCTCCCAATAGGCGCGCCCCGCCGCGGCGTTGGCGGCGGCGTCGAGCGTCGCGACGCCGGCCAGCGCGTTCGTGGCGGCGTAGGCGGCGAAGCCTTCCGCGATCGCGGCGGCTTCGAGCGCCAGCAGCGGGAGCACCAGGACGGCGGTGTCTTTCGCGAGCGATTTTTGCGTGAGGAGGTAGCCGGCCTGCGCGGCAAGAACGCCCGAGGCAGCGCTCGCCTGTGCGGTGGCGAGCGCCGCCTCGGTGGCCGACTGGCTGTCTGGCAAGTTGCTCATGGTCGGCGGGCCCGGCGGTTAGCCGGGAGGTTGCGGTTGATTTTGAAACGGCATCTTCGGCAGGCCGTAGATCTGCTGAATGGCTTCGATCTGTTTGAGCGACGCGGTCCACAGGTCCTGCGCGAGCTGCGGGTTGTTGGCCTCCTCGCCGGGCAGGCCGAGGCGGCCGGCGCTTTCGGCGATGACGACGGAGTTCGCCGCGCAATCGAGCGCGAGTTTCGTCGGGTCGCCGATTGGCGCGAAGGCCGGGAGCACAGGCGGCGATGCGCCTTGGGCGAGCATCGCGCTGATGAGCAGCCGGAGCGCCTCGAGTTTATTCGAGGAAATCTCAGCGGGTGAGGGCGGAGGCGTGGGCTTGCTCATGAGTGGGGGCCGGCTTGGGCGGTTGATCGAACGGATAGAACGGATCGTAGCGGCGGCGCAGCGGCGCGTCGTGACCGGGCGGGAGCGTGCCGGCGGTGTGCTGGTTCACCCAGGCGAGAGCGGCGGCGAACGTGAGCGGCGTGGCGTTGACCGGCGCGCGGTCGCCGATTTTTTGCACGCCGCGCAGCACGACGTAGCGGCCGCCCGGACTGGCGAAGACGTTGCAATCGACGGGTGGCACGCCCGCGGCGGCCTGCGTCACCGTGTCGAACATCTGCTCGTAGCGGTTCGCGCAGGCTTGGCCCGCGGCTTTTTGCGCGGCGAGGAGTTTCGCCGCCATGTCCTGGAGCGCGTCCTGCGCCTGCTTCTGCAGGATGGATTTCGGATCGGTGGACATGGCGGACAAAACTCAACCGAACATGCGGCGCAGGACCTCGAGCGTGATGTCCTTCGGGTCCGTCTTGAGGAAGACGAGCGTGACCGGCGCCTCGGCGAACAGCGGTGTGGGCGTGACGATGAACGGGTTGTTGCGCGAGCCGTCGCGACCGGCGAGGCGGCCATCGATGTCCTTGATGAGTTGGAGCTGGCGGCGGAATTTCTCGACCATGTGCGCCAGAATGCTGGCGTCGGTCGGGTTGATGGTTCGCTTGCCGGCGAAGGCACTGACGGCGCCCTTGAGACTCATGATGGTGGCCGCGATTTCGTTTTGCGTGAGGATATCGACGGCGGAGCGGGTGGCGCTGGCGCCGAGGTTTTGGACCTGGTTGGCGGCCTTGCCCGTGATGGCGAGGCGGAGCGCGGCGTGCGCCTGCTGGTTGGCGATCGCGGATTGCGCGCTGCGGTTGGTGTTCGAGAGGACGTTCGCATGCGTCAGGTTGCTGAGGCGCGCGGGCTGGCCGGCGTTCGACTCGAGCGAGGTGAGGTTCACGACCTGCGAGACTTCCGTCTCGGCTCCCTCGAGGGTGGTCGGGCCCGGGGGCACGGGCGGGGCGGGCGGGATGTGTTGCGCGGTGTTGACGCCGAGGATGGCACCTTTGTTGGACATGGTGGAGTTCTCCGGGAAAAGGGGTGGAGGGGACCGCGCTTAGACGCGCGGCAGGGTGAGCCGCGCGTTGCCCTGGGGATCGGCGTCAACCTTCGCGTGGCGAAGGATGCGCGAGAGCTGGTGCGGCGTGAGGTTGGTGAACTCGAGGCGGAACTCGGTGGCGTTGCCGGTCGAGGTGTGAAGATCGACGTAGTAGGGATTGGTCGGATCGTTGGGCGGCAAAGGAGCCTCGAAGCAGCTGCCCGGGAGCAGGAACGTGTTCAGGTTGCCGCCGGCGGGGAGCGCGTTGAGCAGCTCGATAATGTCCTGGAGGATGCGGGATGGATCGACGGGACGGGGAAGGGAACTCACGGCGTGTGGGGGTTGAACGGGGAAAAAGGGGACTGCCCGGCGGGGAGCCGGACAGTCCGGGTGGGGGTTAGCCTTTGGACGAGAACGCCTGCATGGCGCCCTTGATGTCCATGAGGGTCTTGGCCACTTCGTTGTCCGTGAGGACATCGACGGCCGAGCGCGCCTCGAGGGGTCCGAGGTCGGAGACCTTGTTGACGGTCTTGCCGACGATGGAGATCGCGAGCTCGTTCATCGCCTGTTGATTGGCGACGGCGTTTTGCTGCGACAGGTTGGTGTTCGCGATCGTGTTCGAATACGCGAGATTGGAGAGCATGGCCGGCTGTTCGCCGACGCTCTTCAAGTTCGTGATTCCGATCACGGTCGCGGTATCGGTCAGGCTTTGATCCAATGACGACGGCATGATATCTCCTAGTTAGCGGGGTTGTTTTTTTGTGAAGCCGGTCGTGCGGGCGAAATGCACCGCGCGGCCGGAGTTACCATCGGCGTCGCGTTCCGGGATGGAGCGCGGCGTGACGGAAGGGGGAAAGGAAACGGGATAGTGGGCGGACGCAGAGGGCCGGTGCGTGCCGCACGAGAGCGGACGGAATTTACTTCGACGAATCGATGACCGGGGGCGGAGCGTCGGCGGACGCGGCGAGGTGCGGTGCGGCGGCGTGGACGGGCGTCTTGCCGCCTCCGCCGCCACCGCTGTTGCCGCCGCCGGGTTGCATATGCTTGAGCACGTCGATGAGGCTCAGAATCGCCTGGGACGTGTGGGGGTCGCCGCCGGCGTCGCCGGCCACGAGGCTCACGCAGCGCGACATCGTGGCCATGGCGATTTGGTTCATCGCCTGCTGGTTGCTGATCATCACCTGCTGCTGCAGGTTGGTGTTCAGGATCTGGTTCGCCAGGGCGAGGTTGGCCAGGATGGCCGGCTGCTCACCGATCGATTTCGCGTTCGAAATCGCAATCGATTGGATGATCTCCTGAGGCAGGCTGGAGCCAGAGGAACCGGAGGAAGGGGCGGGGTCGGGCATGGCGGGGGATGGGGCTTGATTTAATCGTGGAACCAAACAGGACTCTTGCCCCCGCTCATCTCCGCACCCCGGGCCAGCTTAGCAGTGCGATCGTGTGGCAGTTCGCAAAATGGTCCTGAATTCATGGTGTGGTTATACCGGCAACGGTAGCCGACGGCTATTCGGGTGGATTCCTCCACCGGACACTGGAGGGGAATTCCCGCTTGCGCCGCCGCCTGGCCGCTGAGCGCGCTCATCCCGTCCCGTCTATTTCGACCGCCCGCCCCTGCGGTTCGTCATGCCCCGGATCAAACTCGTGGTCGTCGCTTCCGACCAACTCTCCCGCGACTCGTTGCGGCGAAGTCTGGGCGCGTTCGACGCAACGTTCGAATGCGCCGGGGACTTCGCGTGTTCGCACGCGGTGGTGCGCGAGTGCCGCGCGGTTTCGCCCGACGTCGTGGTATTCGATCTCAGCGGGCGCACGACGCTCGAACTGCTCGCGCTGCACGAGCTGGCGTCGCATTCTGCCTGGGCGCTCCTCGTCATCGCCAACCGCGCGCCCGACCACGTGCTCGAAGAACTCGTGACGCGCCGGCGCAGCGGGTTTTTCTCCCGCAGCAATTCGCTCGAGGCGCTGGCGCAGGCGACGACCCTCGTCGCGCTCGGCGGATCTTTCTTCGACGGACCGCTGCACGAACTGCTCGTCCGCCGCACCATGCGGACCGGTGAACCGCTTCTCAGCCAGCGCGAGCGTCACGTGCTGCAGCTCGTGGCCGAGGGCTACAGCACCAAGGAGGTCGCCGAGATTCTCCACCTCAGCATCAAGACCGTGGACAATTACCGCACCTCGCTGATGCAGAAACTCGGCGTGCACGACGTCGTGCGCCTGACGCATTACGCCATCCGCACCGGCCTCGTGCGCGTCGCGTAGCCGGGGTGGCGCGGGGGAGTGGCGGCCTTCGCCGGGCTGTTCGCAACGATAGCGTCATGCTCAGCAACCCGTGCGCAGGCTCGGGCGGGAGTTGTCGCGTAGGATGGAGGTCACACCCGAGTGACTACGAACGGCCAATTCCTGCCCGTGCGAACGGCGCTGACCTATGCGTTTTGCGCGACGCTTTGGATCGTGCTTTCCGACCGGGTATTGAATTGGTCGCTCGGTCTGCCGACGGATTTCAGCGTTGCCGGCACGTTGAAGGGTCTCGCGTTTGTCGCGGCGACCTCGCTGATCCTTTACGCTCTGCTCGCGCGATTGCTGCGTCGCATTTCCGCGGCCGAATCGGCCCTGGTCGAAAACGAGAAACGCTGGCGGCTGGCGCTCGATGGCGTCGGTGACGGGGTGTGGGATTGGAAACCGCCGACGGGCGAAGTCTATTATTCCCCCCGTCTGCAACAAATGCTGGGCTACGCCGCAGGCGAATTCAGCGGCAAGGTTGACGAGTGGGCGCAGCGGCTGCACCCCGACGATGCGGCGGCGACAAATGCCGCGGTGAACCGGCACCTCCTGGGCGAATCCGCCGTTTACGAATCCGAGCACCGCCTGCGGTGCAAGGATGGCGGCTATCGGTGGATTCTCGATCGGGGTGTCGTGATCGAGCGTGGTGCGGTTGGCGAACCATTGCGCATGGTCGGCACGCATACCGACATCACGCTCCGCAAGGAGCTCGAGGCCAAGCTGCTCGAGCAGGCGGCGCGCTACCAGACGCTCTTCGAACAGAATCCGCACCCGATGTGGATCTACGAAACCGAATCCTACCGCATCCTCGCGGTGAACGATTTTGCGGTGCAGAAATACGGCTATACGCAGGAGGAGTTTCTGGGAATGACGATTCTCGACCTGCGCCCGCCGGAGGATGTCCCGCGCTTGTTGAGCAGCCTCGACCGTCCGGCTCCACCCGTGCAGACGACGGGGCCATGGCGCCATCGCAAGGCGAACGGCGAGATCATCCTCGTGGAAATCATGTCGCACCAGATCACCTGGCTCGGCCGGACGGCGCGCATGGTGGTGGCACACGACATCACGGCGCAGCAGCGTGCCGTGCATGTGATCGAGGAGAGTGAGCAGAAATTTCGCGCGATTTTTCAGAGCGCGAACGATGCCATTTTCATCGCCGACGAGAACTACATCATCACCGACTGCAACCCGCGCGGCCTCGAGCTTTTCCACGCCACGCCGGAGCAGCTCATCGGTCATCCGATCCCGGAATTTTTCCCCGAGCGCCAGCCGGAAGGCTCCGACTCCCGCACGAGAGCCCGACGCCTTCTGCGCGATGTCTGGACGGCTCCGGGGGCGCCCTTCGAGTGGGTCCACCGCCGGCCCGACGGGACGTGTTTCCCTTCGGAAAGCACGCTCAGCGGATTGGATAACAATGGCTGCCGTTCGATCGTGGTGGTGGTGCGCGACATCTCGGAGCGCCAGCGCGCCACGCAGCGACTGCAATTGTTGCAAGCCGCCCTGCAAGCCACGCCCGCCGGCATCGTGATCACCACCGCGGATGGCACCATCGATTGGGTGAATCCGTCATTCACCCGCCTGACCGGTTACGCGCTCGAGGAACTCGTCGGAAAAAATCCGCGCGTCCTCCGCTCTGGCGAACACGATCGCGAGTTCTACCGCTCGATGTGGCAGACCATTACGCGCGGCGAAATTTGGTCCGGCGAAATCCAAAATCGTCGCAAGAACGGCACACTCTACTTCGAGCACATGACAATCGCGCCGGTGCGCGACGCGGGCGGCGCGATCACCCATTACATCGCCGTGAAAGAGGATGTCACGAACGAGCGCCGCCTCGAGCAACAGCTCGCGCGTGCGCAGCGGCTCGAGAGCGTCGGCATGCTCGCGAGCGGCATCGCGCACGATCTCAACAACGTCCTTACGCCGATCATCCTTTCCGTGGAATTGCTCAAATCCACGAACGCCCTGCCGCAGGCAGGCGATCGGCTCGATCTCGTGGCTCAGGCCGCGCAGCGCGGCGCGAACATTGTCAAACAGGTGCTCACATTCGCGCGCGGCGTCGATGGCGAGCGCACCACGGTGCAGACGCGCTACCTCGTGAAGGAAGTCGCGCAGCTCGCCGAGGAGACGTTCCCCCGCAACATCGAGGTGCGGGTCGAGTGCGGCAAGGACGTGAGCGCGATCCTCGGCGACGTCACGCAATTGCATCAGGTCTTGCTCAATCTCGCCGTCAATGCGCGCGACGCCATGCCCGCCGGCGGACGCTTGGTGCTCGGCGCCCGCGACGTTTCGATCGAGGAGGCGCGCGCGAAGCTCGTCGGCCGCATCGCGCCCGGGCGCTACGTGGAAATCGCCGTGAGCGACACCGGCACGGGTATCACGGACGAGGTGGTGGAACACATGTTCGAGCCGTTCTTCACCACGAAGCCGCGCGGCAAGGGCACCGGCCTGGGGCTCTCGACGGTTTACGGCATTCTGCGGAGCCACGGCGGTGGCATCGAGGTGCATACGACGCTCGCCCGGGGCACCACGTTCTACGTGCTGTTGCCGATTCCGACCGTGGCGGCTGGGACGGCACCGCCGTTCGCGGCACCGCCGGAATTGCGTGGCGAGGGCCGGCTCGTGTTGCTGGTCGATGATGAGGAGCCGATCCGCGTCGTGGGTGAGCATGTGCTGCGTCGCTACGGTTTCACGGTCGTGACGGCCGCGGACGGCGTGCAGGCCCTGCAAATCTTCCGGTTGCGCCCGCGCGATTTTTCGCTCGCGATCGTGGACCACATGATGCCGCGCATGGGCGGCGTGGCACTGGTGCGCGAACTGCGGGGGATCGCGCCGGAATTGAAGGTGATCACCTCCACCGGCCTGAGCGGCGAACCCGGCGCGGAGCATTCCGAGGCCGAGGAACTGGCCCGACTGAACATCCGCACGCGTCTGCCCAAACCGTATTCATCGGTGGAACTGCTGGCCGCGCTCCGCCGTGAGTTGATCGGCCCGGTGACGTGAAGAAACGGAGCAGCATCTTTCCGTAAATGCAGGGGCCGGCGGGCGAATGACTAACAAGTGGGAGGGCAGGGAGGCGCGCGGCTGCCGCTCCAGTTTGCGTCCGCGGCGGCGAGTCGCCCGGGCGATTTCTTCGCTCTGAGGGGCGAAAAAAGAAGGTTTGATTTCCGAAAAGCCGTCCGTAACCGTCGCCGCTCGTTTCGGACGCTTAGCTCAGTTGGTTAGAGCACGTGCTTCACACGCACGGGGTCACTGGTTCGAGTCCAGTAGCGTCCACCATCCTTCGCCGCAGTGAAACGGAGGCGAAGGATGCCCTCCAAAGCTTTAGCGTAGGAGGGCCATCACAACCGCCGGCGGATGAGGCTACGGATGGCAGGCCATCCTCGAGCTGCGAGGCTCGCGCCAACGGACAAATCCAAACCTGCACGCAGATTTCAGCCTGCTTAAGGAAGCTGAGGATGCCCTCCGCTCCGGAGTTGTCGCGGAAACGAAGGGCGGCGCGGGCGGACGCGAAGGCTCAATTCGCCGCCGTCGCCCAAGCCAATCCATCCGGGCCTTCGCCGGGCTTGAAGTCGGCGACGAATTCCAACTTCTCCAGATCGAATACGGCCACCGTGCCGGCTTGCATGCGCGCGATGTAGGCGCGCTTGCCGTCGGGTTGCACAAGGATGCCGACCGGCGCGCCGTCCATCGGCACACGCTTGATCACGGTCCGCGCTTTCGCGTCGATGACGAGGAACTCGCTGGCCTTCGGGTCGCTGACGAGCGCGCGCGCGCCGTCGGGCGTGAACTTGATGCGGATCGGCATTTGCCCGACCGTGAACGTGTGCACGAGTTGGTTTGTCGCGGTGTCGATGATCGAGATGCCGCCGTCGTCGTTGTGGCCGACCCACGCTTCCCTGCCGTCCGGCGAGACGTCGATCGCCTCGGGCTTCGGGCCGACGGGAATGTGTGTGATGCTCGCGGGCGTTGGCGGACCGCCGAGCACGATCGCCGTCGCGTTGTCCGAGAGAATGTTCGCCGTGTAGAGCCGCTTCGCGTCGGGCGTGACGACGAGCATGTGACCGAGGCTCTGGCCATGGCCCATCACCCAGTCGAGCTTGCCGCTCGCGGGATCGAAGCGCGCGACCGTGCGGCTGAGTTCGGAGGTGAAAAAGAATTTGCCCTTCACCTGTTGAATGCCGTGCGGCCGCAAGAATCCGCCCAGGTCCACGCGCTGGGTCTCCTTTTGCGTGACGAGGTCGATCACGGAAAGGCTGTTGCCCGGCGTTTGCGCGCCGTAGTTGCAGACGACGGCGGTGCGGCCGTCGTCGCTCACCGCGACTTCGTGGGGGCCGGTGCCGACGGGAATGCGCGCCGTCACCTGCAACGTGACGGGATCCACGATCGCGAGTGTGTTTTCGAATTTGTTCAGCACGAGCAGCGAGTCGGCGGCGGAGGATGCGGTCACGGCCACCAGGGCGGCGCCGACGAGAAGGGGTAGGGCGCGGAGTTGCATGACCGAGCCATGACGAACGCGCGCGCGAGCGGCGACGCGCTTTCGATGGGCGGCGGGGTTGCCGGGACGAACGGCGCGCGTGGTGAGTCGTCGTCGTTCGCGTCACGCTCGTCGCAAGATGATTTGCCAGCCGCCGGGGCGTGTGCCGACATCCCGCATGCTTCGCGTCACCCTGCTCGCCAGCGCGCTGGCGATTTCCGCGGCGGCCCAGCCGGCCGATCTGCTCCTAGTCAACGGCAACATCCACACACTCGACGCCGCGCAACCCCGCGCGACCGCGATCGCGGTCCGCGGTGATCGCATCGTCTTCGTCGGCGACGCGGCGGGCGCGGAGCAATTCCGCGCCGGCGCGAAGCGCGTCATCGATTTGCACGGCGCGACGGTGGTGCCCGGTCTCAACGACGCGCACATGCACCTCGAAGGCGTCGGGGAGCGCGAACTGTCGTTCGACCTCGAAGGCACGAAGAGCGTGACCGATCTCCAGGCCAAGGTCGCCGCGCGCGTCGCCTCCGCGCCCGCGAAAAAATGGATTGTCGGCCGCGGGTGGATCGAGACGCATTGGCCGGAGAAGCGATTTCCCGCGCGGCAGGATCTCGATGCAGTGGCGCCGCAGCATCCCGTCGTGCTGGTGCGCGCCGACGGCCATGCGCTCGTGGCGAACTCGCTCGCGTTGCGCCTCGGCGGCGTGACGCGCGACACGCCGGCACCGTCCGGCGGCGAAATTCTCCACGATGCGCAGGGCGAACCGACGGGCATGTTGATTGACCAGGCGATGACTCTCGCAATGCGCCTCGTGCCGCCTTCGACCCCGGAGGAAGTGGAGCAATTTCTCGTCGTCGGCGCGGCGCGCGAAGCACGCCTCGGCTGGACCGGCGTGCAAAATGCGGGCAATTCGTTCGAAGATTCCGAGCGGCTCCGCCGGTTGATTGCAGACGGCAGAGTGAAGATCCGTGTTTACGACTCCCTGAGCGGCGCCGATGGCAGTGGCGTGAAACTGCTCGCCGCTGGTCCGGTGATTGGGGAAAGCGCCGGGCGGTTCACGCGCCGGGGCGTGAAGCTCTACATCGACGGTGCGCTCGGCTCGCGCGGCGCAGCGCTGCTCGCGCCGTATGCGGATTATCCGCAGTCATCCGGGTTGTTGATGCAGGAAGAGGCGAAGCTGATGCCGTTTCTCACCGATGCGTTGCGCCAGGGAATCCAAATCCAGACGCACGCGATCGGCGACCGTGGCAACCGCAGCGTCCTCGATTGGTATGAGAAGGCGCTGGCTGCGGTGCCCGTCGCCGAGCGCGGCGTCGCGCAGCCGCGTTGGCGCATTGAGCACGCGCAGATCATTCACCCCACGGACATCCCGCGCTTCGCTCAACTCGGTGTCATCGCGTCGATGCAGCCGTCGCACGCGATCGGCGATTTGTTTTTTGCGCCGAGTCGTCTCGGAAAAGACCGGCTCGCGTGCGCCTACGCGTGGCAATCACTCTTGAAATCCGGCGCGGTGATCGCGTCCGGCTCCGATGCGCCCGTCGAGCGCGGCGAGCCGATGATCGAATTCTACGCCGCTGTCGCGCGGCGTTCGCTGGACGGATTCGCAAACGAGGACTGGCATCTCGAGCAGCGCATGACGCGCGAGCAGGCCTTGCGGGCGATGACGCTCGATGCCGCCTTCGCGACGTTCGAGGAAAAGCAGCGCGGCAGCATCGAAGTGGGCAAGTGGGCTGATTTCACCGTGCTCTCCGCGGACATCCTGAAGATTCCCGAGCCCGAAATTTTGAAGACGCGGTGTCTCTACACGATCGTCGGCGGCGAGGTCGTGCATGAGGCGAAGTGACGCCGGGCCAGCGACCAGGCTGGAGCCGGTGCGGCCTCCGTCGGGTGCGTCGCTCAGGCGCGCCGTGCTTCCACGTCACGCCGCGGTGGACACCAAGGCTGGCTGTTTCTGCTCGGTGCGGTCCTGCCGAAATGGAACGGGCGACTCGCCGGGGGTGGTCGCACCCGGCCCGCGCTCCGAGCCGTCCAGGAGAATTTCAAGATTCCTGACCTGTTCGGCGAGCATGCCCGCTTGCGCGCTGAGTTCCTCCGCGGTGCTCGCGACCTCTTCGGCGCTGCTGGCGTTTGATTGCGTGATCTTGTCCATCTGACCCACGGCGCCGTTGACCTGTTCGATTCCCGAACGTTGTTCGGACGAGGCGGTCGAAATTTCCGCGACGGCCGCGGCGAGCTGATGCACCTGCGTCTGAATGTTGCGCAGACTGGCCGCGACTTCCGTGCTTAGCTGCACGCCCTCGCGACTGCGTCGGGTGGAGTCTTCGATCTTGGTGGCGGTTTCCCGGGCGGCGCTGGCCGACCGTTGGGCCAACGCGCGCACTTCCTCCGCCACGACGGCGAAGCCCGCGCCCATTTCACCGGCCCGCGCGGCTTCCACGGCCGCGTTCAGGGCGAGAATATTGGTCTGAAACGCAATTTCGTCGATGGTCTTCAGGATCTTCGCGATCTCGATGCTTGCCTCGGAAATCGACGACATGGCGGCCGACATCTGCTCCATTTGCCGCGCGCCTTCGTCCGCCGACTCGCGCGCCTTGGCGGCGGCCAGCTTGGCTCCGGCGGCACTGTCGGCGTTGCGTTTGGTCATTGAACTCAACTCCTCGAGGGAGGCACTGGTCTCCTCGAGCGAGGCCGCCTGTTCCGACGCGCCGGAGGCGAGGGTCTGACTCATGCCGGCAACTTCCGCTGCGGCCGCGCCGGTTTCGCGCGAGCTCGCGCCGAGCGCGGTGGAAATGCGGCGCAACTGTCCCGAAATCTGTCGGCTCAGCCACCAGCCCAGAACCATGGCCAGCAACGTGCCGCCGGTGGCAGCCGCGACGGTGGTCCAGCTCGTGCGGCGTCCTTCGACTGAAGCAGCGGCTGCATTGGAGGCCCCAGCCGCGGTCTGCGTTTCCAGGACCTTGTCCAAGGCCCGCATCACGGCGAGTTCCGCAGGCTGAGCGTCAATGATCACCTTGCGCTCCAGTTCGTCGTAGATGCCGCGCGCCTGCGCCGTCTCGCGCAGAATATCCGCGAACAGCGCCATGACCTGCTCTGCGGCCGGACGCATTTGCTCATCGAGCACGCGTTGGGCGGAAGCAGCATCGCCAGCGGCCAGCTTGGTCTGGATCAGCCCGACCGCCGCATGGAAGCGATCGTGCGGCGCCGTGGCCCGTTCCATCACCGTCCGGATGGCGGCGTTGCGGGTGTGGAACTGGCTAAGCCATTTTCCAAATCGGCAGGCGTGGGAGTCGGCGCCGCCGGTGTAACCTGTGCCGTGGCTGACCTGATCGCCGGCTTTCGCGAGTGCGGCGTAATGGTCGCCCCGGAAGCCTTCTTGCCAGGTCTCGAGCTGCACTGGGTCGGTCATATCGAGTTCCATCAGTCGCCGCACGAGCGCGAGCGCATCAACATTGAATTTCTCCCAGGTTGCCAAATCGCGCAGCAGGGTGGCGTGCTCTTCCTGTTCAACGGCGTCCAGGCGATGCGCGCCCGCAGCCACGAGGTGGTTGCGGTATTTCTGTTCCGCCTCTCGCTGGACCGCGATCGCGTCGGTCCGCTCCGTCGCCGAGAGATGGCTCGAGAGGACGGTGCGCTGTGCAACTTGCATCGCCTCGATTTCCCGGGCCGCGGAAAGGTAGGCCTGCACTTTCGGCAACGAATCGGTGCCAAGCGTTTGGGCACGCCGGGAGAGATTGCGGGCGCTGAGGAATCCGACGAACGCCACCAGCAGCACAATGCCGCTGAGACTGAAGAAACTCCACAGGAGTTTGGCGCGAAGGGAGAGGTGCATGAATGACAGGGGACCCCAGCGTCGCGAAATGGCGGCGCCGGTTTCACGATATCGGCGCGTTTCGTGATGCACCGAAGCAGAAGCGCACCATAGCATACCAGAAGATAATCCGCATAAGCGCAGCAGCGGACCCGGCCCGTGCTCCGGCCCAAAATCGAACGGGCCGAATGGCCACGGGTCCGCCGACTTCGCGCTAATTCGCCCGGCGCCAGATCTCGCGATACGCGCGCACGAAGGCCGGCAGCGCCACCGCGTCGGAGTGCAACTCGCGTTGCAAACGCATCACCAGGCGCGGGTGCGTGAGCGCCTCGGGCTCCCACAGCAGCAGCGTGAGCGAGCGCAGCAGGCGTTCGCGCGGCGAACGCAGCGGCTGCCCGGAGAGCAAGCCGCGCGCGCCGTTCTGCCAGAGTTGGGCGGCGAGCTTGCGCGGCGAGCCGCCGGCGCTGTCCTTGGCGTGCATTTCGAGCGCGTAGTGGCGCGCGTTCGCGAAGGGGAGGCCGAGGCGCTGTTCCTCGACCCAGAGCCAGACCTGCAACGCGTGCGGCAAGAGCTGTTCCCAGCGGGCGCGCAGCTGGTCGCGCGATTCGGTCGAACAGGTGGGGTGCAGTTTGAACCGCACGCCGTCCACATGCAGCCGGAGAATTTCCTCGCGCCAAGCCGGTGCGTTCGCGAGCGCGAGGTCGTGCTTGAGCCGGCGGTGGCGCTCCTTGCAACTCCAGTGGTAACGGTGAAAGACCGTCAGCACCGCGTCGCCGAGCGCGAGTTGCGCCTTGGCGATGTTGCGCGAAACAAAATCCGCGTCGGCCGGGGTGAACGCCGCATTCTCGAGCAGTTCGCGCGCGAACAGCAGGCCGCTGCAGCGGTTCATCAGGAGGCGCGTCGCCTCGGCGAGCGGAATCTTCGGCGCGTGGCAGTGGTGCGAGCAGCGTTGAAAATAGTAGTCCGAACCGAAGAGCACGCGGTGCGCGGACACGAGGTCGTAGCTGAACATGCTGATCGGTTGGCGCTCGAATTCGCGGCCCGACGCGATCTTGAACTCGACGTGGGCGCCCGCCGACGGCGTGAGAATCTCGCCGAGCACGTCGAGCGCGCGCGCGTGTCTCCATTCGTTGAGATGGCGGTTGCCGCCGGCAAAGACGTAGAACTCGAGGTCGTTGTAGGGTCGCTCGCCGCGTTCCGTCACAAGCACGCCGCCCTCGCCGCGACCGTAGCCGCCGCCAAGATAAACGGCCTCGAGCTTCGCGGGCGGGATGAGCGCGCGCACCGCGTGCAGCACGCGCGAGCACGTGCGTTCCAGGTGCTCCTCGAGCGCCTCGCCCCCCTCGGGGGTGAAGCGTTGGTTAGGCCGGGTGCTGGAGAGCGGGCAGGCGGACATGGGGCACGGACGCAGGGGTTTCGGTTTCGTGGAAATAGTGTCCGGCGTGATGGACCGCGCGACCGGCGCGAAAGCCGTCGAGGCGGCCCGCGCGTTGCGCCCAGCGGGTGCGCAGGGCATGCGGCCATTCGCCGAGGCGACGCTCGCGCACGCAGTAGGCGAAGTCGCGCCGCGCGTCGTTGCACCAGCCGAGCGCGAAGGAGCGCAGCCATTTCCCATCCGCCGCGCGGCCGGAGTCGGTGGCGGCGGCGGCCCACGCTTCGCCGAAGCTGCGCTTGTAGATCTGGCGCGGCGTGTAGTTGTGTGAATGCATGACAACGGAGTCGGGGCAGTAGGCTACGCGGTAGCCCTGCGCGCGGCACCAGCGGGTGTATTCGTCGTCCTCGGAGTATTGCATGCTCTCGAGGAAGCCGCGGCGCGCCCACACGTCCTTGCGAATGCCCGAGCCGACCATGCTGAAAAAATGGTCCCACGCCGCCGCATCGCGCCGCGGTCCGAAGCAGCGTTCATAGTCGTGGGCGAAGACCGCCTGGCAATCCGGGCGCGGCACCTGCCGGCTGTAGGCGGCGGCGGTGCGGGGCTGCTGCAGCGTTTCGACGAGCGGGCGCAGCCAGTTCGTGTCGATCGGCGTCGCATCGGCGTTGAGAAAAATTCCGAGTTCGTAGCGCGCGAGCTGCATGCCGTGGTTCAGCACGCGGCTCGGGTTGTAGTCGCTGCTCGGGATCGAAATGAAATGCTTCGGCGCGAATCGCCGGATGAGTTCCACGGAGCCGTCGGTCGAGCCGGAGTCGATCACGATGAGTTCCCACGCGCGATAATTCTGCGCCTGCAGCGCGGGCAACGTGTCGCGAAGCGCCCAGGCTTCGTTGAACGAGCGGAGAATGATGCTGACAGGCGCGTCGGTCATGGCGGGGAAGGACCACCATCATGCCGCGCCGCACGGCACCGAGACATGGGGTCAAGACCACCTTCGAGGGAGGTAGGGACCTACTGCGCATGGCGGTGCCCACCCGCTAACTTAGCGTCATGCCTACCCTCGATGTCGCCTGCTCCGAGCCCGCGCGCCGCCTGCCGCAAGACGACCTGGCCGTCCCGACCTGCTTCTCGCTCGGGATCATGGCGTGGAATGAAGAAAATGCCATCGGCACGGCACTCGCCTCGCTGTTGAGCCAATCGATCTTCGCGATGCTCGCCGCCCGCGGCGAACGCGCCGAAATCGTCGTGTTGCCGAACGGCTGCACCGACCGCACGGCAGACGTCGCGCGCGAAACGATTGAGCGCCTGCGCGAGGATCATCCCTATCCGGACGCGTTCACCGCGCGCGTGTGCGAACTCGAACAGCCGGGTCGCAACAACGCCTGGAACCGCTTCGTGCACGAATTCTCCGCGAAGGAGTCGCGCGCGATTTTCATGATGGACGCGGATATCGTTTTTCACGGCGCCGACTCGCTGCGCAGCATGCTCGTCACGCTCGAGGACGACCGCGAGGCCATGGTCGTGACGGACCGCGCGCTCAAGGAAATCGAGTTCAAGCCGGTGAAGTCGCTGCGCGATCGCGTTTCGCTCGCCATCTCCGCGATGAACGGGACCAGCCAGGGCTGGTTCACGGGGCAGCTCTACGGCATGCGCGCGCACATTGCGCGGAATCTCTATCTGCCGCGCGATTTCGGCGCGCCGGACGACGGTTTTTTCAAGCAGGTGATCTGCACGGATTTTCTCACGCGACCGCAGAATCTCCGCCGCGTCGCGCGCGCGCCCGAGGCGGCGCACATCTTCGAAGCCTACACGTCGGTCGCCGACGTGTTGAAGAACCAGCAACGGCAGATGATCGGGCAAACGATCGTGCACGTGCTGCTCGAGCATTTGAAAACGCGACCGCACGCCGAGCGGGTGAACCTCGCCGCGACGCTGCGCCGCGCCGAGGCGCGTGACCCGGACTGGCTGAAAAAGCTGCTCGGTCGCCATCTCGCGCAGACGCGGTTTTTCTGGGACCTGTTTCCGGGGCTGCTTTCGTTCCGCCTGCAGCGCTGGTGGAAGCTCGGCGCCTGGGAGCGCGTGAAATATTTCCCCGTCGCGCTCATCGGCACCGTCGTCACGGCGATCTGCGGGTGGCGCGCCTGGCGCTTCCTGCGCAGCGGCCACACGCATTTCTGGCCGAAGGCGACGCGCGGTGCGCTGCTCCAGTCGGGCGCCGCAGCCCGCTGAAATTTTGTGATCCCCAATCCTACCCCGGAGTCCATCGTGCAAACCAAGGATTTTCTCGCAGCTTCCCTGCTGCTGGCGGCGACCTGTGGCGGCATATTTCTGTCCAGTGTCTCCTATCGCGCGCGCGCGCTGATGTTCATCTCGCTCATCGCCGGCGCGGTGTTCGTCGATTACGAACTGGTCGGCGTCGAGTTCATGAGCCTCTTCTGGTATCGCGGCACGACCCGCGGTTTCGAAATGACGATCTTCGACGTGCTCGCGTTCAGCGTTTTCGTCGGCTCGTTGATTTCTCCGCATCATCCACACGGACGATGGTTCTGGCCGGCCGGCATCGGACTGCTCGTCGCGCTGCTGGGCTACTCGTTGCTGAGTGTGCTCACGGCGGAGCCGTATCTCACCGGAATGTTCGAATGGCACAAGATGCTGCGCGGTGCGCTGGTCGTCTGCGCCGCGGCGGCGTATGTGCGCACCGAGCGGGAATTGCGGCAGTTCGTCTTTGCGCTCGGCGGGGCCGCTCTGATCGAGGCGCTGTTTGCGGTGAAGCAGAGGTATTTGAACGACATGGACCGGTCGCCCGGCACGGTCCTGCATCCGAACACGCTCTCGATGTATTTCTGCACCGTTACGCCGGTGCTGGCGGCCGCGGCGTTGTCGCGGTTTCCCGGCTGGCTGAGAACGTGGTGCGCGCTCGCGGTCGGGGGCGCCGCGGTCGGAACATTGCTGACCGTTTCCCGCGCGGGCATTCCGATTTTTGCGGTGACGATGGCCGGCGTCGGGCTGTGGTGCATCGACTGGCGCATCACCGCCCGCAAGCTGGCGATCTCGTGCGTCGTGGCGGTGGCGGCGTTTGTGGTCGTGCGTGGTTCGTGGAATGTGCTGGTCGAACGCTTCACGCAGGCGACGCTCGAGCAGGAGTATCTCGATCCGAACAAGGAGGGCCGCGGGGTCTATCTGCGCTGGGCGGCGGCGATTTTGGAAGATCACCCGCACGGCGTCGGGCTGAACAACTGGTCTTATTACGTCAGCCGCAAATACGGGCCGGAGCTGGGCTATTACTATGAGGACTACGGCAACTTCGAACATGCGGAGACCGAGGTGCGACCGCACGCGGCGCCGGCGCATAATCTGTTCGCATTGACGGCGGGTGAACTCGGTTACGCGGGGGCGATCATTTTTGCGCTGCTGTGGCTGCGCTGGCTGCAACTCGGCGCCAAGTTTCTCTGGCGGCGGTGGGCAGAGCCAATGCATCGCGTGGGCGTGGGACTCTTCTTCGGCACCTGCGGCATTTTTCTGCAGAGCATGACCGAGTGGACCTACCGCCAGACGGTGATCCATTTCACGTTCAGCGCCATGCTGGGCGTGCTCGCGAGTCTGGTCTGGTTCCGGCGCCATTCCGCCCCGGCGGTCGTCCTGCGGCAGGCCGCGGCCGAAGACGAAGAGGCGGAACTGCCCGTGGCCGAACCGATCGGCGCCGGCCGCTGGTAACATGAAGGTCGCCCATCTTCTCCGCAAATACGACCCCGCCGAATGGGGTGGCACCGAGACGGCCGTGCTGCGTCTGCTCAGCGGACTGCGGCAACATGGCATCGGCGCGGCGGTGCATGCGCCGCGCCTCGCCGCGGAGCCGCTGCAGGACCCGTTGCGCGACGCGGGCTTCGCGGTGCGGCGCTACGACGCGGTCGTGCCGGTATGGGGCATTCCCGACGAGGTGCGGCGGCAAATGGTCGCGGTCGGCGGCAATCTCGTTTCGTTCGAACTGCTCAGCGCGCTCTGGCGTGAGCCAGGTCTGAGCGTGGTGCATTCGCACGCGCTTGGCCGGCTCGGCGGCATCGGACTGACGGTCGCGCGGCGGAGAAAATTGCCTTTCGTTGTGACGATTCACGGCGGCTGTTACGATTTGCCCGCCTCGGTCAGCCGCGACATGAACCCGCCGCGCGCGCAGGGCATCGAGTGGGGCAAGGTCGTCGGTTGGGCGGTGCGGTCACGCCAGATGCTCGACGAGGCGGATGTGATTTTCACCTGCAACCCGCGGGAAGCGGAAAAAATTCGCGAACGTCACCCGCGTCAGCGCGTCCGCGTCCAGCCGCACGGTGTCGATGCCGCGCGGTATCAGCAGGACCACCGGGCGGCGGCGCGTCTCGCGTTCCCGTGGCTCGAAGGTGCGCGCACGCTGCTCGTGCTCGGACGCCTCGACACGGTGAAGAATCCGGGCTGGGTGGTGGAGCGCATGACGGAGATGCTCGCGCGCGACCCGCAGGCGGAGCTCGTGCTCGCCGGCGCGTGCACCGAGCAGGCTTATGGCGAGGGCTTGAAACGTCGCGTGCGTGAACTCGGTCTTGAGGACCGCGTGCGCATCACGGGCGGTTTGCCCGCGGGCGACCCGCGCCTGATCGGCCTCATCCAAAGCGCGCGCGCGATGGTGCTGCCGTCAGTGTCGGAAACCTTCGGCCTCGTAATTCTCGAAGCGTGGGCCGCGGGCACGCCAATTCTCGCGAGCCGCACGTCAGGCGCCATGGCGCTGATTGAATCCGGCGTGAACGGTGTGCTGTTCGACCTCACGCGTCCGCTCGCCTTTGTCGAGGCCGCGCAAAAAGCGATGCACGACGAGTCGTGGCGCGCGCCGGTGATCGCGGCCGGCCGGCGCAAGGTGGAGGCGGAATACGACACCACCGTTATCGCCGGTCAGGTGAAGCAGGTTTATGAGGAACTCATCGCGGAACGGCACCCACTTCGTCATACTGCGTGACGACGACACGAACGCGCTGACGCCGCGCGCCTGCCTGGAGCGGCTCTACCGGCCGTTTCTCGAACGCAACTTGCCGGTGAATCTCGCGGTCATCCCGGAGGTGCGCCGCGCGACGACGGACCCGCGCGGTCGCCGCGAGGCGTTCGTGCCCGAGAGCAGCGGTGAGCCGACCGTGCCGCTGGTGCACAGCCCGGAGCTGGTGAAGTATCTCAAGGCGAATCCCGGTTATCATCTCGTGCAACACGGGTGTCATCACGATTGCTTCGAATTCGCGTTGTCGGACCGCAAGGAGATCGAGCGTCGCTTCGCGCGAGGTGCGGAGCGGTTCGTCGAGGCCGGGTTCGTGCCGCCGAAGGTGTTCGTGGCACCGCACGATCGTTTTTCACCCGAGAGCCTGCGCGTCGCAGCGGAGAGATTCTCCGTCGTGTCGAGCGGGTGGTTTGAATTGCGGCGGTTGCCGCCGGAGTGGTGGCCGCGCTACGCGGTGAAAAAAGCATTGCAGCAACCGCACTGGCGCGTCGGTGAAACCGTGTTGCTCAGCCACCCAGGGTGCATCCTTTCGTGCTATCGCCCGTATGCCGACATGCTCGCGAAATTGCAGGCGGCGGTGCTCGGACAGCGCACGACAGTGCTCGTCACACACTGGTGGGAATATTTTCACGAAGGCGTGGAAAACGAGATGTTCCTCCGCGTGCTCCACGACTTGGCGGAGTGGCTGGCCGAGCGCAGGGACGTGAAAGTCGTGCCGTTCTCCGCGCTCGCGGAGGAGAAGATTCCGCTGAATTAAAAGGTGTGGGCGGTGCGTCTGCGGGCGGTGCGTCCGGGCCGTGATTGGAAAGGCGCCGCGCTGCGTCCGCGCGGCGCGTTTGCCCGTGGTGCGTTGGCCGAGAGACTGAGTTGTTGCTGCTGCTGCCCGGGCGCGAAGGAGCGGCGTCCACTTGTCATCTATTAGGTGACAAGTTCGAGCCTGGTTCGCTGGGAGCCCAGCGAAGTTGTCATCTATTAGATGACAAAACCGGATGGCGGAAAACGGAAGGGCGGCAACTCAACTCACCGATGCGGTCGTAACGGCCGGGGTGTGGGTCGAGGGCGCGGGCGGGGGTGGCTGCACTTCCTCCAGTTCGAGCGGGACCGTGACGGTGGAGTTGGCGGCGTGGGCTTGTTCGGCGTCGCGGCGCATCAGTTGATAAATGTGCGGAATGGCGGTGATGCCGAGCGGGACGTCCTTTTGATTGCTGAGCAGCGCGGCGTAGCTGTGCGGAGCATCGGGGTGATAGCCGTGCATGCCGTGGAGCGGCTTCTCGCCCATGTGGCTCGGCACGATCAACACGCCTTCGTTCACGAGGAAGATCATCTCGCCAAAATAGCGGTCGGGAAACGCGGTGCCCAGATCCGCGAGCTCGGCGTCGGGAATGATGCGGCCTTGCGGCACGGTGCGCAGCGCCTGGGAGATGCGGCGGCGCGCGATGTCATTGAAGAACCAGAACCGCGCCATCGTCGAATCATACACCACGACATAATCCTCGCCGAATTTCAACCCGAGCGGGTCGATTTGCGCGCGCAGATCGAGGAGTTCATCGCAGTTCGCCATGCCGTGGTCGCTGAAGATGTAGAGCTTCACGTCGGAGTAATGCTCCTTCGCCGCGGTCATGAGTCGATCGAGCGACTCCTCGTAGCGGCGGAGCTTTTTGCCGACCTCGGACGAGGTGTTGCCCACGCGATGGAGCAGGCCGTCGAGGTCGGGCCAATAGAGGAACGCGAAGTCGATCTTCTCCTCATTGATGTCGCCGAGCAGCGCCTGGAGATTCTGCTCCTCGTTCTGCTGCGGGCTACTGACGTGATAAGGGATGCCCTGATCCTGGAGAAAATCGAAGATGTTCGGACCGCGGTTGAGGCCACCCGGTTGCAGCGGATTTTTCTTCTCGGTGAAATCGAAGAGCGAGATGTGCTTGAACGGGATGTTGTAGAGATCGAAGTAGCCGCGGAACTTCAGCTGCGCCTTCACGAACTTCGAGAGCCAGCGGCGGAAAATGCGGCGGCTCGTCACCTGGCGCGGGAGCCATTGCAGCCATTTCAGCTTTTGAAACGGCGAGTTGTCCGGATCGTAAACGAAGTAGCACCAGTTGCGGTGCTCGGACGGCCACGCGCCGGAGAGGATTGAGGGAATGCACGCCGAGCTGAAGCCGAAGACCGAGCGCAGGCGCCGGCGGTGCGGGGCGAGGGCGCGTGCGAACGGGTCGTTGCGAAGGATTTCCCAACCGCAGGCATCGACGAAAACGAAGAGGGGTAAAACAGGTTTCATGAGAGCGGGGGAGCGATGGGCGAGCCGACGGGTGCGTCGTGAACGATTTCGAAAAGGTGATGGAGGCGCGTGAGCTCGATGAGTTGTTGCGCGGGGGGAGCAGGGTTGTGCAGGCGGAACGCGATGGCCGAACCGTTGCGCTGGTGCAGCGAACGATAGAAACCGACGAGCGCGCCGAGGCCGTGGCTGTCCACGCTGTCGGTCTGCGAGAGATCCACGTCGATCGTCTTGGCGCCGGCGGGCAACGAGGCGCGGGCTTGCGCCACAAGGGCGGGAGCGGTGCGAGCGTTGAGCGCGGGGATGTCGCTAATTAGAAGGGAGTGGTCGGTTTTTTTTATGCGCATGACGAGAAGCAGGAGTGGTTAATAAGGGGCGCGGCTTCCGGCAGGTCGCGGGGTGGGAGAGGGAGCGAGCGGCTCGCGGCGGAGCAGGCCGGCGGCGGGCGACGCAAACGCGCGCGCGAGCGCCTCGGCTTTGCGCCGCCACCACGCCACGGGCGTGAAGCCGTGTGGCTTGGCCTCGAGCGAGCAGAGGAGAAAATCCTCGGCGACCCGCAGCGTGGAACCGCTGCGCCAGTTGATGAGCTGGCTGCCCCAGGCGAACGACTGGCGAATTTCCGTCACGCCGCCGACGAAGGTGTCGGGGCCGACGATGCTGTCCGTGACGCGCGCGCCCGCTTCGACGAGCACGCGGTCTTCCAGGACGACGTTGGGCCCAACGTGCGCATTCGGGCCAACGTAGGCGTCGTCGCCGATCCAGCACGGCCCTTCGAGTTTCGCCGAGGGGGCGATGCGCGTGCGCAGGCCGGCCCAGACGCCGGGCTGGATTTCGCGCAGGCCGACGCGGTCCGGCGTGAGCGCGAGGGGAATGAAGTCCCGCGCCGTGGCGAACCAGTCGGCGTAGCTGTCGAGCGGACGGCGTTTCGGCAACGCCGGCAGATGTTCGAGCACGACGAGATCGTTCGGCGCCTCGAGCCAGCGGCCGCGTTCGTCCTCGCGGTAGAGCGCGTAAGCCTCTTCGCGGGACGGTTCGCTCGCGACGCGGACGAATTCCACTTCCACGCCCCAGCGGGCGCCTTCGCCGAGGTGGCGCGCGACGGCGTCGGCGCGATCGGCGACGACGACGGTCGCCTGGGTGGCGCCGAGCGAAGCGAGGTGTTGCAGCCAGTAATCGAGCAAGCTGCGTCCGAGCAGGGGCAGCGTGACGAGCGGACGGCGCTGCGCGAGGGCAGCGAGGGCAGGGCGCTCGGCGGGGCAAATAAGAACGGTCTTCATCAATAGGCTCCTTTCCCGGAAATGACGGCCGGCACGGTCTTGAAGAGGATGCGCACATCCTCGGCGAGGCACTGGCGTTCGATGTAATTCACATCAAGCCGCACCTGGCCGGGAAAATCGATTTCCGCACGTCCGCTCACCTGCCAGATGCAGGTGATGCCCGGCTTGACCGCGAGACGGCGGCGATCGGCTTGCGTGTATTTCGCGACCTCGCCCGGCACCGGCGGACGCGGACCGACGACGGACATTTCGCCGCGCAGGACGTTGTAGAACTGCGGGAGTTCATCGAACGAGAGTTTTCTCAGCCAGCGACCGACGCGCGTAATGCGCGGGTCGCGCTTGATCTTGAACGTCACGCCCGTCGCGTGCTGGTTCTGCGCGGCGAGTTCGCGGAGCTTTTGCTCGGCGTTGAGGCACATGGACCGGAACTTGAACATGCGGAACTTGCGCCCGTGCTTGCCGACGCGCGTCTGCATGAAGAAGACCGGTCCGCCATCCTCCAGTTTGATGAGGAGCGCGATGAGGAGAAACAGCGGCGCCAAGCCGAGCAGCGCCGCACCGCTCACGGCGACGTCCATTGCGCGCTTGGTGAGGCTCGGGCTCTCGCAGTAAAGGCGCCAGAGTTTTTGTTGGAGGCGCGAGCGCAGGCTGAGGCGCCACCGGCCCCACGGCGACGCCAGGGCGGCGTAGTCGGCGAACGAAACAGGCAGACCGGTCACGAGGGAATTCGTCAGCATGAGAAGAAGGGGTTGAGGGTTGCCCCAGTCAGGCCGAGGCCAGGACCGGGGTGGCGGGCGCGTAGCGGCGGAAGAGCCGCTCGAGTCCATCGACATAATCGGAAAAACCGTAGTGCACGCGCACCCAGTAGCGGCCGCGTTCGCCGAGCTTGCGCGCGAGCGCCTTGTCGCGCAGCAGCTGCTCGATGCGCTGGGCGAATTTCGCACGATTCATCCACGGGGCGAGGAAGCCGTTCCAGCCGTCCATCAGCCATTCGCCGATGCCACCGGCGTCGAACGCGACGACGGGCAGGCCGTGGCGCATTGCCTCGAGACCGGTCGCGCCGAACGGTTCCGGCCAGACCGAACTCATCACCGCGGCACTCGCGTGCGAGTAGAATTCGAGAATTTTTTCCTGCGGCACGAAGCCGTGGAAGTGCACGCGGTCCTGCAAGCCGAGGCGTTCGCTCAGGCGTTCGCAATGTTCGCGGTGGCTGCCGTCGCCGAGGATTTCGCATTCGAACGGCTCCTGCACGAGCGCGAGCGCCTCGAGGAGCACATCGACGCCCTTGCCGCGGATGAGTTGTCCGGCGAACACGAGCCGGTTGCGTGCGTCGAACGAACTCTGCAGCGCTGACTCCGGCGCGGACGGCACCGGTGCGTGGATGTCGATCTTGTCGGCCGCGATGCCGTTGGCGGCGAGTTGCTCGCGCATGTAGCGGGTGGCGACGATGAGTTTGGAAAATTTGCGATGCAGCTCGAGTTCGCGGCGTTTCGCCTCGTAGCTCACGAGCTTGAGCGGGAAGCCGCCCTCGTGATTCCTCGCGACGATGCCGCCGCACGGAAAGATGCAGTAGGGAGAGAGCGCGCGGTCGCAGATCTTGCGGCTGAAGTAATGATACTTGTAGCTGCGCATGCAGTAGAGGTCGTGGTCGTGCACCATGCGCACGACGGGACGGCCGGAGGCCACGAGACCGGCGAGGAGTTCGAGACCATTGAGGCGGTGGACGTAGATCACGTCCGGGTTAAACTGCTCCACGGTTGCGCGCACGGCGTCGGAGGCATTCGGAGTGTCCGCGGCGGGCAGCTCGAAGCGTTGTTCGAACAGAGCGCGCCACATTTCCTCCTGCCGCCCCGTCGGCGTGCCGTGCAGCATCGCAATGGTGTGCCCGCGACGTTTGAACTCGGCGGCGGTCGCCTGGATGTTGGCCTCGGCTCCGCCCCACGCGCCGAAACGTTCGTGAACCCAGAGCTGCCTCATGTGATGTCCTTCGTGTGCATGGCGGTTTGTCGGCGGCGAAGGTAACAGCGGCACGTCGAACCGAGGAGGTAGGTTGACCCCACCAATGTCGCCACGCTGGACACCCAAAGGGGGGTGGGGCGCGGGAGCACCCAACCGGACTCATCACCTACCGCACGCCGGGGACGGGGCCTGATACTCGCTGGGCTCCACCCGTGGTTAAATGATGCCGTCTTCCGATGATCACTACCACGCCCAGTCCGCAGCAGGAGAAAGCCTTTCCGCCGGTCGCGTCCTTCGCCCGGGAGCCCGCCCCGTCGCAGCGCCGCGCTTTCGATTCCACGCCCGGTCAACGCCCGCGCAACAGCCGCGTCGAGATTCGTTCGACGGGCGACATTGTGACCGCGCGGCAGCGCGGCCGCATGCTCGCGCTCGAGCTGGGATTCACCGGCGGCGACGTCACGGTGATTGCCGCCGCGATCTCCGAGGTGGCGCGCAATATCGTCGAGCACGCCGTAGCGGGGGAAATTATTTTTGCCGAGACGCAGGCGCCCGGTCGCACCGGCCTGGTCGTTATCGCGCACGACGAGGGGCCGGGGATGCTCGATGCGGAGCGCATCGCGGAATACGGGCGCGGCTCGCGCGAGGGGCTCGCGGTCGGCCTGCCCGGCGTGCGCCTGCTCATGGACGATTTTGAGATCGAATCCACGATTGGTTGCGGGACCACCGTGACGATGACCAAATGGCTGAGGTGATTTCCAATGGCCGCGCGGCCAGTGGAAAGCCGACCGCTCGCGAGCACCTGCCCGCGACGGACCCGTTGCTTCCCGCTGTTACCCTGACGGAGCCCACCTTGGGCGGACTGCGCAGCCGCGATTGCGGGGCCGCGGCGAACGGCGTGCTTTCCGCGTCGCTCGCCGGCGATTACCGCGCCGCGCTGCGCAGGCATGTCGATGTCGGCGGCGAGGCCGGACTGCAACAGGCCTATGAACTCGGCCGGCGGGCGTGTTGCGAAGGCCACGGCGTGCTCGATCTGGCGCGGCTGCATCAGGAATCGTGCGCGAGTTTGCCGTCGATCGCCGCGCACTCGCACGCGCACGACGCGCGCGCTTCGGACGCGTTTTTGCTCGAGGCGCTCTCGCCGTTCGAGGCGACGCACCGCGGTTTCCGCCGTGCTCACGGCGAACTGCAGCAAAGCCGGACGCATTTTCAACTGCTGTTGAGCGAATCGCGCGAGATGGAGGAAACGCTCCGTCAGCTTTCCAAGCGCATTCTCGACGCGCAGGAGCAGGAGCGCGCGCACTTCAGCCGCGAACTGCACGACGAGGTCGGGCAGGCACTCAATGCGATCTCGATCAATCTCGGCGCGCTCTCGCGGCTGAGCGAATGCAACACCGCGCCGGCGAAGGCGAAGATCGACGACACGATCGAGCTCGTCGCCCGCACCGTCGAGACGGTGCACCGCTTCGCGCGCGAGTTGCGGCCCGCGATGCTCGATGAGCTCGGGCTCGAGGCGGCGTTGCGCGCGTGTGTGCGCGGCTTCGCCGAGCGCACGGGCATCACCGTGGAATTTCATGGGAAACTGCCGGGTAAACTCCTGGCGGCCGACCAGCGCACCGTGATCTATCGCGTGGCGCAAGAAAGCCTGAATAACGTGGCCAAGCATGCGTCGGCCACGCACGTTGACGTTATCCTCTGGCGCGAGGGAGGTCAGGCCATCCTGGAAATCCGGGACAATGGCCGCGGCTTCACTCGATCGCCGCGGCGGGTGGAGCCGGACCGCCAGCGACTGGGTTTGCTGGGCATGGAGGAGCGCGTGCGACTGGTTAATGGCAAGTTCAACATCGAGTCCCGACCGGGCGCGGGGACGATCGTGCGCGTGGAGATCCCACTGCGCCCGCCGTCCACGCGCACTCCCGAAGCCGGAGGGAATCTTCCCGTCGAGGACTCGTTACCCACAACTCTTCAGAAGCAACCAATACCCTTATGAAAACGATCAAGGTCCTCCTGGCCGATGATCATACAGTGGTCCGGCAGGGGCTTCGTTCCCTGTTGGCCGCAGAACCGGCATTTGAAGTCGTCGGCGAGGCCGAGAACGGCCGTCAGGCCGTGCAAATGACCCACAAACTTCAACCCGACGTTGTCGTCATGGACATTGCCATGCCGCAACTCAACGGACTCGAGGCCACGCGCCAGATCCTCAAGGACTGCCCCGGCGCGAAGGTGCTCATCCTGTCCTCCTACGGAGACGACGAATATGTCCACCAGCTCACCGAAGCCGGGGCCGCGGGATACCTCATCAAACAAACCGCGGCACACGATCTCATCAAAGCCATCCACGAAGCCTATCTCGGAAACGCCTTTTTCAGCCCGTCGATCTCGAAGCGCCTCCTCGATTGCTACCGCGAGGCATTCATTCACGGCCGCCCGATGAAGAAACGCACCGGGCACCTCACTTCGCGCGAGCAGGAAGTCCTGCAGCTCGTTGCCGAGGGCCGCGTGAACAAGCAGATCGCCGCCGAACTCTGCATCAGCATCAAAACGGTGGAGAAGCACCGCCAGCAAGTGATGAACAAGCTCAACATCCACGACGTCGCCGGTCTCACCCGCTACGCCATGGCCAAGGGCATCATCGAGAGCAGTGCCGTTCCCAACGAAGTTCCGGTCGGAGTCTGATGCCCGCCCGGCGCGCGGCGCCCCGCGATCGGTTGCGTGTTAAGCGCGCCGCTCGCGGCTAGTAACGCCGCGCCTCACCGGGTCCGCAAAACCCACGCCGCTCCGCGCGCCAAAGCCGCGCGCGGGCGGCGTCTTGGCGGATCGACGGTCGCACGTTTGGACTCGATCCGGCGCAATCACCGATCAGGGGCCCTTTGCTCCGAGTGCTGGGTGGAAGGCGGCAATCGCATGCTCGCGCCCCGCGGAGGCGGAAGAACCGCCCGCTACGCTCGCCGCACGCGCTCCTTTTCGTTCTCGCGCTCCTCTTCGAGCCGGGCCTTTTCGTTCGCGATCTGCTTGCGCACTTTCTCGGCCTCGTCGAATTGCTGGCCGGCCAGCGCGGCGTTGAGCTGTTGCTTGAGGAAGATTTCGCGCTCGGCGATCTTGCCCTGA
The DNA here is from genome assembly GCA_013821985.1 of Opitutus sp. GTDB lineage: Bacteria > Verrucomicrobiota > Verrucomicrobiia > Opitutales > Opitutaceae > Didemnitutus. The sequence continues at coordinate 34,476 of PNJQ01000005.1, forward strand.
TACACGCGGTCGATCTCGGCGAGTCGGGCCTTTTGCTCGGCGTTCAACGGGCGGCTGGACGGGTCGGATTTCGCGAGACGTTCCATCGCGAGTTCGTAAGCGCTCTTCATACCCCGGAAGATTGCCGCGTTCAGGGGAATTTCACGCTCAAAATCATCGTCGCCGCCAGCGCGGCGAGTGGCAGCCAATAAGGCGCATTGCGTCCGAGGCGGGGGTTGGCCGCCAGAAACATGCTGCCGAGCACGACCACGAGGGCCGCGGCTCCCATCCACGGCGCGCGGAACTCCGCGGCAAAATACATTCCGGGCATCTCCGTGCCGCGGCGCACCAGCCAATCCATGACGAGAATGACGACCGCGGCGGCGTGGTTCATGACCAGAGCAATGCCGCTCAATCCGGCCAGTCCCGCGAGCAGCGCGACAAAGCCCGCGATGATCGCGAGCGAGGCCAGCGGCACGATCACGAGATTCGCCAGCAGCGCGCCCGGGGAAAAGAGCCCGAAGTTGCCGATGCTGCTGGGCGTGCTCGCCAGCGTCGCCGCCCAAGTGATGGCGACTGCGGCAATGACCGCGCGCCCGACCCAGCGCACCGTCAGACGCACGCGCCCCCAACCCGCCTCGGGGAGATCGCGCCACGGTCGCCACGCGGCCGTCCAGCGATCCGACAGCGGCACTCCCAGCACGAGCAAAGCCGTCACGACCGAATACGACATTTGGAAACCCGTGCTGAAGAGCTGACGCGGATCGAACAGCAGCGTCACGAGCGCCGCACCGGCCAGCGCCGCGAGCGGATTGCCCGGCAGGCGAAACACGCGCGCCGCCACCACGAACGCGATCATCAGGAAGGCGCGCTCGGCCGGCGTGCTTCCGCCCGTCACCTGCACGTAGAGGCCGAGCACGCCGAGGCCGATGACCCGCGCCAGTCGCGGCGGCACCCGCACCAGCACGAGACCGCTCAGGATCGCGAGCGCGATGACGCCGACGTGCAGCCCGCTGATCGAAAAGATGTGGAACACCCCGCTGCGCATGAACGCAGCCTCCTGTTCCTCTTCGAGCAGGGCCTTCTCGCCGAGCAACATCGCCGCATAGACGGACGCAGGCACCGGCTGGTTTTCGAGCCCGAGCCGCAGGATGCGCTCGAGCCGATTCTGCGCGCGCGCGCAGAATTGTCGGAACCACGTTGCGGGACGCACCTGTTCCCGGACTTGGCCGCGCTGCAACCGCACGCGCACGCCGAGTCCATCGAGATAGCGCTCGAAACCCTGCGCCGCGGTCGGGCGGGGCAGCTCCTCGACCAAGCCGACGTAACGGTAATGCCCCGAAATTTCCGGAGAAACGCTGACGCGCCGGATCGCCGAAAAATAGACGCGCTGTCCAATGAGTTCGCGTCCCGCATTTTCCCCGGCCACGACATGCGCGAGTCCGCTGAAGGTCTTGCGCTGTGGCGTGGGCGGGAAAAGTTGTTCGACGGCGAGCACCACGGACACTTCGCGCGGCGGGTGGGGCCAGCCCGCTCCGGCAGGCGCCCGCAGCGGCAGCCAGAGTAAACCGGCGATGCCTGACAGCACGACGACCGCCGCGCCTGATGCGTGCACCGTCCAGCCGTGCTCCCGTCGCGCCGCGGCCATTCCGACGCCCAAGCCGGTCGTCGCCAGACCCCAATGCCAGGGACCCGCCACGGCAGCGTCCGGGAAATTTCCGGCCACGACGAGCCCCGCCATAAACGGCAGCAGAATCCAGAGCAGGGGTGCGCGCGGCGAGCCGGAGGGGGACATGCGTTCGCCTCGGCCCGTGAGGAGGAACGCGCCGAGCAAAGCAGGCGCGCCGCCGCCTTCAAACTTGTTTCGCGCCCCGACCGGAGCACAGTGGCGGTTCCATGACGCGCGACGACGAACAAGCCTCCCTCTTTGGCTCCGCCGAGCCCGAGCTGGCTGCGTCGTCCGTGCCGTCCGCGGCTCCCGCGACGCATCAACCGCTCGCCGCGCGCATGCGGCCGCGGGCGCTGGGCGAGGTCGTCGGGCAGGAACACATCACGCGCGCCGGCAGTCTGCTTCCGCAGCTCATCGCAACAAATCGCTTCGGCAGTCTCCTCTTCTACGGTCCGCCCGGTTGCGGCAAAACGAGCATCGCCGAGGCGATCGCCCGCGAGACCGGCAGCCGCTTCGTGCGCGTGAACGCCGTGATGAGCAACGTCGCCGAGTTGCGCGAAATCCTCGCCATCGCGCGCCGCCGACCCGAAGCGCGCACGATTCTCTTCATCGACGAACTGCACCGTTTCAATAAATCGCAACAGGACCTGCTGTTGCCCGACGTCGAAGAGGGCAACGTCCGGTTGATCGGCGCGACGACGCACAATCCCGGTTTCTACGTCAATCCCCCGCTGCTGAGCCGCAGCCACCTCTTCCGCCTTGAGCCGCTCGCGACCGAAGCCGTCGCGGGCGTCTTGCGGAAGGCGCTCGCCGATGCGGAGCGCGGACTCGGTGCGCGCGGCCACCGCGCGGACGACAAGGTGCTCTCCGACCTCGCCGTGCTGTGCGACGGCGACCTCCGACGCGCCCTCAATGCCCTCGAAGTGCTCGCGCTTTCGTTGCCGGAGCAGGCGCCGATCACCGAAAAGGAACTCGAGGTTTTCGCCCGCGAGCGCCGCATCCGCTACGACGCCGACGAGGATGAGCACTACGACACGATTTCCGCCTTCATCAAAAGTTGCCGGGGGAGTGATCCCGATGCGGCGATGTATTGGCTCGCGAAGATGCTCGCCGGCGGCGAAGACCCGCGGTTCATCGCACGGCGGCTCGTCATTCTCGCGAGCGAGGACGTCGGCCTCGCCGATCCCATGGCGTTGCCGCTGACGGTCGCGGCGCATCACGCGTGCGATTTCATCGGCCTGCCCGAAGCCGAGCTGACGCTCGCGCACGCCACGCTTTACATCGCGACCACCGCGAAGAGCAACTCGGCGACGCTCGCGCTCGGTGAGGCGCGCCGTGCGTTGCAGGAACAACCGGTGCAGCCGGTGCCCATGCCCTTGCGCGACAAAGGCGGCCAGGCCAGCAAGCGCGCCGGTCACGGCAAAGGGTATCTCTACGCGCACGATTTTCCCGAGAACATCTCGGGCCAGGCTTATTTGGAAAAACCACTGACGCTCTACGCGCCGAAGAGCGCCGGCTTCGAAGCCAAGATCGCCGAACGACTCGCGCGCTGGAAAGACCTGCGCGCCCAGCGGGCGACACGTTGAAATCGCGGGGCGGCTCACCGCTGCGCGCCGCGAACCGCGAAAATCGTGCTAAACCGGACGCGACGCGGCGTGGGCTTGCGGCCACGGTTGGTGTGGGTAAGTTCCGCGCCATGAAAACGCGCCTCGTTCTCCTCTTTGCTCTTCTGTTTGGCGGCGGTTCGTTGCTGGCGCAAACGACCAAGCAACCGGCGGCTCCGGGCAAGGCGGCGCCCGGAAAATCCGCGCCGGGCAAGACGGAGCCGGCGAAGGAGGAATTCAAGATCGAGGGCACCACGCTCAATCGTGCCGACGGCACGTTCCTCGGCCTCACGTTGCAGGACGGAAAGTTCAAACTGAGTTTCCACGACCAGGAGAAGAAACCGATGCCGGTGAATGTGCTGCGCGCGGTCGCGCGCTGGCCGAACGTGCATGGTCCGGGCCAGAACCGCACGGTGCTTACGCCGGCGGGCGACGGCACTTTCCTTCTCGGCGCGCAGTTCGTGCGGCCGCCGCTGTCGTTCAAGCTGTTCCTCACGCTCGTCGCGGCGGAGGACGGCGAATCGACGGAAAACTATACCGTCGATTTCCGCGGCTAGTTGCCGGATAAAGTTCGGCTCTCATGGCGCTCTGGCACATCGCGGGCGGCGTCGCCCTTATGCTGTTCGGCATCCGGTTTCTGCGCCGGGGGCTGGAGCGCGTCTTCGGGCATGCGCTGCACGCCTGGATCGAGCGGATGAGTTCGAACCGCTGGACCGCAGCGGTCGCGGGGCTGGCGTTCGGCGCGGTGGCGCCGTCTTCGACGGCGCAGACGCTGCTCACGATGCAGTTGCTCAATGCCGGCAAACTCCCCGCGGAGCGCATGCTCGTGTTCCTGCTCGGCGCGAACGTCGGCATCACAGTCACGGTGCAACTGATCGCGTTTCGCTTCTTCGATTACAACGCGGTCTTCCTGATTTTTGGCGTGATCGCCTACCTCTGGGCCCGTTCGGAAACCTGGCGCGGCGCGGGGCAGACGCTGCTCGCGCTCGGCTTTATTTTCCTCGCGATGCAGTTGATCAGCGACGCGGCGCGTCAGCTGACGGGGAACGCGGACTTCCAAACGCTGATGACGATGTTCAGCAGCCATGCCCTGCTGCTTGTCATCTTCGCGGCCGGATTGACGTTCGTCACGCAGAGTTCGACCGCCGTGATCGGCCTCGTGATCGCGCTCGCGCAGGCCGGCACGTGCCGACTGGACGCGGTCCTGCCCGTCGTGCTCGGCGCAAATCTCGGCCTCGGCCTGACGTCGCTGGTCGCCGGCTGGGAGACGCTCGCGGGGAAACGGCTCGCGATTGCCAATCTCACGTTGAAGTGCGCGGCCATCGGGCCGCTGTTGCTGGCCCTGCCCGTGGTGATTCCGTGGGTGGAGGCGATGCCGGTCGAAATTGGCCGTCAGGCGGCGAATTTCCACACGACGTTCAATCTCATCGTCGCTTTCGCCGGCGCACTGCTGGCGGGATTCGTCGGCGGCATCATCAAGCGCGCGGTGCGAGGCGCGCCGACGCAGGACCCTTTTGGCGGAGTCGCGACACATCTCGAACCGACGGCGCTGGGCAGTCCGGTTTTCGCCCTGGCCAATGCCGCGCGCGAAACGCTGCGGCTGACCGAGGAAATCAAAGGCATGCTGCTCGGCGCTTGGCGCGGGCTGCAGACTCGTGACGCGGCGCTCGTGCAACGCGTGCAGGAGCACGACAACCGCGTCGATGAGCTGCATGCCGCGATCAAACACTACCTCAGCCAAATTCCCGCGGACAAAATGACGCCGCGCGACAGCCAGCTCCAATTCGGGCTGCTGCATTTTGCCAGCCAGCTCGAGACGGTCGGCGACGTGATCGACAAAAGTTTTTGCCATCAGATCCTCAAGCAGATCGCCGATCCGCTGCCGCTGCAGGCGCAGGACGAGGCTGATCTGGCCGAGATGCATCGCCGCACCGTGCAACGCCTCGAACTCGCCATCCTCGTGCTCACGACGCGGGACCGCGCCACGGCCCAGCGTTTTCTCGAGGAAGGTGACACGCTCAAGGCGTGGTGCATCGCGGTGCAGCGCGCGCATTATCAACGCCTGATCGGTTGCGACGACCGGACGCTGCAGGCCAGCACGCGGTTCCTCGACTTGATCAATGCGCTGCGGCGCATCAGCGGACAGGTGAACACCATCGGCCACACGTTCGCGCCGGAAAAGCTGCCCAAGTTAGAGGCGCCGAGCGGCAACTGAAGGCGGACTGATGACGCTCCGGCGGATTTGACAGCAGCCGGAGCGGTGGGGATGCTCCGCACCCCCCGTTCCTCACCATGTCCGCCAGCACGCCCTTTGATTCCGTCGAACAAGCGATTCAAACTATCGCCGCAGGCGGAGTCGTGATTGTGACGGACGACGAGGGCCGCGAGAACGAGGGCGATCTCGTCTTCGCCGCGGAGAAAGTTTCGCCCGAGCTGGTCAACCTGATGATCCGCCACGCGCGCGGCCTGATCTGCGTGCCGATGACCGAGCCGGCGCTGAAGCGACTCGGGATCAATCCGATGGTGCAACAAAACCGCGAGGCGATGCGCACGGCATTCACGGTGTCGGTTGACGCGGCGGAAGGCATCACCACCGGCATCAGCGCGTTCGATCGCGCGCGCACGATCGCGTTGCTCGCGCATCCGGCCACGACGCCGGACGAACTCGTGCAGCCCGGCCATATTTTCCCGCTCTGCGCGCGGCCGGGCGGCGTGCTCGAGCGCGCCGGGCACACCGAGGCGGCGGTCGATCTCGCCGCGCTCGCGGGTCTGATCCCCGCCGCAGTCATCTGCGAGATTCTCAACGAGGACGGCACGATGGCGCGCCAGCCCGAGCTCGTGGAGTTCAAGCAGCGGCACAACATGCCGATGATCTCGATCTCCGCGCTGATTGAGTATCGGCACAAGCGCGAGCAACTCGTCGAACTCGTGAGCACGCGACCGTTCGCGTCGGAATACGGTGACTTTGTGCTCCACGTTTTCCGCAGCAAGGTCGATGGACGCCATCATCTCGCGTTCACGATGGGGCAGCTCGATGCAAACCCCGCCCTGGTTCGCGTGCACACGGAGAACTTGTTGAGCGACGTCTTCCATGGCCGCGAAATGGGCAGCCACCGCTCGCTCATCAGTTCGCTGCAGCGCGTCGCCGAGGCCGGTCACGGTGCCATCGTCTATATGGAGCAGACCGGCCGCATGCAGGAAGCGGTGCTCGACGCCAAGCCCGGGCAGCGGATGAATCTCCGCGACTACGGCATCGGGGCGCAGATTCTCACGGCGCTCGGCTTGCGCAAAATCCGCCTGATGGCGCACTCGAACCGGCGCGTCGTCGGGCTCGAAGGTTATGGGCTGGAAATCGTGGAGCAGGTTCCGGTCTGACGACGCGGATTTCGGGTTGCGCCCGGCCACCGAGCCGCCGCCAATCATCCCTTCCATGAGTCTCGACGCTCCTTCCCAGAATCTTCGCCGCGGTGCCGGCCTGCAATTCGGCGTGGTCGCTGCGCGCTTCAACGAAGCGCTCGTCGATGGCCTGTTGCATCGTGCGCAGGAGGCGTTGTTCGCGGCGGGGGTGCGGGGGCAGGATGTGCTCGTGCTGCGCGTGCCAGGTTCGCACGAGGTGCCGTGGGCGGCGAACGAACTCGCGGCCAGCGGAGCGTTCCACTGCGTCATCGCGCTCGGCGTGCTGATCGGCGGCGACACGAGTCACCACGAAATGGTCGGCCAGAGTGTGTCGCAGGCGTTGCAGACCGTCTCGATCCGGACGCGCGTCCCCGTGATCAACGGCGTCATCGTCACGAACACGTTTGCCCAGGCGAAGGCGCGTTGCGTTGGGAAAATCAACCGCGGTGCCGAGTTCGGCCACGCGGCGCTTGAAATGGCGGCATTGCGACGCACGTTGCGCGGGACCAAAAAATCATGAGCAGCCAATTCACCCAACGCCGCGAGAGTCGTGCGGCCGCTTTGCAGTTCCTCTACGCGTGGAGCATGAACAAGCCCGCGAACCTCCTCGAGGACCTGCGGCTGTTCTTTGAAGGCCTCGAACAACCGCGCGATCATTATGCGTTCGCCGAGGAACTGATTCACGGTGTCCTCACGCACGCCGAGGAAATCGACGGCCACATCCGCTCGCTCGCGCACAACTGGGAATTTGACCGCATCGCGCGCATCGACCTCGCGATCCTGCGCCTCGCCATTTTCGAGATGCTGCACCGCAAGGACATCCCGCCCGTCGTCTCGATCAATGAGGCGATCGACCTTTCCAAGAATTTTTCGACCGCGGACTCGAAGCGCTTCATCAACGGCATCCTCGACCGCATGAAGGACAAACTCGGTCGCGACGCGCGCAAGCCGACGGCGGAATGAACTGATTCGCCCCGGATGACGCTGATGAACGCGAATTCATGGCCACGCCCGTCGCGGCGATTCGCGTAGTTCGCGGGAAGTTTCGCATGTTTTCCCTCTTCAAGAAATTCAAAGACGGCCTGACGAAGACCGTGGCGGCGATCGCCGCGAAGACGCACGGGCTGTTCGGCGGGAAGAAAATCGACATCGCTTCGCTCGAGGAACTCGAGGAGGCGCTCTACACCGCCGATTTCGGCGTCGAGACGACGACGGAGATTTTGGAGGAGATCAAGACCGCTTACCGCAAGGATCCCGCGTTGCAAGGCCGGCAGGCCGCGGAGATCGGCGCCGCGGTTTTGCAGCGCGTGCTTGCCGGAGCCGAGGGCGTATTGCCGAAGCCTGACGTGAAGCCGTGCGTCATCGCGATGATCGGCGTCAATGGCTCGGGCAAAACCACGACGACCGCAAAGCTCGCGCATAAACTGAAAGGCGACGGCCAGTCGGTCGTGGTGGCGGCGTGCGATACGTTTCGCGCCGCGGCGGTCGAGCAGCTCAAGAGTTGGGCGACGCGGCTCGACCTTGAAATCGTCGCGAGCCACACGGGCGCCGACTCGGCCGCGGTGGCGTTCGACGCGTGGCAGGCGGCGAAGTCGCGCCACCACGACTGGCTGATCGTGGATACTGCCGGGCGGCTGCACACGAAGAGCAATTTGATGGAGGAACTCGCGAAGATCCGCCGCGTCCTGCAGAAAAACGATCCGGCGGCGCCGCAGCATCGCTGGCTCGTCGTGGACGGCTCGCTCGGCAGCAACTCGATCGAGCAGGCGAAAGTGTTTCACCAAAGTTTCGGCCTGACCGGCCTCGTCGTGACCAAGCTCGACGGCACGAGTCGCGGCGGTGCGATTGTCGGCATTTTCCGGCAGTTGAAGATTCCGATCTACTTCATCGGCTTGGGCGAACAGCCGGACGATCTGCAGCCGTTCTCCATCGAGAATTACAGCCGGGCGGTCTTCGGTCTCGAATAAGCGATGCGTGGGGTCGCGTTCACGTTGCTGGGGTTCGCGGTTTTGTTTGCGGCACTTGGATTTGCCACCGAGGAAACACGCCGGGGCGGCCGCCTCAGCCCGCGCGAGATCCGCGACGGCGTGCGCTCCACGGTCGAGGGCCAGCTCGGGGCATTGCGTGCGGGAAAATTGGCCATCGCCTACGAATTTGCCGCGCGCGGCCTCCGCCGGCAGTTCAGCGCCGAGGTGTTCGCCGAAATGATCCGGCGCGGGTATCCGGCGCTCGTCGAACACACGCGCGCCGAGTTCGGGCTCGTGCGCGACGACGGCGCAGGCCGCGCCGCGCTCGATGTGACCGTGTTCGACGGGCGCGACCGGCCGGCGCGTTTCCATTACCAGCTCGTGCAGGAGCGCGCGGGCTGGCGGATCGAGGGCGTGATCGCGACCCGGCCGCCCGCGCGCGGGGATACCTGAGCGTTAGAACGCCAGGCGGAGCCCGGCGGTGAAGTTGCGTCCGGGCAGGGGCGCAACGTCTTTCAAGAACGAGGAGTGGATGCGCGCGGTTTCATTGCCGAGGTTCGAGACGCGGGCGAAAAGCTCGGCGTCCGCGCGCGCGAGTTTGAAGCGCCATGCGGCGAAGAGACTGACGAGCGCATGTCCGTCGGTCGCAGTCTCGCCGGGCGCGAGCCGCTTGGCGCGTTGGGTGACCCGGACATCCGCGCTGAGTGTCAGGTGCTCGGTGCGGAAATCGATCCCCCCGCCCACCCGGGCGGGCGTGAGGCGCGGCAGCGGCTGCCCATTGGAGCGCTTTTTTCCGCGCACCGAGTCGCCGATCAGACGGAGATCGAATTGTCGCCCCGCCGCCTCATGGAGATGGGTCACGAGTTCGAGTTCGCCGCCGGTGAACTCGGCATCGCGCTGGACGAAACGATACACCGGCAATCCGCTGTCTGGAGCGACGGTGCCGGTGTCGTCCTCGAAAATATAGCCCGCAAAACGATTGGCGAAGACCGTCACGCTTCCCGTGATGAAGCCAGTGCGTTTCCGCAGGCTGACGTCGAAGCCGACGGAGCGTTCGACGCCGAGCGCCGCGTCGCCGATTTCATAGATGCCGGTCCCCGCGTGGGGTCCGTCGGCGAAGAGCTCCTGCGCATTCGGGGCGCGTTCGTTGCGTGAAACCGTGAAGGCGAGGGCGTAGTCCTGATTGATCTTCCAGACGGCGCCGCCGGAGAGGCTCGCGCCAGTGCGCGTCTGACCGCTGAGGCCCGTGCCGGCTTCGGGCGCAATTTCCTGGCGTTCGGCACGCGCGCCAAATTGCCAGGTGACGGCGGAAGTCGGGATCTCCTCGTAGAGAAACAGCGCGCGATTGGTCGTGACCGACGGCGGCACGAATGCTTCCTCGCCGATGGCGGCAAAATCGCTGCGCGAGAATTGGAGGCCCAGCGCGCCTTCGAACGCGCCGAGCGGTTCGTGCAGCAATTCAAAGCGACCCTCATGGGCGCGATTGGTGAACCGGGTGCCGATGGCGCCCCCTTCCAGTTCATTGTGCGCGTAGTCGGCGACACCGAGCTGCACCCGCGCGAGACGGATCACCGGCACAGGCGAAAAAAGTTCGCCGTGCACATCCCAGCGGCGTTGCCGGAGGTCGAGTCGAACCCCTTCCTCGGCGTGCTCCTCGTCATCCTGCTCCTCGTCGTGTTCCTCTTCCTCGTCCCGGCCATGGCTGTGACCGGGCACGCCGTAGAGCGAATTGAATCCGTTGTAGGAGACCCCGAGATGTCCGCGCTCGGCGATGTAGGACAGGCCGACGCCTGCGCCCGCCGTTTTGCTGGCGGTGTTGGGAAGAATGTCGCGGGCTGGCGGACCTTCCTCCTCCTCATCGTGGTCGGCCAGCAGTGCTGCGGTTTCCGCGAAACCGGGGATGCGCACGTCGTCGGTCTGCCGGGTGAATCCATCCAGGCGCCACGCCCAGGAGCCGGCGCGACCGGTGAACACGGCGGCCCCCGCGCGCTCCTCGGCCGCGCTGCCGTAACGGCTCTCGATGCGGCCGCCGAAGGGTGCGGCGGGCAGTTCCTCGGGAATGCGCGAGTCGATCACGTTAACGACGCCGCCCACGGCCGACCCGCCATAGAGCAGCGTCGCGGGGCCGCGCACGATCTCGATGCGGTCGATCAGCAACGGATCGAGGCTCACGGCGTGATCGGGACTGATGATGGAGGCATCGAGCGTGCCGACGCCTCCCGTGAGCACCCGCACACGGTCGCCGCCGAGTCCGCGGATGACGGGCCGGCTCGCTCCGGGACCGAAGTAGGTGGACGAGATGCCCGGTTCGTTCGCGAGCGTTTCGCCGAGCGTGGGTTGACGGAGTTGGACGAGACGTGGGCCGCCCACGACCGACGTGGGGAGCGCGACTTCGTCCTGCGCGCGCCGGAGCGGGCTGCCGGTGACGACGAACTCTTCGAGGTGAACCGGCGGGGCGCCGGAAGGAGGTGTGGTCTGGGCCGATGCGACGAGCGCACCGGAAGAGAAAAGGAATAGGAGGGAAAATGGTTTCATGCGGGATCGATTTTGGGCGAAGGTTGCGCGCGCGGTGGCGCGGCGCCAAGACGCCGGGAGAACGGAGAGCAACGCGCGCGACCAGCAGGACGCGCCGCGGACGGGGGAGCGGATCGACTCAGCGAACCGGCGGCCCGCAGCTCGGTTGCAGCCGCACATCGACGGCAAGCGGAGCCACGCGGTCGGCCACGGCGAGTTCGCCCGCGACCCACACGGCCGGAGCGATCGTCAGCGCGACACCCTCCGCGGGATTCTCCGCGCCGTGCTGAAACAGCGTGACGGCGCACTCGTGGTGCTCCGCCGGCTCACCGTCATGGACGTGCCCGTGCAATTCCGGGCTGACCGACAAAACACCCAGCAACCACACCGCCAGCGCGCAGGCGGCCGCCAGCACCCGCGTGAAGCGGTGTGCCGGGGTCGGGGCGGACACGTCGGAGGGCAGACGCATGAGCAGCGGAAGGAGGCCAAAGCCCACCAAACGTCAAGTCCTGCCGTGGCACCCCATGGCGGCCAAATCCGGACTCACCTAAATTTAGGTCGTTTTGGGCATCCGCATTTTTGCGCAGGTCGGTAGCTTCGGACTCAAGATTTTCGTGCCTGGCAACGGGTGCGAGAGGTGACCAACCTGAGCCCGCAATCGTTCACTGGCCCGTGACGGTTGCGGGCTCTATCTTTTCCCGGGCGCCAAAAAAGGCGCGGAGGGATCCGCGCCTTGGGAAGGGGAGGACGGGAAGGCGTTACTTCACTTCGCCCATCAGCTTCTTCACCCACGGTGTGACGAGCAGCAGCGCGACGAACGCGACGCCGACCCAGCCAGCTTGGTGGAGGAAGAATTTCGACAGTGCGCCCGCGTCGGTGGCAGTGAATTCGCCCGCGAGCACGCCGGCGACTTTGTTGCCAAGGGCGGCGGCGAGGAACCAGATGCCCATGACGAGGCCGACGAGATTGCCGGGGGCGAGCTTCGTCAGCGTGCTGAGGCCGACCGGGCTGAGGCAGAGTTCGCCGACGGTCTGGAGGAAGAACAGACCGACGATCCACATTGGGCTGACTTTGCCCGCGGCAGTGGCGGCGGCGGCCGGCACCATCAGCAGGAACGACAGTCCGAGGAAGAAGAGGCCGATCGCAAATTTCATCGGGCTCGACGGCGCACGGTCCCCGAGCTTCACCCAGATCCACGCGAAAATCGGCGAGAGCGAGATGACCCAGATCGAGTTGACCGATTGGAACCACGCCGACGGGAACTTGTAGCCGAACATCTCGAGGCGAGTCAGCTGGTCGCCGAACAGCGCGATGGTCGAGCCGGCCTGTTCGAAGATCGCCCAGAAGATGATCGCCGCGAGCGAGAACACGAAGATGGCCGCGAAACGTTTCATGCTCGGGTCGTTGCGGGTGCCGAACCACAGGATGGCGAGGATCGGCAGCACGACGTAGCCGTATTTCACCCACGCGAACGCTTCGTTGGTGTCAGATAGGCGGACCAACGCGAAGAACGCACCGGCGCCCGCGAGCACCGCGAGCAGCTTGCCCCACGGACGGGCGACTTCTGGCGCCGGCGGGTGGCCGACGTTCGAAAGGCGGTGCCACTGGATCAAATAAACGACGAGTCCGATCGTCATGCCCACGCCCGCCGCGGCGAAACCCCAGTGCCAGCTCCGTGCCGGATCGAAGCCCCAGCCGGTCAGCATCGCCTTGAACGCGTCGCTTTGCGCGAGCCAGCCGGTGATCAACGGCGCAAGGAAGGCACCGATGTTGATGCCCATGTAGAAAATCGAGAAGCCCGAGTCGCGGCGCGTGTCTTCGCGGCTGTAGAGCGAACCGACCATTGAGCTGATGTTCGGCTTCAGCAGGCCGGTGCCGCACGCCACGAGCACGAGACCCGTGTAGAAAAAGAACGGCGAATGCACCGCGAGCGAGAAGTAGCCCGCGGCGATGATGATGCCGCCCCAGAGCACCGCGGCGCGGGCGCCGAGGAAGTTGTCGGCAATGAACCCGCCCGGGATCGAGAGCATATAGACACTCATCGTGTAGGTGCCGTAGATGACGCCCGCAGTGCGGTTGTCGAAACCGAGGCCGCCGGCCGCGATCGGTGCGACCATGAACAGCGTGAGCAGGGCGCGCATGCCGTAGTAGCCGAAGCGTTCCCAGAGTTCGGTGAAGAACAGATTGGTCAGCCCGCGCGGGTGACCGAAGATGCCGCTGGTGTCCGGAGCGGCCGAAGGGGCGGTGTGCTGCATAGGCGGCGATTCCTGTCACTTCACTCTGAAAGGGCAAGAGCGCAGGCGAGCGCGGGGTGGACAATCGCGCCGCCGCCCGCTCAATGGCCGCGTGCCGTCCGGCCTCGTCATCCTCTACGCCACTGTCTCCGGTAACGCGGAGCAGCTCGCGCTCGCCGCCGCCCAGGCGTTGCGCGCGCACGGCCACGTGGCGGAGGTGCACAACGCCGCGGACTTCCCCGCGGCGAGGCTGCGCGAATACCGCGCCGCGCTCCTGATCGTCAGCACGTGGGGCGAAGGCGAGCCGCCGCCGGACGCCGCGGACTTTTTCGCCGCGCTCGAAGGCGAGCCGTCGCTCGAGCTGCGCAATTTGAACTACGCCGTGCTCGCGCTCGGTTCGTCGATGTATCGCGATTTTTGCGCGAGCGGCCGTCGCGTGGACGAAGACCTGGCCCGCCACGGCGCCCGGCGCCTGCTCGATCGCGTGGAGTGCGATACGAAATTCAAGGCCGACTTCGAACGCTGGCTCGGGCGCGTGCAGGAGGCCTTGCAGAAGCTTTCATGAGCAAAACGCGCACGCTTCCCGCCCGGCTCGGCCGGCTGTTGGTCGGACTCGGTTTCACCGAACTTGCCGCTCACGAAGAAGTGCTGACTTTGCCACCGCATGCGACGCTCGCGGCGCGCGAGATCCCGTTGTTCGTGCCGGCTGGTGGGGTGAAGCCGGACACCCCGCTGCTTTTCGCGCTCGACGGGCAGATGATGCCGGCGTGGAAACTCGCGGAATCGCTCGCGGTCCTGGCGGAGCGCAAGGAGATCGTGGCCCCGCTCGTGGTGGCGATCCCGGCGGCGAAGGAGCGCGTCGAGGAATACGGGCTCGCGGGGACGCTCGACTATGCCGGTCGCGGCAAGCTCGCGGCGGAATTTCAGACTTTCGTTCTCGCCGACGTGCTGCCGGCCGTGCGGCGTCGCTACGGCCTGAAGCTCGCGCCTGAACGCACGGGGATTCTCGGCGCCTCGCTCGGTGGCCTGGCGGCGTTCGACCTCGCGTGGCATCACCCGGAGGTCTTCGGGTTCGTCGGCGTGTTTTCCGGTTCGCTTTGGTGGCGCGGTGAGGATGGCGATGCGGCCGCGGAGCAATCCTCTAGGCTGGCGCACCGCCTCGTGCGTGGCACGGAGCGGCCGCCCGCGGTGCGACTCTGGTTTCAGGCGGGCACGGCGGACGAGACGGACGATCGCGATGGCAACGGGGTAATCGATGCGATCCAGGACACGACGGAGCTGATCGACGAATTGGAATCCAAGGGCTACCGCCGCGGGCGCGACGTGGTTTATCATGAGATTGCGGGCGGCGAACACAACGAGCGCACGTGGGCGGAAGCGCTGCCGGTTTTTCTGCGCTGGGCGTTGCCCGCGAAAAAGTGACGTGCGGCGTTGCGCCGCGCGCCGCCGAACCGCTCAGCGATCGCGATCGTCGAGAAATACGGCGCGACCCGCCGGGCGGCGGGCAGAGGCGATCTGCAACTCGCCGTTGCGCGTGGGCGTGAAGGCGGCCACGACGACTCCGAGGAGATTTTGCGGCACGACCGGCTCCATGTCGTGCGTGCGATTGTTCAGGCCGCGGACCCGCCAGCCGTCACGCGCTTTGGCGACGAGGACATGGCCGACGGAACGGCGTTCCTGATTGCGATAGACAACGGTCTGCCCGCGCTGGAGATCGGCGTAGTTCGCCGTGCGTAGAACGAGGATCGTGCCCGCGCCGTAGAGCGGCTGCATCGAGCGGCCGGTGCCGACGAGGAGAAACGAGCCGGGATTGCGGCTGACGCAATCGATCGCCTCGCGCCACGCGTCGGCTTCGTTGACGGCGATCGCACGGGGCGAGTTGCCGGTGAACACGCCGCGGATCCACGTGTCGGCCGTTTCATCGAACGCGCCGGCGGTCGTCGACACCGCGGCAGCGAGGAGAATTCCCGCGAGCCACAGTCGTGTTTGCCGCACCATTTCTGATGAAATGGCCACGCCGGGTGCGAACGCGAGCCGCGGTTGTTGAGGTTCATTCCTCAGGCCATGTTGCAGCGCGCCGTGGAGGATGTCTACGGACCCGCTGAGGCCGAATGCGGACGAATCGGCGCGCGGCTCAGGTCACTTCAGGTAACTCTTGAGCATCCAAGTCGTCTTCTGGTGCCATTGAATTCGGCCGATCGCGAGGTCCTGCGTCTCAAGGTCGTTGGTCTGCCCAGCGGCGTCGCGCAGCGCGACGAGGTCGGCGATGGTTTTCTCGTGCGCGGTGACGAGGCCAGCGACGTAGTCCTTTGCCGCGACCGGGCCGCCAAATTCATCGATGCCCGATTCGCGGGCGAACCGTGTGAGCCCGCCCGGCGCAAAGGCGTCGAGCGCGCGGATGCGTTCGGCAAGTTCATCGATCGCCTCGAAGAGGTTCTCGTATTGCGTCTGAAAGGCCTGGTGGAGCGAGAAGAAGCCGGCGCCTTCGACGTTCCAGTGTGCATCGTGGGTGTTGGCCATCAGCGCGTAGGAATCGGCGAGAACCTGGGCGAGTTGCTTGACGACGGGAGAAGCGGTCTTGGTGGAGGAATGGGTCGTGGCGGTTTTCATTGCGGGAAGGAACATTCGTGCTTGAGGTGCGCCGCGGCGGCGAAGGGGACGCGTCGCAACTTAGCGACCAAGCGCCCGCGTTCAAGTGGCGCGTTTGCCGCGGCGGCGCATCCACCAGAGCGCTCCACCGCTGAGCGCCAGGATTCCCGGGGTGAGGCCACCGAAAAAATACGCCCATTTCACCCACGTGGCGCCGTGAAAACCGAAATGCAGCGGCGCGAGCAGCGATTTGAACTGCTCGAGGGCTGGCGCCTCCTTGGCCGCGCGCACGCTGCGAAGCGCGCCGGTCGCCGTGTCGAAATCGACCCGGCTGAATTTCTGCCACGGCGGATGCCGGCGATGCAGCAGGAGGACGCTGGCCGGGGCGCCGGCCCGCGTGGGGAACTGGAGGCGCGTTAGCTCCGCGTCGGGGAATTGCGCCTGCGCAGCAGCCAGCATCGGCTCGAGCGGAGCGAAGCGCTCGGCTGATGGCGGCGGCGCGGACGAGGCCGTTGGCGGCGCTGACGTGAAAATCCGCCAGCTATAGATCGCGCCGGTGAGGCCGAGCACGACAGGGAAATAAATGGCCGCGAGCCCGACCCACTTGTGCAGGTCGCCGAGGGCTACCCGCCAGCCCAGCCGCCAGCGAAACGGGTGGCGCGCCAGGCCCCGCCAGCGGTCGCGATGCACGTAGATTCCGGTCAGGCCGAGCAGCAGCAACCCGATCCCGGCCACCATCGTGACGACGTAGCCGCTGCGACCCGCACGGAGTTGCATGTGGAGACCGAGGAGCCACGGGGTGAACAGCGCCTGATCGGGCCCGCTCCACACCATCCGGCCGTTCGCCGGAACGACAAAGGCGGTCCAGCGGGTCTTTCCATCCGGCGCGAGAAAGAGGAACCGGTGGGTTGCATCCGTTGCCGCAGCGGGATGAAATCGATAGAGCCGGTAACCCGGCGGCGCCCGGCGAATGAGTTCGTCCACGATCGGCGCAAGCGGTGCGGCCGGACCGCCGGGTGCGGCGACGTGACGGTCGCGTTCGAGGACACGCTCCAGCTCGTGGTGCACCACGAGCAGCGATCCCGTGGCGCTCATCAACACGATCAGCGCGCCCAAGCCGAGGCCGAGCCAGCGATGAATCTTCCAGACGTGCAGCCAGACGCGCCAGCCTTGGACGCGGGCGGCGGGTTCGACTGCGACGGACGAAGGCATCGACGCGTTCAGAATTCCAGCGTGTAGCGGAGCGTCAATGTGCGTCCGCGGCCGGCGAAGTAGGTGTCGTTGCTGAGGGCGGCGTTGACGTCGGCCTGCACGTAGTAGCCGAAGTAGTGCCGGTTGAGCAGATTCTCGATGCCCAGGCCGAACGTGCCGCGCGAGGTCCGCCAGGTGGCGGCGGCGTCGAACAGCGTGTAGCCGGCGAAATGCTCCTCGAACCGCGTGGTGTTCGTATTGCGGCCGATGTTGATGTCGCGGTCGAAGAACGTGCTGCTCTGCAGGCGGAGGCTGAGGTCGGGACGCGCGCGCCAGGTGACGCCGGTCATGAGTTTGTTCGGGCCCATGTTGCGCGCACCGAGGTCGAGATCAAGCGGTTGGCCGGCGGCGACCGCCGTCTGGCCGTCGAGCAGGGCCGCGGTGGCGTTGAGCGTCACGGTGGGGATCACGCGCCACTCGCCGGAAAATTCCGCGCCGCGCACTCTCGTCGGCACGCGATCGACGGAGCCGATGCCGAGGTTGTTGATGCGGACGACGCTCGAGAGGTCGGACTTGGACTCGTAAACGCTCAGCGAAGCGCTGCCGCGCTCGCCGCGCCAGCTGAGGCCGGCCTCGTTGTTCTTGGTCAGCACCGGCACGAGTGCGACGAGGCGACCGACGCTGCGGTCCGGTTGGTTGACCGCGCGGAGGATGAGCCCGACGTCGGGCAGGCCGAAGCCTTCGGTGTAGGCGTAGAAGGCGGAGAACCCTCGGCCGAGCCGCACGATGCCGCCGAGGTTGAACACGGGTTCGTCGAAACTCAGCGTGCCGCCGCGAACCGTCTGCCGGCCATAGTAGGCGAGCGTCTGGTAGGTGGCGACATCGAGTTCCGCGTTTTCGAAGCGCACGCCGCCGCGCAGCGTAACCGGGCCGCGTTCGTATTCCGTCTGCACGAATGGCGCGAAGCTCGTGTAGTCGAGCGGCGGCACCCAGGTGCGATTGGTGCCGGCAAGACGCTGGCGGGTGTTGTCGTTGAGCCAGTCGAGCCCGCCCGTGAGTTCGAGGCCGGTGACAAACGTGTCGCGACGCGCGTAGGTGATCTTCGCGCCGCTCTTATCTGCGACGATTTCGGATTGATCGTAGAGCGTGCCGGCGGGCGCGAGGGCGGTGTCCTGGAAGGTGACGGTGTTTGTGGCGCCGTAAAGCGAACTGAAATCCTGGAGGAAAAACTGCGCGGTCAGGAGCCCGTCGAGGAGCGAGCGGTGCGTGTAGTCGAGGCTGAACGTGTTGATGAGATTGCGGGCCGGCATGCCGGGCGGCGTGCCGCGCGCGGAGGTGGTGGGCAGGCCGAGCGCGCGATTGCCGGACACGAGCCGATAGTCGCCGTCCCCCTCGAGGTCGTAGCGATTGGCGGAGAACTGCAGTCGTTGGGCGGCGCCGAATTCGTAGCCGGCTTTCACGAAGAGATCGTAGCCGAAGCTGTCAACGGTGTCGCCCTGCACGGTGTCGATGCCGATGGCGCGACCGTCCGCGTCATAACGCATGCCGTTGCGCTGCACGCCGGCGAAGGCGAGGAGGTCGAGCGAACCCTGCTTGTGCTGGAACGCGTAGCCGGCCTTCCAGCTGAGGTCGTCGTCGCGCCCCTGCGTCGCGGCCTGCGTGGTGAACGTCTGGCGCGTGCCTTCGGCGCGGGCGGTTTTTGTGATGTAGTTGATGATGCCGCCGGTCGCGCCCGCGCCGTGGATGGCGTTGGCGCCGCTGACGACCTCGATGCGATCGATGATGAGCGGGTCGGCGAAGTATCCTTCCCGCATGCCGGACCGCAGCGGGTTGGACTGCGGGATGCCGTCGAGCAGGTAGAGGATGGGGCGGCCGCGCAGGGTTTCGCCCGTCTGGGTGAGTTTCTGCCGGCTCGGCGCGAAACCCGGCACGAAGGTGGCGAGGGCCTGCGACGGGTCATCGGCGATCAGCAATTGCGTGTCGAGGTCGCGGCGCGTGATGACCTCGATAGCGCCGGGAATTTTCTCGAGCGCTTTCTCGGTGCGCGTCGCGGTGGTGACGAAATTCTCCAGCCGGATCGTGGCGGAGTCGTCCTCGGCGAAAGCCGCGGTCGCTGGCGCTTGCGCGTAAGCGAGAGGAAGGAGCGCGGCCGTGAGGCCGCTGGAGAGAAAGGCGCGCCGGAGCGCGGAGCGAAAAGGGAAGGACATGAAGGAGACGAAAGGTGGCGTCGCCCCGCGGGCGGGCGACGCGCGCTGGAAAGGGATTAGAACTCGAAGCGGAGACCGGCGTAGAAGTTGCGGCCGTTGGCCGGATCGATGCCGTTGGAGCGGACGCGGCTCCAGTAGTCCTCGTCGAAGAGATTGTTCACCCCGGCGAGGACGGCGACAGCGGCGTCGCGGCCCGCGATTTGACCGCGCCACGCGTAGGCCTCGGCCGTGAGATCGAACACGGTGTAGGCTGGAATCAGCCAGTCGGCCGTGGCCGTGCGCGTGTTGCCGTCGTCCGCAAAATGCTCGCTCAAGTAGGTGCCGAGGAGGGCAAGTTTCAGGCGGCCCGGGAGGCGCAGCACGAGACCGCTGCGGACAGAGAGTTTCGGGGCAAACTGCGGGGTGCGGCCCTCGAGCGGACCCGAAACAAATTCCGCATCGAGCAATTGAACGTTGCCGTGCCAGGCGAGAGAGAGCGCTTGGTCGTCGTCGCTGCGAAACTGGCGCCAGAGGTCGATCTCGGCTGCGGCGGAAATGCCTTGGTTGAGGGATCGACCGACGTTCTGCAGATTCGAACCGACGCGGCCGAAGCGGTTGTCGTAGTCGATGGCGAACGCCGACACGTCGATCCACGCCCCGGGCGCCGGACGCGCGCGCCAGCCGAACTCGTAGTTCACCACGTGCCCGGGTTCGAGGCGGTCGCTGACCGTATCGGCTGCGCCCGTGGGGATGAGATCGCCGTAGGTGGCAGGCTTGTAAGCGGTCGAAACATTGGCGTAGAACTCGCCTCCGCGCCCGAACTCGTAGGTCGAACCAAGGCCGGCGAGCGGCTGCGTCGTGCGATCAGTGGTGACAAGCAGCGCGCGTCCTGCGGCCGTGCGGGCATCGTTTTGTCCCTCGTTCACGTGCTGACGAAGAAATTCCAGGCGCGCGCCCGGCGTAACGGTGAGCTTACCCGAGCGGAAAACGTGTTCTCCGAACAAGGCGAGATACTGGCTGTCGCGTTCGGCTTGGTAGGTGCGCACGCCGGCTTCGGCGTCCGCGGTGGCGCCGCGGCGGTTGGAGATTGGCGAGTCGATCTGCATCGCGGTCGCTCCGACGACGAAGGTCTGGCGGTCGTCACCCCGCGTGTAGTCGCGACGATAGCGCACTTCACCCGCGGTCGTGTAATATTCGTGCAGTGTGAGCGTGTTGTTGTTGGCGGTCAGGGCACGTCCGAACGCGGAGCCGTTCTGGCGCTTGCTGAAACGCGAGAATTTGCTCGCCCAGACGGAAGCTGAGAGGCTGGCGTCGGCGGCGAAATCGCGCTCGTAGCGCACGACGGCGGCCGTCCGTTCCACGCGGACGCGATCGTGGAGATTTTGCGTCTGCGTCCGCGCATCCTCGTAGGTCAACAGGCCCGCGCCCCGCGCGAGGGTGAGACCGCCCGGCTCGCCGGAATCGGCGTCGTAGGCGTCGAGGTCCACGATCAGGCGTGCGTCGCGACCGGCATCGAGGACGAATTTCACCGAACCGCCGTTGAGTTCGAAGTCGCTGTTGCGGTCACGGAAACTATCGCCGCTGCGGTGGTCGAAGTGCGCGAGGTAGCCCACGCCGCCGATGCCGCCCTCGAGGGTGCTGAACGTGGAGTAGAGGTTGTCCGAGCCGAAGATGTGCTGCGTCGTCAGCGAGGCGAGGTGCTCGCGGCTCGGCAAGTGCGTGACAAAATTCAGCGTGCCGCTCGGCTGCGGGCCGTAGAGCAGCGCCGCGCCGCCGGCGACGAACTCGAGGCGGTCGACGGACTCGAACGGTGGCGCGTAATAGACGGTGGGGTAGCCGAACGGATCGAGAACGAAGGGAATGCCGTCCTTCAGCACGAGCATGTTTTGCGACTCGTGCGGATCGCCGATGCCGCGGTAATTGAGCGAAAGGAGTGACGCGTTCGAGAGTTCGCTGGTGAGGAGGCCCGGCGTCTTGGAGAACGCCTGACGGTAATTGTCCGTCTGGATCTGCGGCATCGCGTCGAAGTCGATCACGATGGTCTTTTTGCCCGTGAAGCTGACGGCGCCCTGCGTCTGCGGCATGAACGGCGCCTGGACCTTGTCGTCGCGGATCGTCTCGGCGACGACCGTGAAGTCGGAAAGCCGCAGCGCCTGTTCGGGCGCGGCCAGGACCTCGGCGGATTGCGCCGCCGCGGCGAGCGGGAGCGCCATCGCGGCCAGCACGGCGGCGTGCAGCGAACGGGTGAACGGGATCTGGGTTTGCATGGTAGGAAAAGGGCGGGCGCCAGCCGGGAAAGAACGTTTCGAACCGGGGATTGAGGGCTGGCGTCCGTTGGAAAGGAGCGGGGAGTTCACGAGGCGGGCAGGATCGGGCGGAACGTGAAGCGCACGCGCGGCAGCGCAGGGCCGGCGAGATCGAGGCTGGCGAGGCAGGAATTGACGAGTTCGTCGAGACGCGCGGCGTCCAGCGGCAGCTCGCGCGTTATCCACGGCGCGGTGCGATCCGGCCGCACTTGCGCCACGATGCGCCGCTGCACCCAGCGGCGGACGCGGTAGAACGCGAGGTAGTGGCGTCCGTCGAGGCACGCGCGAAGCCGGAACAGTTGCACGAGGCACGCCTCGGCATCGCGCCCGTCGGCGAGCAGCGAGCGCAAATCGAGTGCGAGATCGAACAACTCGCACTCGCCGACGCCGAGCTCGGCCAGAAGCCCGTCGAGCGTCGCCGCACCGTCATGAAACGGGCAGAGCGGAGCGATCGAAGCGAGCGGAGCAGTGAGCGTTAGGTTCATTGAGAACGAGTCGCAGTGAGTGTGAGACTTAATCTCACGTCAATGAGGAATTTGAGATTTCGTCTCACGAATAGCACACAAAAGCGCGTTGACTGGCGTAAATTGCTGCGCTTTAAGGATTCAGTGAGTGCCGTTCTTCAGGTTAAAGTCGCCGATCACAGGTATCCCATTAATTTTCAAGCGGACTGCGGTGGGACTATCGCACGAGAAGTCGCAGCGGGGTATGGAGAAGGGCGACGGGGTTTTCTGGTGACCGACGAACAGATCGCGACGGCCCAGGCGGCGTTTCTCGCGGTGGCATTCGGCAAAATGCCATCGCTCGCTCTACCCGCCGGTGAAGGAACGAAATCGCTCACGCAGCTGGGCGTGATTTGGGATTTTCTCGCGGAGCACCGCGCGGATCGCCGCAGCGTGGTGTGGCTGGTGGGCGGTGGGGTCGTCGGCGATCTCGGCGGTTTTGCGGCGGCGACGTATCTGCGCGGGATCGACTGTGTGCAGGTGCCCACAACGCTCCTCGCGATGGTGGACAGCT
Organism: Opitutus sp.; assembly: GCA_013821985.1. Lineage (GTDB taxonomy): Bacteria > Verrucomicrobiota > Verrucomicrobiia > Opitutales > Opitutaceae > Didemnitutus. Next base: position 57,128 of record PNJQ01000005.1, read on the forward strand.
CAGTCGGAGGGAAAACCGGTCTGAATCTCTCCGCGGGCAAGAATCTCGCCGGCGCGTTCCATCATCCGACGGCGGTGCATATTTGTCCGGCGTTCCTGCAGACGCTGCCACCGCGCGAATTCGCGGCCGGCGCGGCCGAAGTGATCAAATACGGTCTGCTGGGCGACGCGGCACTATTCTCCATGCTGGAAACCCAGCCGCTCGCGCCCGATCGGCCCCAGCTCACCGAAATCATCCGCCGCTGCTGCGCGCTGAAGGCGGCCGTGGTTGAAAGCGATCCGCAGGAAACCGCGGCCGAGAACGGGCGCGCGTTGCTCAATCTCGGGCACACCTTCGGCCACGCGATCGAGCGGGTCGCGGGCTACGGCGCGTATCTCCACGGTGAAGCCGTCGCGGTCGGCCTGTGCGCGGCGGCGCGCCTTTCGCGTGACCTCGGCCTGGTCAACGAGACCGAGGTCGCGCGCATCGACCGCTGCGTCGCAGCGCACGGACTGCCGACGCGCTTGCGCGAACCGCTGCCGCTCGCGGCGTTGCTCAATGCGATGGCGAACGACAAGAAAAACCGCGGCGGCGCGCTGCGCTTCGTCGTGCTCGAAACGATCGGGCGCGCGGTGACGCGCGGTGATGTTCCCGCCGCCGCCGCGGAAGCCGTCTGGCGCGAACTCGGCGCCGTATGATTTTTTGACTGCGCTGGCCGCCGCGCTCTGTAGGTTGGCGCTCCCATGTCAGCCATCGACGAGGGCATCGTTCGGGAATACTTCGAGCAGGCCGGATTTTTTGTCCGCCAAGCCCGCAAATACGCGCTCACCGCGCGCAAGGGCGCGGCCGACGAAGTCATCGACCTCGTGGTCTATAATCCCACCTGGCAGCGCGGCGCGCGCAAACCGGACTTCTTCCTTTTCGCGAACGAGCTGCCGTTCGTCCACCGCGCGGTCGTCAGCATCAAGGGCTGGCATGCCGCGGGCCGCTTTACGCCGAGCACGCTGCGCAATCAGCCGGAGATTTTCCGCTTTCTCGAACAAAGCGTGCTGAAGGAGGCTTCGCGTTTTTTCCCGGCTGACGTCGAGGCGATCGACGGCGGCGGCTTGTTGAAGATTCTCGTGTTGCCCGGCCTGCCGACCGCGGAGCCGTTTCGCTCGCAGGCGGTCGCGATGTTGAAGGAAAAGGGCGTCGATGCCGTGATTTCGTTCCGCACGATGCTGCTCGATCTGATCGACAAGGTGGAACTCAACCGCAACTACGGCAAAAGCGACACGCTCCAACTCATCCGCGTGCTCAAGAATTACGACCTGTTGCAGGACCCGCAGCTCGATCTGCTGCCGGAACGCGCGGCGAGACGCTCGAAGGAATAGTTTCACCTCATGATCCACCCGACCGCGATCATCGAACCCGGCGCGCAACTCGGCGCGAACTGCGTCGTCCACGCGCACGCCGTCATCACGAAACACGCCGTGCTCGGCGACGGCGTGGTGGTGCACCCGTTCGCCGTCGTTGGTGGCGATCCGCAATACCTCAAGTTCGACCCGACGACCGAAAGCCACGTGCGCGTCGGCGCTGGCACCGTCATCCGCGAGCATTGCACGCTCAATCGTTCGATCCACGCGGGCCAGGCGACGACGATCGGCGCGCGCTGCTTCCTCATGGCGAACGCGCACGCCGGCCACGATTGCGAAGTCGCCGACGATGTCGTGCTCGCCAACAACGTCATGCTCGCGGGTCACGTGAGCGTTGGGAGTTTCACCTTCGTTGGCGGGGGAGCCGGCATTCACCAGTTTGTCCGGATCGGCGAAGGCGTGATGGTCGGCGGACTCACGCGGCTCACGAAGGATGTCGCGCCGTTCCTCCTCGTCGCCGAGCGCGACGAAGTGCCCGGCTTCAACCTCGTCGGTCTCAAGCGCCGCGGTTTCAGCCGCGAGACGATCCTCGAAATCAAGGCCTGCTACGCGCGCGTCTTCTCCGGCGGCGACCCGCGCCCGCACGCCAAGGCACTGCTCGGGACCGGCGTGAAAAGCGCCGAGGCGCGCCGCTTCCTCGAGTTCTTCACCGGCGGCAAACGCAGTTTCGCGCGACCCCAGAAGGAATGCAGCGCGAACGAAGAAACCTAAACGCGGAGCACGCGGAGGACGCGCAGCAATCGCACCTTCTCCGCGGAACTCCGCGCTCTCCGTGTTGAAAAAAGAATTACCACCTCTCGCCTTCACGTGCGGCGACCCCGCCGGCGTCGGTCCGGAAATCATCGCGACCTGGCTCGCCGCTCATCCGGGTGAACACGCGCGCGTCGCCGTCATCGGCCCGGCGCGCTGGCTCGAAACGCTGCCCGCGACGATCCCGGCTGCGCAGAAAATTGCCGTCGGCCTCGAGGATTTCGTCGCGACGCCTGGCCGGCCCGACGGCGATGGCGCCCTCGTCGCGTGGGCGGCGATGGAACGCGCGGCGAGCGGTTGCCAATCCGGCGAATTTTCCGGTGTCGTGACCGGACCCGTAAGCAAGGAGCGGCTCGCGGCGATCGGTTACGAGTTTCCGGGGCAGACGGAATTTTTTGCCGCGCGCTGGGGAGGCGAACCAGTGATGTGCTTTTGCGGCGGCAAATTGCGCGTCGCGCTCGCCACGTGGCACGTGCCGCTGTGCGAAGTGCCGCAACTGCTCGGTCCGCAGCTGTTGCACCGCACGATCGCCGCGGCTGACCAACTCGCGCGCGCCGACGGCGTGGCGGCACCGCGCATCGGCGTGTGCGGCCTCAATCCGCACGCCGGCGAGAACGGCGTGCTCGGCGACGAAGAGCGCGACTTCATCAATCCCGCGCTCACGAAATTGCGCGGCGAATTTCCCGCGCTCTCGCTCTGCCAGCCGGGTGATACGCTGTTCGCGCGCGCGTTGCGCGGCGAGTTCGACGTCGTGGTGGCGCTCTACCACGACCAGGGCCTCGCGCCGCTCAAGGTGATCGATTTTGACGAGGCGGTGAACGTGACGCTGGGTTTGCCATTTGTGCGGACGAGCCCGGATCACGGCACGGCGTTCGGCATCGCCGGGCAGGGCAGGGCGAGCGCGACGAGTTTCGCGAACGCGGTCGTCGTGGCGAAGCGCCTGATCGCGAGTCGGCAGAGCTGATTCGCCGAATTGGGTTTGCCGGCCCGCCCGCCTCGCGCACGCTCCGCCGCATGAAATTCCGCCTGCTTCCCCTCGGCGCGGCATCGTTGCTGGCCGCGCTCTCCCTCTCCGCCGCGGACAAACCGCGCATCACCTCACAGGACCAGCTGCCGCGCTTCAGCTACCCGTTCACCGGAAAAGTCACGGACATCGTCACGACCGAGGAAGCCTACGCCAAGCTCGCCGCGCCGGTCCGCGCCGATTTGGAAAAACTGCTGCGCGACTACGACATCGCCGACCGGGCGACGCTCCAAGGCGTCCTCGGCGTCTTGCTTTCGATGGATGTGCACGAGGGACGTTACGACGACGCGCTGACGAAGATCGCGCAGATGCGCGCGATCGAGGAAAAACCCGCGGCGAAACTGACGCTCGGTCTGCTGGCGGAAACCTACGCGCAGACGCGCAAGTCCGGCGACTTCGCCTCGAACGAGGCGTTCCAGGCCGCTTTCGCGCAAAATTACGCCAAGCAACTCGCCGCGCTCCCGTGGGATGTGGTGGCTGATAACATCAAGTCCGCCAAAGCCGGCGCGGAAATCGCCTCGGGCGGACTCATTCTCGGCAACATCGAGAGTTCGCTCCAGCCGGGCGTCGATAAATCCGGCACGCTGAGCGGCGACGTCGCGCAAGCCCTCGTCGGCGCGCGCACGAATTACACGCATTTCCTGCCGTTGAAGGCGCAGCGCGTCGCCGCGCTCGACGCCTACGTGAAGGCCAACTTCAAGGAGAAGCCCGACCGTTGGACGCCGCGTCAAGTCGCGCTGGACGCGTCGGCGCCGCTCACGCCCGTAACGCTTGCCGTGTGGGACAGTGGCGTGGATGTCGCCTTGTTCCCGGAACAGCGCTGGACGAATTCCGCCGAGCCGGTCAACGGGCAGGACGACGACGCGAACGGTTACATCGACGATGCGCACGGTATCGCCTACGACGTGAAATCGAACCGCACGCCCGATTTGCTCGTCCCGCTCGACGAGCAACTCCGCGCCGATTATCCGACGATGCGCAACTACACGAAGGGCCTGCTCGATTTGCAGGCCAGCATCGACAGCGTCGAGGCGAGTGACCTGAAAAAACAGATCGCCGCGCTGCAGCCGGCGGACGTGAAGGCGTTCATCGAGAAGCTGAATTTCTTCGGCAATTTCACGCATGGCACGCACGTCGCGGGCATCGCGGCGGAGGGCAATCCCGCCGCGCGCCTTCTGGCGGTGCGCATCACGTTCGATCACCGCATGATTCCGGATGTCCCGACGCGCGAACAGACCGTCAAGGACGCGCAGGCCGCGCGCGACGCGATCGCCTACATGAAGTCCCGCGGCGTGCGCGTCGTGAACATGAGTTGGGGCGGCACGCCGAAATCGATCGAGGCCGCGTTCGAAGCCAACGGCGCGGGCGGCACGCCCGAAGAGCGCCGCAAGACCGCGCGCGAGTTCTTCGAGATTTTCCGCGACGCCCTGACCGAGGCGATGACTGCCGCGCCGGAAATTCTTTTCGTCGTCGCTGCCGGCAACAGCAACAGCGACGCGCAATTCGATGAGGCGATCCCCTCCGGCATCGATCTGCCCAACATCCTCACCGTCGGCGCGGTCGATCAGGCCGGAGAGGAAACCTCGTTTTCGAGCTTCGGCCAGAACGTCGATGTCCACGCCAACGGTTTCGAAGTGGACAGCTTTCTGCCTGGCGGCGAGCGCATGAAATATTCCGGCACGTCGATGGCGTCGCCGAATGTCGCCAATCTCGCCGCGAAACTGCTCGCCCTCGAGCCCAAGCTGACGGTCGAGCAGACGATCCAATTCATCAAACTCGGCGCCAGCCGCAGCGCCGACGGCCGGATCAACCTCATCGACCCGAAGAAGAGCATCGCCGTGCTCCGGGCCTGGCAGCAGGCAAACTGATTAACCAACGCCCTAACCTCGCACCGAATCGTCGGTTCGGTTCGAGGTCGGAGGGCAGGTCCCTGTGCCCGCCAAGCCCGCGGCGCAATTCTCGCGAGTGATGCCGACGAGCGAATCGACCGACGACTGCGCCGCGATTCTGGCGACGCGCCCTCGCGAGCGATTCCGGCGAACGTGGCCTGACGCGCAGAGGGACCTGCGCGTCCACCTGTGCGTGTCGGCTTGGGTTCTCTCTCGCGAGGAATCTTGGCTGCATGGTCCCCAAGAGGGGTGCCCGCAGGGCGGGGTGTATGACGAATCTTCGCACGAAACTATCCTCGCGCCCGCAACGCACTCCTGCAGGCGTGGTGCGCCCCCGTCCCCACCGCGCTTGCCAATCGCCGCCCTCGCGCATTCAGTGCGCTCCGATGTCCGCCCCTGCCAGTCCCATTACCCTGCCCGAAGGCGTCCGCGAGGGTAACGAAAACCTCGTGCGCCTCACCCCCGACGCGGCTGGGAAAGTGGCGGCGTTGATCGCGCGTGAGCAACAGGGCGAGTTCCTGCGCATCGCGATTACGGGCGGCGGTTGCAACGGCCTGAGTTACAAGATGAAGTTCGTCCCCGAAGCGCGTCGGGGCGACATCCTCGTCCGGTCCGCCGGAGCGGTGGTCGTGGTGGACCCGAAGACCGCCCTCTATTTGAAAGGCACCGTGCTCGACTACTCGCACCAGATGGTCGGAGGCGGGTTCAAGTTTTCCAATCCCAACGCCAAGGCCTCCTGCTCCTGCGGGGAGAGCTTCAGCGTGTAAGGCCGGATAACCGACGCGGGTTGGCGCCCGGACTTCACCGGGCGGCGCGCGATGGTTTTTCCCCTGCGGCACACTCTCAGATTGGGGTTGTCATCACCCCGGGGCGCGGCAAAAACACCGGGCGACCCTCACCGTTCAGCAACACCTAATTAATGGCTCTTCCTTCCTCCTCCGGCGGCCGTCCGCCCTACAATCGCGCTCCGCGCACGTCCGATCCCTACGCGCACATCCGCCGTAACGCGCGCATCAAGTCCCCTCAAGTCCGCGTCATCAGCCCCGAAGGTCGCCAGCTGGGCGTCATCGACACGCCGAAGGCCCTCGCGCTCGCGCAGCAGTTCAATCTCGACTTGGTCGAGGTCGCGTCCGCCGCCGTTCCGCCCGTTTGCCGCATCATGGACTTCGGCAAATACATCTACGAGGAACAGAAGAAGCACGCGCACAGCAAACCGGCCGGCGCGAAGCTGAAGGAAATCGAGTTCACCGTCCGCATCGAGCAGCACGACTTTTTCACCAAGATCCGCCATGCCGAGGAATTCCTCGACCATGGCAACAAGGTGAAGCTCCGCCTCAAATTCCGCGGTCGCGAGATGGCGCACACCGAGATGGGTTTCGAGGTCATGAAGAAGGCGCTCGCCGAGCTCGAATCGATGGGCCACCCGGACTCGCCACCGAAACTCGCGGGCAAGCAGATCAATGTGATGCTCTCGCCGAACCCGGTGAACAAGCGCAAGCCGAAGCACTACACGCGCGAAGCGGGTCACGTTCCGGGCAACGGCGAAAGCGCTCCGGCCGAGAACCACGGCTGAGTTCCGCCACCGCGATGGCTCCGCCGCGGTTGCTGCGTCTGATTTTGCTGCTCGCGGCGACCCACCTCGCCGGCGCGACCGGTGCGATTTCCGCCCCGAATCCCACGCCCGTCCGCGCGCCGCCGACGCGCCCGACTGCGACGCAACTGCCATGGACGACCGCGCGTTTGCGCGGCCTCGAATTCGTCGATCTGCGCGACGTCGGCACGAAGCTCGGTTGGAAACCGCTCTGGAACACGCCTGGCCGCAAGCTGACACTCAGCGCCGGCGAAGGGAACGGCATCGTCTTCGAACTCGACGGACGCGACTGCTACCTCAACGGCATCCGCATCTTTCTCAGCGAACGCGTCGCCGGCGCCCGCGACACGCTCTGGATCGCCAAGGTCGATTTGGTCAAGACGATCGCGCCGCTTCTCCGTCCGGCGGACCACGCGGCCGCTTTGCCCGCGCCGCCGCGTCTGATCGTGCTCGATGCCGGTCACGGCGGCACGGACCCGGGCAAATACAATCTCAAGTATCGCCTCAACGAAAAGGACATGACCCTCGATGTCGTCCTGCGGCTGAAAAAAGTCCTCGAGGCGCGCGGTTACCGCATTGCCCTCACGCGCGCGGACGACACGCGCTTTTCCAGCAATCCCATCGTCGATTTGCAGCGGCGTGCGAACTTCGCGAACCAGGCCGGTGCGGAGCTTTTTCTCAGCGTGCACTTCAACGCCGTCGATCCGAAGGACTCGCATCGCGTCACCGGCTCCGAGACCTACGTGCTCACGCCTCAGGGCATGCTCTCCACTTCCGACCAGGAGAAGGACGACCTGACGGACGCGGCCTTCCCCGGCAATCGCCAGGATTTGGCGAACGCGGTGCTGGGATATTTTTTGCACCGCCAACTGATCGATCGACTCCAAACTTCCGATCGCGGCTACAAACGCGCGCGCTTCGCCGTGCTGCGCTTCGTCAACTGTCCCGCCGCGCTGCTCGAGGCGGCCTATCTGTCCAACGACGACGAAGCGGCGCGCGTGGCGAAGCCGGAGTTTCGGCAGGAGATCGCGGAGGCGATCGCCGCGGGCGTCGAAAGTTACAGTGCGGCATTGCAAGCGCTGCGCCCGGCGGCGAAATAGGCGGGTGATGAACCTGCTTCGTCCCTTCGTGGTCGCGGTCGGGCTCGCGGGTCCCTGGATCGTGCCGTCGGCCGTCGCCTGGGATTACGAGGGCCACCGCGCCGTCAACCAAGTCGCCCTCGCGTCGCTGCCCGCGGATTTCCCCGCGTTCGTGCGCGAACCCGCCGCCGCCGAGCGCATCGCGTGGCTCTCGAGCGAGGCCGATCGCTGGCGCAGCGCCCCGGATTTGCCGGCGCGCCATTGCAACGCGCCGGACCACTATCTCGACATCGAATACCTCGCGATGGCCGGCCTCGATGCCGCGACGGTGAGCAGCTTCCGCTACGAATTCGTCGTCCAATACGCGCAGGGCCGCGCGGCGCATCCGCAGAATTTCGCGCCCATCGATCCCGCGCAGAATTCCGATCGCACGCGCGAATGGCCCGGCTTCCTGCCGTGGACCATCGCGGAGTATTTCGGCAAGCTCCGCGGCAATTTCGCGCGCCTCAAGGTGCTCGAGGAGATGGGCACGTCCGACGAGATCGCGCAGGCCCGGGCAAGCATCGTCGAGATGATGGGCATCATGGGTCACTTTCTCGGCGACGCCGCGCAGCCGCTGCACACGACGATCCATCACAACGGTTGGGTCGGCCCGAACACGAACAACTACACGACCGGGCGCGGGTTTCATTCGTGGATCGATTCCGGTTTCATCAATCGCGCCAAGCTCGACCTCGCGCCGCTCGCCGCACAGGCGCGGCCCGCAGCACTGTTGTCGCTCGACGCTCGCCCCGACGGCCGCGACCCGATGTTCGCGCACGCGATGGCTTTTCTGCAGGGGCAGCACCGGCTCGTCGAGCCGCTCTATCAGCTCGAAGCGGCGGGCAAATTGAAAGCGGAGAACAATCCGCCAGACGCCGAGGCGGTCGATTTTATCCGGCAGCGGGTGCTTACTGCCGGACAAATGCTCGGCAATCTCTGGCTGACGGCGTGGCGCTCGGCGGCACCGGACGGTTTTCTCCGCGGCCAATTGATCCGCCAGAAGGCCGCGGCCGAGGGTGCCGCGGCACCCGCGCGTCAGACGCCATGAACCCCGCCGCGCTGCTCTGGATTGCCCTCGGCGGCGCGCTCGGCTCGGTCGCCCGTGCGCTCATCGGCTACGCGCTGCAAACGCGGTTTCCGTGGGCGACGCTGGTCGTGAACATCGTGGGGTCGTTCATCCTCGGCTGGACGATGACGCGGCTTGGCGGACTCGAGCCCGCCCCGGCCGTGCGGATGGAAGCGCTCGTCGTCGTCGGCTTTTGCGGCGGCTTCACGACGTTTTCGACCTTCAGCTGGCAAACGTTGGAGCAGATGCTGCGCGGACAATGGGGCCTTGCCGCGGTGAACCTATTGCTCTCCATCGGACTGTGCCTCGCCGCGGTCTGGCTGGGCATGCGATTGGGGCGCGCATGAAATCGGCACCCGGAGGCCACGGCGGAAATTCCCTCCGGCCACGCCCGGCGCGGCGCTGCGCGTGCCTCGTCCTCTCCTTGCTCGTCTGCGCGGCGGTCCGTCTGACTGCCGCGGACGATCTCGCGGCGCGCACCATCATCCTCGTCAATTCCCGCCAGCCGGACTCCGTCGAACTCGGCGAATACTACGCCGCGCAGCGCGCGATTCCGCGCGAAAACATCGTGGCTCTGCCGCTGCCGCCGACGGAGAGCATCACCTGGCGCGAGTTCGTGGACCAGGTCTGGCAGCCGCTGCAGGACGAGTTGCATCGTCGCGGGTGGCTCGAAGGTTCGCTCTCGAGTCAGCTCGACGCGCTCGGGCGCCGCAAATCCGCGCTCACGGGTCATCGGATTGCCTACCTGGTGACGTGTCGCGGCACACCGCTGCGCATTCACGACGATCCCACGGCGTTCGAACCCGCGCAGGCGGCCCGCGTGCCGCAGCAATTTCGGCGCAATCAGGCCGCGGTCGATTCGGAACTGAGTTTGCTCGCGCAAAGGCCGCAGGCGACGGTCGGGTTCGTGCCGAATCCGCTCTTTCGCACCAAGGCCGCGGCGGATATCAGCGCCGATTTTGTCGTGAAGGTTTCGCGCCTCGATGGTCCCTCGGCCGCCGACGCGCGAGCCCTCGTGTCATCCGCTCTCGAGGCCGAGAAATTCGGCCTGATTGGCCGCTACTACGTCGATCTCGGCGGACCCCATGCCGTGGGCGACCGCTGGTTGGAAGCGACGCGCGAGCGGTTGGGCGACTTGGGCTTTTTCGGCGAGGTCGAACGGACCGGCCGTCTGTTCGATGCGGCGGACCGCTTCGACGCGCCGGTGCTCTATTTCGGCTGGTATGCCAGCACCGTGAGCGGGCCGTTCCTGCGGGAAGAATTCCGGTTTCCGCCTGGTGCGATCGCGCTGCACATCCACAGTTTTTCGGCCGCGGGGGTGCGCAGTTCCACCGACCAGTGGTGCGGTCCGCTCGTGGCGCGCGGTGTCGCGGCAACCTTCGGCAACGTCTTCGAGCCGTATCTCGAGTTCACGTTGCGCCCCGACCTGCTGCTTGAGCAACTCGCGGCGGGGGCCACACTGGGTGACGCGGCGTATTACGCGACCCCGGTGCTGGGCTGGCAGGGCCTCGTCATCGGCGATCCGCTTTATCGTCCCTTCAAGGTCTCGTTGCCCGATCAACTGGCCCAACTCGCGGCCCTTCCTGCCTCGCTCGCCGGCCACGTCGTCGCGCGCCAAGCCGCCGTGCTCGACCGGCTCGGCATGAGCGACGAGGCGCGGGCTTTGTTCGCCCGGGGCATGCGCGAGGCGCCGAGTCTGGCGCTCGCGCTGGCGTCGGCGCGCTTCGAGCTGGCGCAGAAGCGTCCCGCCGTCGCGGTCGGGCAACTGGGCTTCGTGGCGAACCTGCGCGACATCTCGCCCGTGGACTGGCCCCTCGTGCGCGCGGCCGGAGAATTTGTCGCGGCCAACGGCGCAGCGCGCGAGGCACTGCCGATCTATCAGGCGCTCGTCCGCGCCAAGGCGCCTTCGCTTGATGCGGCGCTGCAGGTGCTCGCCGATGCTAAAAAAATCGCCGACACCACCGGCAATCTAGCCCTCTCGCTCGAGTTTGCCAAAAAGGCCATCGATCTCGCGCCGCCACCGGCGCCACCGGCGGCCAGCGGGCCAAAGTGACAGACTCGAGCATCGTTAGTAAAGTGTAGCCGGAGTTGCTGCCTCCTGAAGGAACCCCCGCCGAGCGAAGAAACGCCGACCGCGCCACCCACCCACGCAGCGTCCAATAAAAAGCCCGCCGAGATGCGGCGGGCGAAGGTTTGCGGTGCCCTGAACGGCCGCGGCGTGCTTACAGTTTCTCGACGATCTTGTCGGCCAGGCCGTATTCGATCGCTTCCTGCGCGTTCAGATAAAAATCCCGGTCGGAGTCGCGGGCCACTTTCTCGATCGGCTGGCCCGACGCGTCAGCGAGAATCTGGTTCAATTCCACGCGCAGTTTTTCCATTTCCTTCGCCTGGATGTTGATGTCCGACGCCGGACCAACCATGCGGCCCGTGATGAGCGGCTGGTGAATCAACACGCGCGCGTGCGGGAAAATGTAGCGGCGACCCTTGGGCGCGGCACTGAGCAGAATCGAGCCCATGGATGCCGCCATGCCGGTGACGATGATGTTCACGGGGGACGTGATCAGCTTCATCGTGTCGTAAACCGCCATGCCGGCCGTGATCGAACCGCCGGGCGTGTTCATGTAGAAATTGATTTCCTTCCCCGGACCGGTGGCCTCGAGGTAAAGCAGCTTTTCCGTGAGGTCCTTCGCGGACTCGTCGGTCACCGCACCCCAGAGGAAAATTTTTCGCTGCTCGAGAAACTTGCGCTGGATCTGTGCGCCGACCGGCGTCGGGGTCTTGCCGACGGTTTCCTCCGCCGGATTTTCGTCGTCATCATCGTCGAGACGCGGAGTCAGCGGGCTGTGGTAATCGCGGGAAAGATTGTGGGCGGACATGGCCCTGAACCGTGCACCGGTTGCCCGGTTTTGCGAGTCGTTTTTCCCTTCCGGCGGGTGAAGCGGTGGCGAGGTGCCTTCAGTCCGTGTGCAGCGCGTGCAGCGGGTTCATCTTCGCCGCGCGCCAGGCAGGCAGCACGATCGCGACGCACGCCGCAGCGCCGACGATGAGTGCGGCAAGCGCCAGCGGGGCCACGGCGAGGCCGTCCATGCCGTAAACGAGCGTTTTCAACACCTGGGTGAGCGCGACCGTGCCGGCGAGTCCGAGCACCAAGCCGAGGGCGACCCAACGCAGGCCTTGGCCGAAGACGAGGTGCAAGATATCGCGCCCGACGGCGCCGAGCGCGAGGCGCACGCCGATCTCGCGGGTGCGCTGCGCCACGTGATAGCTGAGCGTGCCGTAGAGGCCGACGGCGACGAGTCCGAGAGCGACGGCCATGAAGAAATTGACGAGTCCGGCCACCGCGCGCTCGCTCGCGGTCGAGTCGCGCACGACCTGATTGAGCGTGCGGATGTTCTGCAACGGCTGCTCGCGATCGAGTTCCGCAACCGCCTGCCGCAACAGCGGTGCGAGCGCCGAGGCGGGCCGGGTGGATCGCAGGTTAATGTGGACGCTGCTGCCCCAATGGCGCGGCGGAGTGGTGAACATCTCCGGCTGCGGCAATTCGGTCGCACCCCACTGGCGCGTGCTTTCGACGACGCCGACGACGGTCGCCGTATACCACGGCTTGGTCGGCATGTTCGCACGGAAAACCTGGCCGATCGGATCTCGATCGGGCCAGGCTTTTTCGACCATCGCGCGGTTGACCACGACGCCGAGGACGCCGTCCTCGTTCATGTCGTCCGCCGGCGTGAGGTTGCGACCGCGCACGAGTTTCAGCCCCATCGTTTCGAAATAGCCCGGGGTGATCGAGGCGCGCTCCACGCTCATCCGCCGCTGCGCCGGGTCGTAGGTCTGGTCGTTGACGAGCGCATCGGTGTTGTTCCCGCCCGAGAGCGGCATCTTCGTCGTCAGACCGACGGCGGTGACGCCGGGGATAGCCGCCAACCTCTCCTCGAGGCGCTCCCAGAAACGCACGCGGGCGGCGTTTTCCTTGTAGAGGTCGCCGCGCAGATTGAGGCGCGCAGTGAGGACGTGGTCGGTGGTGAGCAGCTGGTTCTGTTCCAGAATCTTGAAATAGCTCGCGGAGAAAAGAGCCGCGCCGTTCGCCAGCACGAACGCCACCGCGATCTGCGCCACGAGCAACGAGCGCAGCATCGCGTGGCGCGAGCGCGAGCCCGTGGCGCCGCGCGCATCCTGGCGTATCACACCGGCCAGCGAAGTGCGCGCGGCCGCGAGCGCCGGCGGCAATCCCGCGAGCAAGGCCGTGAGCACCACCGTGCCGACCGCGAAGAGCAGCGCGAGGGCGTCGAGCGAGATCGCCGCCTTGCGCGCTTCACTCGCCGGAGCGATGGCGCGCATCACCTCGATACCGCCGTAAGCCAGTCCGAGCCCGAGCAGCGCTCCGAGCCCGGCGAGCACGAAGCTCTCGGTCAGCGCCAGCCGCATGAGCCGGCCGCGGGTGGCGCCGAGCGCGATGCGGACGCCGAACTCGCCTTGCCGCCGCGCGCTGCGGGCCAGGAGCATTGAGGCGACGTTGGCGCAGGCGATGAGCAACACGAGCGCGACCGCGCCGAACAACAGCCAGACACGCCGGCCGAGGTCGCGCGTCATTTCGTAGAGCAGCGGTCGCACGAGGAATTTCTTGCGCGTGTTCGAATCCGGGTAGAGTGCGGCCAGGCGCGTGCCGATGCCCTTGATCTCGGTGTCGGCGGTGGTGACCGCCACGTCGTCACGCAGGCGCGCAATGCCGCAGAGATAATGGCTGTCGCGACGCTTGAGTTCCTCGGCGTCGAAACTGCGCGGCAGCCACACCTGACAATCGTCCGTGCGCATCCACGGCGCGGCAAATTCAAAGCCGGCCGGCATGATGCCGATCACGGTGGCGTCGGTGCCGTTCACCCGGATGGCGCGTCCGACGAGCCCTGGGTCGCCGCCGAAGGTCTGCTGCCAAAGCTGATGGCTGATGATCACGACCCGCGGGGCGCCGACCACGCAATCGGCAGCCTCGATCAGGCGTCCGCGTTGCGGCGCGACGCCGAAGGCTTCGAGCACACCGGCTGTCGCGCGCACTCCTGGCACGGCTTGGGCGTTTTCGAGCCCGATGTTGGCCGTGCTCGGGTCATAGACCCCGAAATGTTGGAACGAATTGCTCTGCGCCTTCAGGTCGTGGAAATCCGCCGGTGACAGCGGCCAGCCGTCCCCGGACCAGACGTGCACGATTGCGTCGGAATTAGGGTAATTGAACGGCTGCACCACGAGCGCCCGCAGCGCGCTGAACATGGCGGTGGATGCGCCGATGCCGACTGCGAGCGTGATGATGGCAATGGCGGCGAAGCCGCGGGCTTTGGCGAGCTGACGAAGGGCGAGCCGCAGATCGGTGAGCATCGGTGAGGAGAGTTAATGTCTAAACCCACGCCGCAGGTCGCAGGTTACAGAAAATCCGATGGGCGGTTCTGGCGGGAGGCGACGGGGCGGGAGAGGCTTGGCGCCCCGACGTTGCGCCCGAGCGTCTTCGGGGGCATAAAGTCCTTCGCACGCCCGTGCCGCGTTGCCAGCGGCGCGGACATCGCTCTCACTCGCGCCATGAAAACGCGACCGCAGCGCCTCGCCGGACAAATCGTCGATCTGCACGCGCGCCGCATTTATCCCGGCGTCATCGAATGGCGGCGCGGCCACATCACCGCCCTGCGCGAGGACAAGCGTGTGCGCGAGACGCGGCTCATCATGCCGGGATTCGTCGATGCGCACATCCATATCGAGAGTTCACTGCTGCCGCCGGCGGAGTTTGCGCGCCTCGCCGTGTCGCACGGCACCGTCGCCACCGTTTCCGACCCGCACGAAATTGCCAACGTCCTGGGCGCCCGCGGCGTGCTCTATATGATCAAGGACGGACGGCGCACGCCGCTGAAGTTCCACTTCGGTGCGCCATCGTGCGTGCCTGCGACCACGTTCGAGACGGCGGGCGCCGCGCTCGACGCGAATGCCGTGGCGCGCCTGCTCGCGCGCGACGATGTGCGTTACCTTGCCGAAGTGATGAATTTCCCCGGTGTGCTCGGCGGCGACCCCGCGCTGCGCACGATGATGGACGTGGCGAAAAAACTCGGGAAACCGATCGACGGCCACGCGCCCGGCCTGCGCGGCGAACAGGCGCGGGCCTACGCGGCCGCCGGCCCGACGACGGACCACGAGTGTTTCACGCTCGCGGAGGCAAGGGACAAGCTCGCGGCGGGCATGAAGATCCTCATTCGCGAAGGCTCGGCCGCGCGGAACTTCGATGCGCTCGCGCCGCTGCTGAAAACGCATCCCGATCGCGTGATGTTTTGCTGCGACGACTTGCATCCCGACCTGCTCATCGGCGGACACCTCGATCGCCACGTGCGGCGTGCGCTCGCGACGGGCGCGGATCATTTCGCCGTGCTGCGTTGCGCGAGCGTCAATCCCGTCGAACATTACGGTCTCGATGTCGGTTTGCTGCGCGTCGGAGACGCGGCGGATTTCGTGGTGGTTGATGGGTGGAAGAAATTTCGGGTGCAACGCACGTATCTCCGCGGCGAGCTCGTGGCGGCTAACGGCCGCTCGCGCCTCAAGCGCCTGCGGTCCGCCACGCCGAACCAGTTTCGCGCACAGCCACGAATGCCGGCGGATTTTGTCGCGCGGCCCACCGGTGGCGCGGCGCTCAATGTCATCGAGGCGCTGAACGGCCAGCTCATCACTCGCCACATCCGGGAGCAGCCGACCGTGCGGGGACGCGAGTTCGTCGCTGATCCCAAGCGCGACCTGCTGAAAATCGCCGTCGTCAACCGCTACGTGCGGCGGGCGCCGATCGCGGTTGGTTTCATCAAAGGCTTCGGACTGAAAACCGGTGCCATTGCCTCCTCGGTCGCGCACGATTCGCACAACATTGTCGCGATTGGCGTGGACGACGCAGCGCTCGCCGAAGCAGTCAATCTTGTGATCAAGCATCGCGGCGGACTCGCCGCCGTCGGACGCGGCCGACGCGCCGTGTTGCCGCTGCCGATCGCCGGGCTGATGTCGAATCTCGACGGCCGGGCCGCCGCCGCGCGCTACACGGAGCTCGACCGGATGGCGAAGCGCCTCGGATCGAAACTCGATGCGCCGTTCATGACGCTCTCATTCATGGCGCTGCTCGTGATCCCCGATTTGAAGTTGAGCGATCGCGGTTTGTTCTCCGCCGCGCAGTGGGGCTTCGTGCCGCTGAACCAATAAGTGGTTGCGCGCTTCTGATGCCTTGCTGGGGACGCAGCGCCCCCGGACCGTTTCGGTCCACCGCGGCGAGGACGCCGCGGCGCCAGTTTCGTTTCAGCTCACACGCCGATATTCGCGCCAGCGCTCGTTGGCGCCGAAAAGCGGGTGCTGGTCGGGGACAGGCAGGTCGTTCACGAGGAGAAAATTACGGGGAAACAGCGCGTCGTGATCCGTCGCGCTCAACGCAAAAGGCGGACCGCCCCGCTCGTCGCCCAGGTAGAACAGGCCGATCAGGGCGCCACCGGGTTTAAGCAGGTGTGCCGCGCGGCGAATGTAGTTCTCGCGCAGGTCCGGCGTGAAGGCGCACAAGAATGTGCGCTCGTAGATGAGATCGAAGGGGGCTCCGGCGAGATCGTGCGTGAAGAAGTCGCCGAGCAACACGTGTTCCGCGAGTGCGGACCCGACATTGGCGCGCGCCTGTTCCACGGCGGCCGGTGCGAAGTCGATCGCGGTCACTTCGTAACCCGCGGTGGCGAAGGCCGTGATTTCGCGACCGCTGCCGCAACCGGGGACGAGCGCGCGTCCTCCGGCCCGATGCGCGGCGAGATACTCCGCGAGCCGTCGCGGCACGCCGCCGTGGTCCCACGGCGTGGTGCCGGCCTTGTAGCGGTCGTTCCAAAACTGCGGCTGCGAGGGATGGCTCATCGGTAAATGGGAATGCAAAACGCGACGTCTAGTTCCGCTTCAACGCGGCGCCGTCCCGCGCAATTGGCGGAGATTTGCCTCGGCAATCGGGTCGCCGGGACGGAGGCGCAACGCAGTCTCGTAATGGGCGATTGCTTCTCCGGCGTGTCCGGATTGCTGCAGCGCCACGGCGAGGTTGACATGCGCTTCGACGTAATCGGGCTGCTGCGCCAGCGCCGCCTGATAATGCGTGATCGCGTCGTCGAACCGGCCGGTCTCGCGGAGGAGGTTGGCGAAATTGAAATGCGTCAGCGCGTCCGAAGGCGCGAGCCCGAGCGCGGCCTGGTAGTGCGCCGCGGCATCGCCCGAACGACCGAGCGCGGCGAGCAGATTGGCGAGGTTGTTGCGGAACGTGACGTCGCGCGGCGCGAGGCGGACCGCCGTGCCGAGCGCGGCGAGCGCGGCGGAAGCGTCGCCTTGGGCCGCGAGAGCCTGACCGAGATTCGAATGGGCCAGCGCGTAGTTCGGCGCGAGACGGAGGGCGGCGTGGAACGCGCGCCCGGCCTCGAGGAATTGCCCGCGCAGCAATCGGACGCGTCCGAGACTGTTGTGCACGTCGGGGTCGTTGGGCGAAAGCGCCGCGGCACGCTCGAGGACCTCGAGCGCCTCCTCGATGGCGCCGAGCTCGACGAGGGCATTGCCCAGATTGTTGTGGGCGTCCGCGAAATCGGGTTCCAACTCGAGCGCGCGCCGGTAATGCGGTATCGCGGCGGTGAAGTCGCCGCGCTGGGCGAGGGCGAAGCCGAGATTGCTCCACGCGCGGGCGTTTTGCGGGGCGCGTTGCGTCGTGTCCCTCCACAGGCCGACTTCGTCGTGGTAGGCGGTGTTGCGCTGATAGGTGCCGATGCCGAGCACCGCGGCGAGGGCGAGGGTCACGGGCCAAGCCTGACGCGGCCGCCAGCGCCAGAGGCCGGCGGCGCTCAGGACGGCGAGCGCCGCGAGCGGCAGATACATCCGGTGCTCCGCCAGCGTCTGCGTGGCGACCGGCACGACGCTCGAACTCGGCGCAAGCAGCACGAAAAAAGCTGCCACCACGAACCCGATGCGCGGTGCGCGCCGGAGCAACTGAATCGTGACGGCTAGCATTCCGACGATGACCGCGAGTGGGACGGCGGCACCAGCGAGGTCGCGCACCAGTGGCGTGCCGTAGTCGAAAGTCAGCGGATGTGGCCAGACTGCCAGCCGAAGATAATGAAGGATTCCGCCCGCCTGAGTCAGGGCGTAGTGCCACGCGTTCGCACTCGCGAATCCCGCCGAGCCCCCGCGCGCTCCGGTGGATGCAATCAACAGCCCCAGCGCCAGCCAAGCGGAGGCGAGGGCGCAGTAGAAACCCGGCCGTTGGCGCACCGCCGCGCCAAAGGTTCCACTGACGATGCAGCGGTCGAAAAGCAGCACCAGCAGCGGAATGACGGCGGCGGTTTCCTTCGTCGCCACACCGGCGAATGCCGCGGCGACCGCGGCCACGCGCCATGCGCCGCGACCGGTCGTGCTGCGCTGAAAACAGTAAAGCGCTGCGACGATCCACAGGGCCGCGAGCGATTCCGCACGCTGCACGATGTAGGTGACCGCGGCGGTGTTGAGTGGATGAACAATCCAAATTAGTGCCGCGGTCAGCGCAATGCCGGCGCCGTGCGCGTGGTCTCGCAGCGTCCGGCGAATGAACGCGCAGAGCAGCACGCCGGTGACAACATGGATCAAGAGGTTCAGCGCGTGGTAGCTCCACACCGCTTCGCCGTGGAACGTCCAGTTCAGCGCGAAGGTGAAATTCAGCAGGGGTCGCCCGGCAGCGGTAATGCCGGCGTCGGTCGGCGGGAACCAGGCCGCGGAGAGCGAACGGATCGTCGGATTGCCGGCGATCGATCCCAGATCGTCGAACACGAAGGGGCCGACGAAGCTGTTCGCGAAGGCGGCCAGCGCTGCAACCGCGAGCCACAGTGGCGCGAGGCGAGGGGACAGCGACCAGGCTTCGAACTTGTTAGGCGCACGCACGAGCGGAGGCGGTTTTCTGTTCCGCGCACGGGAGCGACGCGAGGATTTTTCCCCGCGCACCGGGACCGGGAAAACGGTCGGCGGCGATGTCGGGTTCGCTCCGGTTGTTCAGGTCAGAGGGGGCACGTGGGCGTTGCGTTGCGGTCTGCGCGAGGAAGCTCACCCCCCGGCTACCCCATGAATACCGCCATTGCCGCCCCTGCCGCTGACGCGACGGAGGAACTCGCCACCGGCGTCCGCCTCGCGCGCGGCGCCTGCACCGACGCAGCCCGCGCCGTGCTCACGACCGAAGTCGTCGCGCTGCTCCGCGATCTCCACCATCAGTTCGAAGGCCGCCGCCGCGAACTCCTCGCCGCCCGCCGCGCGCGCCAAGCCCGCTACGATGCGGGCGCGTTGCCCGGTTACGAGCCGTCCACGACCGATGCCGTGCGCGGCGACTGGCAGGTCGCACCGATTCCGGCCGATCTCCGCCTGCGCCGCGTCGAGATTACCGGACCGGTCAACAGCGCGAAGATGGTCATCAATATGCTCAGTCGCGGCACCGACGGCGAACGCGCCGACACCGCGATGCTCGATTTCGAGGACTCGATGAAGCCCAGCTGGACGAACGTCATCGACGGCGTGCACAACGTCATCGGCGCGGTCGAAGGCACATTGCAACACACCGCGGGCAACAAGACCTACCGCCTCAATCCCGAGGACATGCCCGTCATCATGGTGCGCACGCGCGGCCTGCATCTCGACGAGAACAACCTGTTGATCGACGGCCAGCCGGTGTCCGCGGGGCTGTTCGATTTCACGCTGACGCTTTTCCACACCGCCTGGAATCTGCTCAACACCGGGCGCACGCCGACGTTCTACATCCCGAAGACGGAGCACTACCTCGAGGCACGCTGGTGGAACGATTTGTTTGGCGAAGTGCAGCGCGCCATCGGCCTGCCCCCCGGCACATTGCGCGCGACGTTCCTCATCGAAACGCTGCCCGCGGCGTTTCAGATGGAGGAAATTCTCTACGAGATTCGCGACCACGCCGCCGGTCTCAACGTCGGGCGCTGGGACAAAATTTTTTCGGACATCAAAGTTCTGCGTCGCCATGCCGACCGCATCATGGCCGACCGCGCCACGATCAACTTGCAGAAGCCGTGGATGGCGAACTACGCGCAGCGCTTGATCAAAATTTGCCACGAACGCGGCGCCTATGCCATCGGCGGCATGGCGGCGTTTACGCCGGGCAAATCCGCGGAGCTGCGCGCGCAGCAAACGGCGAAAGTCACGACGGACAAGATGCACGAATTCGCCCTCGGCCACGATGGCTGCTGGGTGTCGCACCCGTATTTCATCGGGCCGGCGCTGCGGCAGTTTAAGTGCTCGTTCCAAACCGAACGGAAGCTCACGGGCTTCGACCGTTATCCGGACCTCCTCCCGCGCGGCGAAGGCCCGCGCACGCTCGCCGGCCTGCGGACGAACATCCGCGTCGGCATCGCTTACCAGCAGGGTTGGAACAGTGATCTCGGCTGCGTTTCGTGGGACAACCTCATGGAGGATCTCGCCACGCTCGAAATCTCCCGTGCGCAAACCTGGCAATGGTTGCACCACGGCGTGACGCTCGACGACGGTCCGCCCGTCACGCGCGAACTCGTGCAAAAAATATTCTCTGAGGAACTCGCGCGGATCCTCGGCGAACTGCCACTTGAGACGGAACAGGAGACGCTCGATTCCTGGGAACGCGCCGCTGCCGAAGCCGAGGAGACATTTCTACAGCCCGAACTGTCCGAGTTTTTCCGCTCGGGCTCGGACGTCGTCCGCACGCGCTAAACAACACGGCGTCGCGCCGCTCGCGGCCCGCCGGATTTTCCGTTGCTCGCACGCGACCCGCGCGCAGCGCCGAGCTTCAACCCTTTCCCCCCATGACCACCATCGAACAACTCACCACCACCTGGGCGAACGATCCGCGCTGGAGCGGCATCACTCGTCCTTACGCCCCCGCCGACGTCGATCGTTTGCGCGGCACCGTTGAAATTCACCACAGCCTCGCCGAGCAAGGCGCGGCGCGGCTCTGGGAATTGCTGCACACCGAGCCGTTCGTCCCCGCGCTCGGTGCGCTCACCGGCAACCAGGCGATGCAGCAAGTCAAAGCCGGCCTCAAAGCGATCTACCTTTCCGGCTGGCAGGTCGCCGCCGATGCGAATCTCGCCGGCCACATGTATCCGGATCAAAGCCTTTATCCGGCAAACTCGGTGCCGCAGGTCGTGCGTCGCATCAACCAGACGTTGTTGCGCGCCGACCAGATTCACCACGCGGAGGGCGACGACAGCATTCACTGGATGGCGCCGATTGTGGCGGACGCGGAGGCCGGCTTCGGCGGACCGCTGAACGCTTTCGAACTGATGAAAGGCATGATCGAGGCCGGCGCGGCCGGCGTGCATTTCGAAGATCAACTCTCGTCCGAGAAAAAATGCGGTCACATGGGTGGCAAGGTCCTCGTGCCGACTTCGAGTTTCATCCGCACGCTCGTGGCTGCGCGCCTCGCGGCTGATGTCTGCGGCGTGCCGACGTTGCTCGTCGCGCGCACGGATTCGCTCGGCGCGCAACTGCTCACGAGCGACGCCGACCCGCGCGACCGTGAGTTCATCACCGGCGAGCGCACGAGCGAGGGTTTCTATCGCTTGAAGGCCGGCATGGACATCGCCGTCGCCCGTGCGTGCGCGTATGCGCCGTATGCGGATCTGATTTGGTGCGAGACCTCGAAGCCCGACCTCGCGGAGGCGCGGCAGTTCGCCGAAGGCGTGCATGCGAAGCATCCGGGAAAGCTTCTCGCGTATAACTGCTCGCCGTCGTTCAACTGGCGCAAAAATCTCGACGACGCCACCATCGCGAAATTCCAGCGCGAGCTCGGCGCGATGGGCTACAAGTTCCAATTCATCACGCTGGCGGGTTTCCACGCGCTGAACTACTCGATGTTCGAACTCGCGCACGGTTACGCGCGCGAAAACATGAGCGCGTTCGTCGAGTTGCAGCAGAAGGAATTCGCCGCCGCGCCGCGCGGCTTCACCGCGGTGAAGCACCAACGCGAGGTCGGCGTCGGTTACTTCGACGACGTCGCCAGCGTCATCGCGGGCGGCGAAAGCGAAACGCTCGCGATGGCCGGCTCGACGGAGGCGGAGCAGTTCCACGAATCACCGAACACGAACGCCGAAGCGGTGCCGGCGAAGTAAACCGAGTCGCCTCAATCTGTAGGGCCGGCCCTTGTGGCCGGGCCGAACGCTGCAACACGAGCGCGGCCCGCCGACAAGCGGCGGCCCTACAACCTCGCGATTGGGAACGGCGTTGCTTCTAGAGGTGGTTGCCGCCGTCCCCGGCGGCGACAGCGCCCGCGCTTGAATTTCCGCCGCGGAGATAGCCGCAGTGATGCGCGTGCTTCGTTCGCGCGCTTTCAGTCCGTGCCGTTGACTGCCTTGTAGGCGATCGCGGCGACGGCGCCGCCGGCGAGATTCGCGACGAGGTAGATCCAGATCGAGCTCCACGCGACGATGCCCATCGTGCAAATGCCGAGAGCCACCGCCGGATTGAACGCGCCGCCGGAAACGCCGCCGACCGCGTAGGCGCCGGCGAGCACCGTGAAGCCGATCGCGAGGCCGTAGAACGAGTTGTTGGCCGTGCCCTTGGCGGTGGCGACATTCAGCACGACCCAGACGAGCGCGAAGGTGAACAGGAATTCCGCCAGCAGCGCGGGCAGGATTTCCGGCGTCATCGCGCCGCCGAGGGCCGCGGTCTTGGCGACGAGACCGGTCTTGAGCGCTTTGACGGCAAAGGAAGCCACGATCGCGGCGGCCGATTGCGCGACCATGTAGGGGACGACATCGCCGGTCTCGCAGCGTCCGCGCATCCAGACGCCGAGCGTGACGGCGGGATTGAAGTGTCCGCCGGAGACGTGTCCGCCGGCAAAAATCATCACGGCGAGCACGGAGCCGATGGCAAGCGGCGCCATCGCGCCAGCGCCGGGTGCAAGCACGGTCATGCCGATCGTAAACACGAGGAAGAACGTGCCGATGAACTCAACGAGGTATTTTTTCATAGGGCAGGAGTGGGGTGCGGAAGCGAGATTGCGAGCGAGCCGGGCCGAGTCGAGTGCGGAACCGGCTCGGGCGCGGGGCGGCTCGCGGCTTGCAACTTTCGGGCACTGAGCCGAGTTCTACCCCCATGGCGGGTATTCTCAGAATCATTGTGGCGGCGGCGATCGGGTTGTTCGCGTTGCTCGCGGGCCTGTTCGCTGCGCTGCTGCTCACGTTGGCGGCCCTCGTGTCGCTCTTCCGTCCGCGAGCCAAGCATTCGTCCACCGCGCCGGAGATGCCGCGTGCAGGCGAAGCGACGCGGCAACGCCCCACGCGCGAACCCGCCGGCGACGTGATCGATATCGAGGCGACCCAAGTCGAAACCAAGCGCGACCTGCCTTGAGGAGGACGCGAAGGTTGATCGACCGAAGTCTCGACGCAGGCTGATCCCTCTGCGCGCGTCGGGGAAATTGGCCGCGGGTTGCGCTTTCCTAACCGCGCATTCCAAGAATTTCAGCGGCTAGAACGGATAATTAATCCAAGCGATCCGCCTTTATCGGTGTATTCCGTGGCAAAACAAGAACCCGCGGGCGTGGCACGCCACGCGCCGCACCGCCCGATTCGCCCCCGGGTCACCCGCGATTCGGGCCCTCGCGCAGGCCGGCACCGTAGGCGGTGAAGACTTTTTTGATCTCATCGCGCACGCGGCGAAACTCGGCGAGCACTTCTTCTTCCGTGCCCGTGGCGTGCGCCGGATCGTCGAAGCGCCAGTGGTGACGGTTCACCTGCCCGGGATAAATCGGGCATGCTTCGTCCGCGTTGCCGCACACCGTGATGACCGTCCGCACCTCGCGATCGAGGAAGTCGCGCATGTGCTTCGAAGTGTGAGCAGAAATATCCACGCCGATCTCGCGCATCACCGCGATGGCCTTCGGGTGGACGTAGCCGGCGGGTTTCGAGCCCGCGCTTTGCACGTCCACCACGTCTCCGGCGACGGAGCGCAGGACGCCTTCGGCCATGTGGCTCCGGCATGAATTACCGGTGCAGAGAATGAGAACGACAGGTTTGTTCATGGGAGAAATGGTCAGACAGCGGCTTCGGGATACCAGCGGCGCTTCAGCCAAAACGCGACGTGGACGAGGCCGATCAGCGCGGGCACTTCGATCAACGGGCCGACGACCGCGGCGAACGCCACGCCAGAGTTCAGGCCGAACACCGCGATGGCGACCGCGATCGCGAGCTCAAAGTTGTTGCCCGCCGACGTGAACGCGAGCGTCGTGGCGCGCGGGTAGTCGGCGCCGAGTTTTTTCGCCATCGCGAAGCTCACGAGAAACATGATCGCGAAATAAATCACGAGCGGCAGCGCGATCCGCAGCACGTCCAGCGGCAAGCGGACGATCTCGCCGCCCTTGAACGTGAACATTACCACAATCGTGAACAGCAGCGCCGAGAGCGTCAGCGGCGAGATGCGCGGGATGAATTTCCGCTCATACCATTCGACGCCCTTCAGCGGCACGAGCACGACGCGGCTCAGCACGCCCGCCGCGAACGGGATGCCGAGGTAGATCATCACGCTCCAGAAAATGTCGCTCATCCGCACCGGCACGACCGCGCCGGCCAATCCGAAATACGGCGGCAACACCGTGATGAAGACCCACGCGAAGAAACTGTAGAACACGATTTGCGCGACGCTGTTGAGCGCCACGAGCCCGGCCGCGTATTCCGGACTCCCTTTGGCGAGATCGTTCCACACAAGCACCATCGCGATGCAGCGCGCGATGCCGACGAGGATCAACCCGACCATGTAGTCCGGGTGGTCGCGCAGCAGCGTCACTGCGAGCAGGAACATCAGCACCGGCCCGATCAGCCAATTCTGCACGAGCGAGAGCGAAAGGATGCGGACGTTCGCAAAAACTTTCGGCAACTCGCTGTAGCGCACCTTCGCGAGGGGTGGATACATCATCACGATCAATCCGATGGCGATCGGCAGGTTGGTCGTGCCGATCGTCAGCGGTTCGAATAGCGCGGCCGGATCGGCGATGACGAAATTGCCGAGCACGACGCCGAGCGCCATGGCCGCGAAGATCCAGACCGTCAGGTAACGGTCGAGGAACGACATTTTTTGCGCGACGGAGTCACTCATGAGAAGAGACGTTCAATGGCGGGTGAAACGGAGAATGCGGCGGCGCGGGACTTCGGGCGTGGCGCAGGCGCAGTCAACCTTCGTGGCGAGCTGGGCCAAGCGCTCGAGGTCGCGCGCCAGATGCGGCTCGGTCGTGCGCGCATCCTGCAGGCAGGCGAGGTTGATGCGCAACGCGGCGGGCGCGGGCTCGGCCAGCGAGTAAACGCGCCACGGGCCCTGCTGCGCGGCGGTCACGAGCCCGTGGCGGCGGAGATAAGTGAGGTGGCGGGAAATGCGGGCCTGCGGGAGCTTCAGCGCTGCTTCGAAATGGCAGACGCACAGCGGCTGTTGCGCGAGGAGATTGAGCAGGCGCAGGCGGGTCGCGTCGCAGAGGCAGTCGTAGATGCGCAGCAGTTGCACGCAGCGACTGAAGCAACGCTATGCATATTCGCCAAGGCAAATATGCAGCTGTCACCCAACTGTCACTTGCGCCGATTCAGGCACGGCACGCAGGTGGTGGCATCGAGCTGGTAGCCGAGTCGCTCGGCGGAGATATCGCTGCCGCAAAGGAGGCAGCGCCCGTAATTGCCTGCATCGATGCGGTGCTGCGCTTCCACGAGGCGCGTGCGCTCGTCTTCGAGGCGGCGTTTGCCGGCGAGCGCCATCTGCTGCATCTGCATGGAATCGAGTCGCGAGAGGCGGCCGATCGCGGCGTCGGGTGAGATCGGTTGCGTGCTGTCCGAAAGATCGACCAGTTCGACTTTGATCGCCTCGAGACGGGCGACAATCGCCGGACGAAACGTTTCCTGGTCGTGCGGTTGCATGGCGGCGGAATGGGCGCGTTAGCGGAAGACGAGCACCGGCACGCTGACGGTGCGGATCATTGTGGTCGTGGCGCTGCCGATGATGAGTTGGCGGATGCGCGAGTGGCCGTAGGCGCCCATCACTAGCAAGTCGGCGCGCTGTTCTTTGACGGTGCGCGCAATGGTTTCTTCGGCGGGGCCGGAGATGGCGTGCGGCGTGACGGCGTAGCCGGCGGCGCGCAACTTGCCGGCAGTTTCGTCGAGGTAATAGCGGGCCTGATCGTCGATGTTGCCCGCGCGGAGCAAGTGGCACTCGAGTCCGCGCAACAGCTGATTCTGCAGCACGAAATCCACCGCCTTCACCACGCTGGGGCTGCCGTCGTAGGCGAGGAGGAAGCGCTCGATCGGGCGAAACGCGCGCGAGGCGATCAACACCGGGTGGCGGCAGGTGCGGATGACGCGCTCGAGATTGCTGCCGAGGTGAAGTTTCGCGAAGTCGGCGTGCTCGCCGCGCTTGCCGATGACGACGAGGTCGGCAGTGGCGTCAAAGTGTCCGATGGAATCGACCAGCGCGCCGTGGCGTTGCTCCAACACGACCTTGGTGACGCCGGCTTGCGTCAGGTGCGCGCGGGCAACTTCGAGGATCGCGCGTGCGCGGGTTTGCGCGAGGCGGCCCTGGGTTTCGGCGAGGGTAACGAGTTCGTTCAACAATTCCGCGGAGGCGTCGAGTCCGATCGCGCCGGAGATGTCGTCGCGTGCGCGTTGCTCGGGGTGTTCGAGCATGTGCAGCACGTGGACCTCGGCGGCGAGACGCGCGGCGGCCCAGGCGGTGTGATCATAGATGCTGCGGGCGTAGAGCGAGCCGTCGGTGCAGGAGAGAATGGCAGGCATGGCGGGTGGAGTAATTTTAGTGCGCAGCGACTTGGTCCATTGCACCGGGTTTGTCGTGGATGGCGAGTCGATCGACGATCGTCTTGCTCGCCTCGTTCAGGCCGATGAATTCGACCTCCGTGCCTTCGCGGCGATATTTGAGCACGACTTTGTCGAGCGCGCCGACGGCCGTGAGGTCCCAGAAGTGCGCGTGCGAGACGTCGAGCACCACTTTCGTGAGCACCTCGCGGAAATCGAAGGCGTCGGCGAACGTGTTGGCGGAAACAAAGAAGAGCTGACCGCGGATGCGGTAGATGCGCATGGCGCCGTCGGCGGACAGTTCCGAGCGGATGTCGAGCAGTTGCGAGACCTTGCGCGCGAAGAACAGCGCACTGAGCAACACGCCGACGCCGACACCGAGCGCGAGGTTGTGCGTGCCGACGACGACCACGACGGTGGAAATCATGACCGTGCTGGAGGACTTCGGATGCGCGCGCAGGTTTTTGAACGACGCCCAACTGAACGTGCCAATCGACACCATGATCATGACGGCGACGAGGGCGGCCATTGGGATCTGTTTTACCCAGTCACCGAGCAGCACGATCAGGATCAAAAGAATCACGCCGGCGGCGAAGGCGGACAAGCGGCCGCGACCGCCGGATTTCACGTTGATCACTGATTGGCCGATCATGGCGCAACCCGCCATGCCGCCGAAGAAACCCGCCACGATGTTCGCCGCGCCCTGGCCCACGCACTCGCGACTCTTGTCGCTGGCCGTGTCGGTGAGGTCGTCCACGATCGTGGCGGTCATCAATGACTCGAGCAGGCCGACGACGGCGAGCGGGACCGAGTAGGGAAGAATGATGCGCAGTGTTTCCCAGTTCCACGGAATATCCGGCAGAAAGAACACGGGCAACGTGGATGGCAGCTCGCCCATGTCGCCGACGGTGCGGAGGTCGAGCCCCAGCAACATGGAGAGCGCGGTCAGCGCGACGATGCAGACCAGCGGTGATGGGATGGCCTTCGTGAATCGCGGCAACACGTAGATGATCACGAGACCGCCCGCCACCATGCCATACATCAAGAAACCCTGGCCGTCGAATTCGGGCAGTTGCGCGAGAAAAATCAATATCGCGAGCGCGTTGACGAACCCGGTCACGACCGAGCGCGAAACGAACTTCATCAGCTCACCGAGCCGGCAGAGCCCGGCGACGATCTGCAACACACCGGTCAGCAGCGTGGCGGCGAGCAGGTAATGCAGGCCGTGGTCCTTCACCAGCGTGACCATCAGCAACGCCATGGCGCCGGTAGCCGCGGAGATCATCCCGGGCCGCGCACCGAGGAACGCCGTCACGACCGCGATGCAAAATGACGCGTAGAGCCCAACCTGGGGATCGACGCCGGCGATGATCGAGAATGCGATCGCTTCGGGAATCAGCGCGAGCGCGACGACCGCTCCCGCCACGACGTCGCGTCGCGGATTCGAGAACCATTGTTGAAAATATGAGGAAAGAGACATTAAGACGAAATTTTGGCGGATAAACAGGGGACGGGACGCGCGGCAAGGAGCGGGCCGCGGCGGACGGAATTCGAGTTGGCGGTGCGCCATCCAGTCACTTGGACCGGGTATTCGCTCGGAGGAGCAGGACGCCAACGAACACGCCGCTCCTCAAGGGAGCGCGGAGTCGTTCAAGGTGGCGTGAGCGTGACGTGGAACACGGGAAGCCGGCCACCATCCCACCGCATTTCCGCATCGCAAGACTTTCTTGCTCGGTTCGGCGAGGGCGTCGCAAGAATTGTGCTGATTCGCTCCCATTAGTGGTTACCGCTCACTGCTCAACTCCATGGCCAAGAACGACGACTCCACGCCCAAAATCATTTTTTCGATGCTCGGCGTCTCGAAAAAAATCGAGCGCAAGGAAATCCTCCGCGACATCTCGCTGTCGTTTTTCTACGGCGCGAAGATCGGCGTGCTCGGCCTCAACGGCTCCGGCAAGTCGTCGCTCATGCGCATCCTTGCGGGGATCGACAAGGAGTTCGACGGCCACGTCGCGTTCGAGCCGGGTTATCCAGTTGGCTTTCTCCCGCAGGAACCGCAGCTCACCGCCGGCGCCACCGTGCGCGCGTGTGTCGAGGAGGGCGTGAAGCACCTCACCGATCTGACCGCCGCCTACGACGCGTCGTGGGACGAAATTGCCGCCGCCGAGGACGACGCGACACGCGATGCCATCACGGGAAAACAATCCAAGCTCCAGGAACAGATCGACGCGCTCGGCGCGTGGGACACGGCGCCGATGGTCGAGCAGGCGATGGATGCGCTGCGTTGCCCGCCGCCGGACGCGATCGTCGATCAACTTTCCGGCGGCGAGCGCCGGCGCGTCGCACTCGCGCGGCTGCTGTTGCAGAAACCTTCGATCCTCCTCCTCGACGAGCCGACGAACCATCTCGACGCGGAGAGCGTGCAATGGCTCGAGCAGCATCTCGCGCGCTACGAGGGCACCGTCATCGCCGTGACGCACGATCGGTATTTTTTGGACAACGTCGCGGGCTGGATTCTCGAATTGGATCGCGGGCACGGCATTCCGTGGAAGGGCAATTACTCCGAGTGGCTCGAGCAAAAGCAGAAGCGCCTCGCGATCGAGCAGCGCACCGAAGACCGCCGGCAGAAGGCGATGGCGCGCGAACTCGAATGGATCCGCGCCGGCGCGAAGGCGCGGCAGGCGAAGGGCCAGGCGCGCATCAACGCCTACGAG
>PNJQ01000006.1 GCA_013821985.1 Opitutus sp.
CCATTCTTCACCGGCTTAAAGTGGTATCGCGTCGTGCCGAACTTCGTCATCCAGAGCGGCGACCCGGTCCGCAGTGCCGCCACCGATCCCAGCAAACTCACCGAGGAAGACGAGGCGGCCGGACACCCACTGTCGTTCCCCGACGAAATCGCGCCCGGGCTGTACCATGTTTCTGCCGGCATCCTGTCGATGGCCAATGGCGGACCGGACACGAACAGCAGCGAATTCTTCGTCACGTTGCGCGATACGCACCGTCTGAATTATCTGCACAGCGTCTTCGGCCGCGTCGTGCGCGGCGCCGAGTTGCTCCCGCAGATCAAGCAGGACGAACCGTTCTCGATTAAAATCCTCCGCATCGGCGCGTCGGCGCAGGCGTTTAAGGCAAACGAGGCGAGCTTTGCCGCTCGGGTCGAAGCCGCAAAAAAATACGCGGGCGCCGCCGAGCCCCGTCCGAGCACGCACTTCGACGACCCGGACAAACTTCTTCCGCAGGACATTCCGCGCGCGAAGAATTTCAATTTCAAGCTGGCGAACTTCGAGCGCTTCACCGGGCGCAAGGTTTACGTGCGCGTGTTCAAGGAATTCAAGCCGGACCGCGAAGGTCAATCGATCGGCTCGTTCAACCGTGGCCTCGCGGAGAAGCTCGGCGTGGCCGACGACGGCGTGCTCGCGAGCTACTTCGCCGACAGCGATTCGTGGATGATCTGGCTGGGTGAGCCGCTGTTGCCCGCATTCATGGGCCGCGCCGGATCGCGCGAGGAGTTCCTGGCGCGCGACGGCTTGATGCAGCGCAAGGAGGCATTCTTCGCCGGCGCAAAGGAGCGCGGCAACGCATTCGCCGATGCGGCCATCGCCGAAGGCCGCACGATTTCGCCCGCGCAACGCCTCAAGCTCATCGTCGATGAAGTGGTGGACGGCCTGATCTTCGCGCTCGGACCGAAACAGTAGCGCCGGTCAAAGGCGCTACTCCAACCAAGCCGGCTGAAGCCGGCCCGACCGATCTACTCGCCAAAAAAATTGAACCCATGCACCTCTGCCCCCTGCTCGCCCTCGTTGCTCTCACTCCGCTCCCGATGCTCGCCGCTTCGTCGGCGCTGAAAGAGACCGTCACCGCCCAAGTCGCGGCCGATTATCCGGCGCTGGAAAAAATCTACCTCGATCTCCACGCGCATCCGGAGCTGTCGTTCATGGAAACGCGCACCGCCGGGATTGTCGCCGCAGAACTGCGCGCGCTCGGCTACGAGGTGACGGAGAAGGTCGGGAACACCGGCGTCGTGGGCGTGCTGAAGAACGGCTCGGGGCCGACCGTGCTCGTCCGCGCCGACATGGATGCACTGCCGATCAAGGAGGAGACCGGCCTCGCCCACGCGAGCAAAGTCGTCGGCAAGGATCTTTCCGGCAAAGACCAGCCGGTGATGCACGCCTGCGCCCACGACTCGCACATCACCGGCTTGATCGGCGTCGCGCGCGTGATGACGGCGACCAAGGCCCACTGGTCCGGCACGCTCGTGTTGATCGCGCAACCGGCCGAGGAGATCGGCGCCGGCGCACGGGCGATGTTGACCGAAGGCCTGTTCACGAAATTTCCGCGGCCCGACCATGTCATCGCACTGCATGTCGGCGGAGACATGGCGGCGGGCCAGCTCGCGACGCTCGAAGGCCCGAGCTACGCGAATGTCGATTCACTGGACATCACCGTGCGCGGCCTCGGTGGCCACGGCGCGCGTCCGCACTCGACGCGGGACCCGATCGTGCTCGCCGCGCAAATCGTCACCGCATTGCAGACAATCGTGAGCCGCGAGTTGAAACCCGGAACGCCTGCGGTCGTCACCGTCGGTGCGATCAACGGCGGCACCAAGCACAATATCATCCCCGCGGAGGTGAAGCTCCAGCTCACGCTCCGCAGCTACAACGAAGAAGTTGCCAACCAGCTCATCACGTCGATCAAGCGCATCTGCGAAAACACGGCGCGCGCCGCCGGCGTGCCGGAAAACCTGTTGCCCGTTGTCACTGTGTTCGGCACGCGCACGCCACTGACGTTCAACGACCCCGCGCTGACGAAGCGCCTCGACGCCACGCTGCGCGACTGGTTTCCCGCCGAGCGCTTCGAGACGACCGAAGCCGCGACCTACGGCGAGGATTTTTCGGAATACGGCCGCACACAGCCGAAGGTGCCGATCTCCATCTTCTGGGTCGGCGGCTCCGATCCGGAGAAACTCGCCGAAGGCCGCCGCACCGGTCAGCTCGTGCCGTCGAATCACAGCGCCTTCTGGGCGCCGGTGCCCGAGCCGACGATCAAGACGAGCGTCACGGCCTTGAGTGCTGCGGCGCTGGATTTGCTGGCGAAAAAATAGCTTGCGGCTGCGTGCCGAGGTGGACGCGCAGGCTTGTCAGGCCGAAGCCTTGGCGAAGGTTAATCCCCCTGCGCGTCAAAAGACGCCGTCGGAGAGGTCCACGCTCCGGAAGTTCGTGGCGGGCAGCGGGACCGGCCCGTCCACGTCCCCCGTAGGAGGCTGCTCGCAGGCGATGAACAGATTCTCGCTCCCTTCACGCGCTGCGAAGATCCTGTTCGCCTGCCAGCAAGCTCCTACCTGTTGGCGGTGTGAATGGAACTCGTTGGCCGGGGAGGGAAACGCAGCTTCACGCGTGTCCCTTGGCGGGGCGTGCTGGCCAGCTCAGCAGTGCCGCCGTGCAGGTGCATGATGGAACGAACGATGGCGAGCCCGAGGCCGGCGCCCTTTACGGTTTGATCGCGCGTCTTGTCCACTTGGAAGAACCGCTCGAACACGCGGTCGACATGTTCGGCCGGAATGCCTCCGCCGGTGTCAGTTACGGTGATCTCCACCGCGCCATCGACGAAGGATCGCGCGGCGATCGTAATGGCGCCGCCGGCAGGCGTGTGCTTCAGCGCGTTCGCGAGCAAATTGCTGATCGCGCGGCGCACGAGCATCGAGTCGGCCTCGAGGCGTGCCTCGCCGGCGCTGGTGACTTGGACCCCTTTTTCCGTGGCGAGCGCGTCGTAGAATTCCCGAACGGCTTCGATTTCGGCACGCACATCGAACGGGCGGACCTCCAGCGCAGTATGGGCCTCGTCGGCGCGCGCGATGAAGAGCAACCCATCGATCATGCGCGCGAGCCGGTCGTATTCCTCGAGGCTCGAGGCGAGTGTCTGCTGGTATTCCTGAGGCGTGCGTGCGCGCTGGAGGACGACCTCGGCTTCGCCCCGGAGGTTGTTGATTGGGTTGCGCAAGGCATGCGCCATGTCGCCGGTGCACTGGTCGAGTCGGCGAAAGGAACCCTCAAGCCGGTCGAGCATGCCGTCGAAGCTGCGCGCGAGCTCCGTCAATTCCGTCGGCCAGAGCGTCTGAGAGATGCGGGCATTGAGCCGGCTGGCGGTCGTTTGCTGGGTCGCGTGGGTGATGCGCGCGAGCGGACGCAATCCCGCGCGTGCCACCAGCGCGCCGATCAGGGCCGCGACGAGGGAGCCGCCGATGAACGCGGCGAGCAGGTTGTTGCGATAGCCGGCGAGCACATCCTCGTTGGGCGAGACGTCGAGCGCCACGTGCAGCACGCGTCGCGAAGCCGGGTCGTCGCCGACACCGGCCAGGGCCGCGCCGAGCAGGTATTCGTGGCCGGAGGTCAGCGTGCGCTCG
The DNA here is from genome assembly GCA_013821985.1 of Opitutus sp. GTDB lineage: Bacteria > Verrucomicrobiota > Verrucomicrobiia > Opitutales > Opitutaceae > Didemnitutus. The sequence goes on from PNJQ01000006.1 coordinate 3,654, forward strand.
GCGGGCTCCATGGGATCGCCGCGCAGTCCGGGCGGGGGAAACACGGCCGGCGGCAGCGCCTGGCTCATGCCGGGCGTTTCGACTAAGACCCTTCCGTCGCCGTCGAGGACACGCAGAAAATATTTCAACACGCTCTCCTCGCCCGCCTCGTGCTCGATCTCGCTCCGCAGCACGGCGGGATTTTCCTCGTGTCCGCCCAGCAGGACGCGGAGCACCTTCACCTTGCTGGCGAGCAGCGCGTGGCCCTGCTCGGCGAGACTGCGGTGCAGACCATAGTAGAGATAGACCGTCGAGGCGAGGAGCAGCAGCGACGTCGAGAAAAAATAATGGCGCACCAGCCGCCCGGTGATGGACCAGCGGAGCGAGAGTGCGCTGCGTGCCACGGCCGCGAATGAGATGTCAGTCGCCATCGAGGGTATAGCCGACCCCGCGCACCGTGCGGATGAGCTTTTGCGGGAACGGATCGTCCACCTTGGAACGCAGCCGACGCACGGCGACGTCCACGACGTTCGTGTCGCTGTCAAAATGCATTTCCCACACGAGCTCGGAAATCAGGGTGCGCGAGAGCACTTCGCCGCGGCGACGTGCGAGCAGCGAGAGCAACGCGAACTCCTTCGGCGTGAGGTCGAGGCGCTGGCCGCTCCGCTGGGCCCGGTGTCGCGGCAAATCGAGTTCAAGGTCGCTGATGGTCAGCATCTCTGGCTGACGCGCCGGCCCGCGGCGGAGAATCGAGCGCACGCGCGCGAGCAGTTCGGAGAACGCGAACGGCTTGACCAGGTAGTCGTCGGCGCCGAGGTCGAGGCCTTTGACGCGCTCATCGACCTTGTCGCTCGCGGTGAGCACGAGCACCGGCACCTGGCGGCCGGCGCGGCGCAGCGATTGCAGCACGGACCAGCCGTCGCGACCCGGGAGCTGAATATCAAGCACGACGACGTCGTAGGTTTCGGTGAGCGCCAGGTGCAGGCCGTCCTCGCCATGATGGGCGATATCGACGACATAGCCGTTTTCGGACAACCCCTTCTTCAGGTAGTCCGAGGTCTTGCGCTCATCTTCGACGACCAAGATGTGCATTTCCGCTGACATAGGATGAAGCCCGGCGAGCGACGAGGAATTGTTGAAGGTGCGACCAAAGACGCGCGCCATTCGGCAAACCATGCGCGGTCGGCAAAAGGCCAGCGCGGACACAAGCCGCGCTGGCCAGGAACCAACACCTATCTACGGGAGAGATTCGTCAGAACGCCCAGGTGAGCTGCGCGGTGATGCGGTTGTCGGCGAACTTCGTCGTGCCGGCGGTCGTGATGTTGCCGCCGAGGTAGCTGACCTTGTTCGTGTATTCGATGCCGAAGCGGACTGCCGCGTTTTCGGACTGGAAGAACAGCGTGTTGAAGCCGACGAGGAACATCGAAACTTCGTTGTTGCTGATGTTCGTGTTCGGATCGAGGTGGTCGTAGCGGGCGAACACGCCGAGCTTGTCGGTGAAGTTATAGTCGGCGAGGAAGTAGTAACCGCGGTTGTCGGCCTTCGCGAGCGAGGCGTTGATCGTCTCTTCGCCGACCATGTAGGCGCCGACGACGCGCCAGTTCTCGCGGATGAAGCGACCGAGCAGCACGCCGCGGTAGAAATCGTTCTTGTAGAGGAGCGAAGTGGAGAAGTCCTGCTTCGTCGTGTAGTTGGAGAACTTACCGCTGTAGTAGAACGCCCCGACGCCGGACTCGTATTCGTCGAAGTTGTAGATGGCGGAGAAATACACGTCCTTGTGCGAATCGGCGTCGATGGAGTTCGTCGTCGAGGTGTCGGAACCGTTCACCAAGCCGAAGGCGACCTCGTAGTGCTTGCCGACGATCGTCGCATCCAAGCCCTGCTGGCGGCTGAAGGGGCGGTAGGAGTTGCTGTTGCCCGCGAGCGCCTCGTTGAAGATGACGGTGCGTTGCTCGGCGCTGCGTGCACCGACGCCGAACACGTGCAAGAGGGCCGGAAGGATTTCACCAGCGCGGACTGCGAGGTAGGTTTCCTGGTCCTCGGTGAGCGGGTGGTTGTATTGGAGGAATGCCTCGGCGAGCTTCTTGCGGGCGGCTTCGCCCTGCACGATGTTCGAGCCGGAGGTCGCGCCGGTGTTTTCGCTCAGGTAGATTTCCGTGAAGTAGGAGAAGCGATCCGCAATCGGGCCGCCCGAATAAAGGGCGAAGGAGTGCTGCTCAAGGTTCGTCACCGGCTTTTGCGTGTTGGCGTTGCCGGTGCGGGCACTGTCCACGTCCTCATACCAGGCGCGCGCCTTCCAGATCAGGCTGAGGTAGTGCTTCCAATCGACTTCCTCGGCCATCTTGAACGGTTCGGCGCGGTGGCCACCGGCAAGGAATTTCAAGCCGGTGGTATTGAGCTGCCAGGTTGGTGTCGCGTGGCAGGCGTTGCAGGAAGCGCCGGCTTGGCGCGACCAGGCGGGGATGGCGAAACTCGTCGCGGGCGCGAGCAGCGCCACCGCGAGGAGGAGGAGGGAATGTTGGAGTTTCATGGGTTTGTCTGGTTCGGAGATTATTGGCCGGCCTTCGGGTAATCCTTCAGCCATTCGAGGCTCACTTCCTTGACGCCGAGCTTCTGCTTCTGCTGCACGAGCCACTCGCCGCGTTCGCTGAGGGGGTCGCCCTTCTTCGGCTTTTCAGGCACGTGGCACGCAGTGCACGCGGTGATCGTCGCGTCGAATTTTTTGGCCTTCTTATTCCAGGCCAACTTGGCCTGCACGGGCGCTGCACAGAGCGCCAGCAGCGCGAACGCTGCGCCGAGCTTAATCATACGGTTCTTCATGACGGGGATGGGTTGAGACGGCCCAATCGGGAGCGTGCGCCGCCCGTCGCCCGACATCGCATCGGTCCAACTCGCAGCGGAGCATTCGCGGTATTTCACGCCGCCCAGTATGCCCGGCACCCGGGAACGAAATCATGACGCCGAGATTACAGTTTTGTCATCCGGGCCTCCGGCAACCGGCCGCGTCCGTCCGCAAAAAAACCCGCGCCGGGTGGCGCGGGTTGAAATTTGCACCGGCAAAATGCCGCCCGTCAGAGCTTGCCCATCTGTTCGCCTCTCTTCTGCCAGCCCGAGATGCCGCCCGAGTAGTGCTTCACGTTCGTGTAGCCGAGGGCGACCGCGGCGTCAGCGGCCTTCTTGTAGGCACCGCAGCTCGGGCTGCCGCAGTAGGCGACAACGAGCGCGCTCTTGTCGGCGGGAAGTTTCGCGGCGAAACTGTCCTTCAAGGCGGCGAAATCCATCGCGCCGGGAATGTGGCCCTTCGCGTAGGATTGCGAGCCGTTGACATCGATCAGCGTGACGGTGCCCGCCGCCATCGCGGCTTTGAGTTCGTCGTGCGAAATGTCGGGGTATTTGCTGGCGGCAAAAGCGGTCAGCGAAAGCGCGACCGCGACGAGGAGCGTGGTAATTTTGCGTAGCATAGTGCGCACACCGTAGCCGGGATCGCGCGAGTGACAAATGGCCGACGCTGAGGCGCGCAACTCGTCCGACGAACACGACGACCGTCGGGATGAAGCGACGAGGGAACGTGCTGGGGCCGAACGCCCAAACGGGTGGCCGCGAGCGGGGGAGGGCTCTCACGAGCGAAGTGATGTCGCCCGGACTCAGCGAGCCTGGCGACAGAAACTGAATTCGCCATCGCGCGACGGCGCTCTCGGAGAGAGCGCCCCACCTTGCGATGCCACGGCCGAAAACAAAGGCCCGCCTCGCGCGGGGCGAGGCGGGCCGTCGGGGACGCTGAAAGCAACGGCGGCAAAATTTTCAGGATCGTGAAATCATGTAGGTCGAGGTGGTCGCCGCCGTCCCGGCGTCGACACGAAGCGACGATGCGTTTCGGAGTGTTACGTTATGCGGTGAATCATCGCGTTTCGCGCGTCTCGTCGTCGCCAGGGACGGCGACGACCACCTCGAAGCAGAGTTACTCGAGAAAGTTCCAGTCGAGACGGCGCAAATTCTCAGAGCAGCTCGGGCAACACCTTCAGCTTGCCGTCGGCGCCGGGGCGCAGGCGGTCGCGCGCGATTTCGTAGGCGATCTCGCGCCAGGTGATGTCCTTCGCGCGGTGGCTGGCGCGGCGGGCGAACATCTCGTCGATGTTCTCCGTGATGATCCGCGTGACAACCTTCTCGATGAAGGCGCGGCCCGTGCCGTCCTCGGCCATGACACGCGTGCGGAATTCCGCGTCCACGTCCGCCTTCGCTTCGATGAACGCCGCCATGACGCCACCGGAGTTGGCAATGAAATCCGTGAGGCAGACGATGCCGCGGCGGTGTTGCAGGAAATATTCGCTGACGAGATCGGCGGGATTGTTCGCGCCTTGGAGGACGATGCGCGTGTGGATGTGCGGCGCATTGTCGCCGTGGATGGCGTGCGGGCGCGCGGCGGGCACGAGAATCGTGCACGGCATCTCGAGCATGCGGTCGATGTGTTCGCCGTCGAAACGCTCCTTCACCGGGCCGGTGTAGGCGGCGAGACCTTCCTTGGTGCGACGGATGGCGAGAAGCTGAGCGACGTCGAGGCCAGCCGGGTTGTAGAGACCGGCATTGATGTCGGAGGCGCCGACGATGCGCGCGCCGAGTGAGGCGAGTTTTTCCGCGATGGGCGCACCGACATTGCCGAAGCCCTGGATGACGACGCTCGAGTCCTTGATGCGGAAATCCGGCACGTGCTTCTCGGCCGCGATGGCGGCGGCAAACAGGCCGTGCGCGGTGATGCCCCACTCGTCGAGCGGGAAGCCGCCTTTGGAGGGCGGCCGGCCGACGCCGCCGCGGCCGTGGTGGGCGGCGCCGTTCTTCTGCGCGAAGACGTCGTAGATCGTCTGCATGTCCGTCTCGCCCGTGCCCATGTCCGGCCCAGGGATGTATTCCGGGATGTCCCAGAGCGCTTCGGCAAACATCGCCACGAGCGCCCGTTTTTCCTCCGGCTTGTCGGCAAAGTAGCGGGGCTCGACGCGCAAGCCGCTCTTCGCGCCGCCGAGCGGCAGCATGGCGGCGGCGCTCTTCATCGTCATTGCGGCGGCGAGGCCGTAAACTTCCTCGACACTCACGTCGGGCGCGAGGCGGAGTCCGCCGAGGCCGCGGCCGCGCACGAGATTATCGACGGCGACGAAGCCCCACGTGGAGTTGTCCGCCGGATCGTGAATGCGATAGACGCACTCGGGCCCGAATTCGTTGCGGGCGATTTTGAAACGCTGCTCGATCGCGGCGCCGCGCACCGCCTCGGCGGCGAGGCTGCGCGGGAGTTTGAAATTCTGCATGGTCGAAGAAAGGCGGGCCCGGCGCGAACACCCAAGGAAAAACCCGGTGCCCGCTCAACCATGAGAGTCCGTGCGGGCCGAATTATTGTCCCGAATAAGCGGCAAAAACCCCTTTCTTCGCGTCGAGGTTGGGTGCACAGTCTCAGTTCGAACCCATTTCCCATGCGCAAATTCGGCATCCTCATCATCCTCGCGGGCGTCCTGATCTTCATCGCCATCCAGGCGCGCACGGGCATCTTCCGCCGCGCCAATCCCGGCGAGCCCGCCAACAAATGGGTGCGCGAACAACAGGAAGCCCAGCGCCTCTCGCCCGAGGACATCGCGCAAATCAAACAGCACTTCGCCGACGCCACCGTCACGCCCTCGGGTTTGCGCTACGTCGTGCAACGCCCCGGTGAAGGTTCGCCGCCGTCGGTCGGCGCGATGGTGGTCGCGCATTATCACGGCACACTCTTGGGCGGTCAGAAGTTCGACAGCAGCTACGATCGCAACGAACCCTTCTCCTTCCGCGTCGGCACCGGCGCGGTGATCAAAGGGTGGGACGAGGCGTTTGCCGCGATGAAAAAAGGCGAGAAACGCACGCTGATCATTCCGTGGTGGCTGGCCTACGGCACGTCGGGCAAGGGCGCGATCCCTCCCCGCGCCACGCTGGTTTTCGAGGTTGAGGTTCTGGATATCCGTTGAATGCTCCCGGGCCGACCCTGACGACACGAACGCCCAACGGCTGCGGTGCGCGCAGATCGTCGGCGGCGGCGCACGAGTGGGGTTGCGCGTGAGCGTCCGCACTACCATCCACCATCGCCTGCTCATGCTCGCCATCGCCGTGGCGTTGCCGCTCGTGGGCTTGGTCGGATACGGTGTCTGGCGTCTGTTCGAGACTGATCGCTCGCGTGCGATGCACTCCCTGGAGTTTCTGCAGCAGGTCAACGTCGAGAACGCGCGGACCTTCGTCGCCTCGGCTCGCCACCGCCTCGAACGCATCGCGCAACACGCCCGCATCCGCGCGATGCAGCCGGACGACGCCGCCGCGCTCCTCCGCGACGTCGTCGAGACCAACCCCGACCTCGCCAACGTCCGCCTGCTCGGTCCCGCGGGCGAACTCATTGCCTCCGCCTCGCCCGTGTCCGACGCAGTGCGCACCGCCCTGCTCAACAGCCCGCCCTACGTCGCCGCGCGGAGGTCGAACAAGTTCCTCCTCAGCCCGCCCTACGAAAGTCCCGGCACCGGGCGCTGGGTTGTCCTCGCCAGCCAGCCGATCACCGACGCGGAGGGCCATCGCCTCGGCACGATCGTCGCTCCGCTGCGGCTGGCCGAGCTGATCGACTTGCTCAACCTGCCCGAGGACAGCACGGGCTTGGTCGTCGGCATCATCGCGGACACCGGCCTCATCGTCATCCGCCGGCCCGAACCGGACCGCTACATCGGCCGGCGCGCGGGAAGGATCGAGGACATTCAAGCCCTGCTCGACCGCGGCGAAAACCGGATCGAGGCCGCCGGCTTCGACAACCTGACCCGCACCGCGCTCGTCTCCCGCGTCGGCACCGCGCCGTGGATCGTCGTCACCTCGATGCCGACGGAAGCAATCCTGCGCGGTGCGAAGCGCAACCTCTGGCAGGCGCTGGCGGCGTGCGGCTTGGTTTTCGCGCTAGGCGCCTACCTCGTCGCCCGTTACGCACGCACCATCGAGACGCCGATCATGGCGCTCGCCAACGCCGCCCGCGACCAAGCCACCGGCCAGACAGAACGTCTCGCACCAGTCACCGGTCCGGCCGAGGTCGCGGAAACCGCCCGCGCGTTCAATGAAATGGTGGCCGCCCGCCGCCAGGCCGAAGCGCAACTCGCCCAAAGCGAACGCCGTTACCGCACCGTCATCGACCAGACCGGCCAGATGGTTTACGATCACCAACTCGGATCGAACCTGATCCAGTGGTTTGGCACCGAGGCGACGCCGGCCATCACCGGTTATTCGCTCGCCGAATTCCAAGCGGTCGATCTGAAGCGCTGGGAGGAGATGGTGCATCCCGACGACCGGCCACACGCCGTCGCCCTGCTTGAGCGCGCGATCGCCGACAAAACGCGCTACCGGGCGGAGTATCGTTTCCGCCGCAAGGACGGCAGTTACTGCCACATCGAGGATCACGGCGTTTTTCTCTTCCAAGCCGACGGCCAACCCGAGCGCCTGCTCGGCCGCATGAGCGACATCACCGCGCGCCGTGAAGTCGAGGAGGAGCGCCAGCAGCTCGGCCGCAAGCTGCAGGAAACGCAGAAACTCGAAAGTCTCGGCGTGCTCGCCGGCGGCATCGCGCACGATTTCAATAACCTGCTCACCGGCATTCTCGGCAATGCCGGCCTCGCGCGCCTCGAAGCCCCACGCGGCTGGGCCGGCGCCGATCACCTGGTGCAAATCGAAAAGGCCTCACTCCGCGCCGCGGACCTCTGCAAGCAGATGCTCGCCTACTCGGGCAAGGGCCGCTTCGTCGTCCAGCGCCTGTCGCTCAACGAACTACTCGAGGAAACCGCGCAGCTCCTGCAGATTTCCATCAGCAAGAAGGCCACCCTCCAACTCGCGCTCGAACCGGCGCTGCCGGCGATCAGCGCGGACGCGACGCAGTTGCGCCAAGTCGTGATGAACCTGGTGATCAACGCGTCCGAGGCGCTCGGCGACAAGCCTGGCCAGATCACCGTCAGCACCGGACACGTCGATGCCACGCCAGCCTACCTCGCAAGTGTGCAATTCCAGACTGAAATCACGCCCGGCCCCTACGTTTTTCTCGAGGTCAGCGACAATGGCTCTGGCATGTCCCGCGAAACGCTGGCGCGCATCTTCGATCCGTTCTTCACCACAAAATTCACCGGACGAGGGCTTGGTCTCGCGGCCGTCATCGGCATCGTGCGCGGCCACAAGGGCGCGATCAAAGTCTATAGCGAACCGGGTCGCGGCACCACGTTCCGCGTGCTGCTCCCGCCCGTCGCCGGACCTGCGCAGCCGCTCCACCGTCCGACCCCGACCGCACCGGATTGGCGCGGCAGCGGCCACGTGCTCGTGGTCGATGACGAGGAAAGCGTGCGCACCGTCGCGCGCAGCGTGCTCGAATACACCGGTTTCACCGTCGAAGAGGCGGGCGACGGCGTCGCGGGCGTCGAGATCTTCCAGCGCGACCCGGCACGCTTCACCGCCGTGTTGCTCGATCTCACGATGCCACAGATGGACGGCGAGGAAGCCTTCCGGCAGTTGCGCCTGCTCAGTCCCGGCGTGCGCGTCGTGCTGATGAGCGGCTTCAATCGCGTCGATGCGATCAACCGTTTCGTCGGCAAGGGCCTCGCCGGCTTCGTGCAAAAGCCCTTCGAGGTGCAAACCCTCGTCAGTGAACTCCGCCGCGTGCTGGGCGACGAAAAGTAGCGGGAGCCTCCAGCTCCCGTTTTGCCACGTTCAAGGTGGCCCGTGACCTCCGGGCACGGGAACGATTGTCGACTCGCCGCCCCGTGCCCGGAGGTCACGGGCTACCTCACGCGGCGATCTCCCGCGGACTGCGTCGTCGCTCGGCGCCGCAGCTCAAAGCCCGAGCAAACTTCCGTTGCGCTTGAGCCAGCGCTCGGCGTCCTTCCACCACGGGCAGACTTCCTCGACCCGCGTCCAGAAGCGCTCGCTGTGATTCATTTCCTTCAGATGCATCAGCTCGTGGTAAATGATGTAGTCGCGCACCGAATCCGGCGTCTGCACGAGCCGCCAATTGAGCGACACCGACCCACCCGCCGAACACGAGCCCCAGCGCGCCCGCTGATTGCGCACGGTCACGGTTTTCAAATCCACGCCGGTCTCCGCCGCGAGCTCCCACGCCCGCGCCGGCAACTCGATCCTCGCGCGGCGGGCAAAATGCGCCTCGAGCGTTGCGCGCAAGTCCCCGTCAAACCGCGCGACGCGAAACACGTCCGCCGCGACGCTCACCTGCGGTTTCTCGCCCTCTGACGCGACGCGGATCGGATGCATCTCGCCGCGCCAGAGCACGTGCGTGCCGATCGTCCAGATCTCCGCCGCGCGGGGCCGCTTCGCCTGCCGTTCGCGCGCGCGCGTGAGCCACTCCTCGTGTTGCGCCACGAAGCGCTGGGCCTCGCGCTCGCTTCCGCGCGCGGGAATGGTCGCCACGGCCACGCCGTCGCGGCGCAACGTCAGCCGGTAGCGCTTCGCCTGAGCGCTGCGGACATAGATGAGCGCGGGCGACGGCTCCACGGCCGTGCCCAATTGAAAGAATTCCTGCTCCCCGCTGTTCACGGAAGTGACGTAAGGCGCGTTGCCACGCATTTCCAACGAAAACTCGTTTCACGAGTTTTTCGGTGGCGCTCGCGCGTATCCGCGTCAGAGGCGTTTGAAAAAAATCGCGTTGGCTGCGAACGTGCCGTCGGGGTCGCGCGCGTAGTCGGGGATCCCACCGCACAGCGTGTAGCCCCGCTGCGTGTAGAATTCCACCGCACCGCTCCGGCCCACGCTCGTGTCGAGAAACAGCAACGTGCGACCGCGCAACCGCGCCTCGTCTTCGAGTCGCTGCATCAGCGCGCCGCCAACGCCCCGGCCGCGCGCGGCGTGGAGCACCATGACCTTTTGCACCTCGGCGCGATGCCGCCCATTCGGGCGCAGCTCCAACCCGAGCTGCGCCGAGCCGACGAGGCGTCCGCTTTCGTCGCCCGCGGCGAGCACGATCTTCGCGCCGCCGGCGACTTGCGCCGCGACGCCGCGCCAGTAGTCGCGCAGTTCCGTCTCCGCCAGCGGCAGCATGAAACCCATCGACGCGCCGTGCTCCACGGCATCGCGCAGCAACGCCGAGAGTTCCTCGATCCGCGCGAGGACGTCGGCTTCCGACCAAAAGATGATTTGCATCTCTCCGCTCATGCAGGCTGCGCGCCAAACGGTTTTTAGAGTCGCATCACTTTCCACTCCAGACGGCGGCCATTCGCCACCGTCAGCCAGGCGAAGCTCGCTGGCGCGCCTCGGTTCGGCCGTGAGATGCAACCCGGATTCAGCCAGCGGACGCCCGCCGGATCGGTCTCCTCGCGTGGCACATGCGTGTGTCCGTGCAACACGGCATGCACGCCCGGCGGCGCGCGCCGGGGCGGGATATGGGTGAGAAAAAACCGCCAGCCACACCGCTCCAGCGTGAGTTCGAGCGGCCAGAGATTGTGCGCCTCGTTATTGCCGAGCACGACGTGCAGCGGTTTACCGAGCTGCTCGAATTCCACGAGCACCTCCGGCTCGCAGACATCGCCCAGATGCCAGATCTCGTCCGCCGATGCCACCCGCCCCGGCAGCGAAGCCGGATACCCATCGTGCGTGTCGGAAATGACGGCGATCCGCATGGAGTCGGTTAAAGGCGTGAGTTCGTTTTGAAATATCAGGGATGACCGCCTGGCAAGATTGCGGCGTGGCGCGACCCGTGGCGGCTTACTTTTTCCACGGCGAAAGATCCGGATGCTTCGCTTCAAGCCAGGCGATCACCACGGCGCGCAACTCGACCGCAAACTCGCGGAGTTCCTTGGCTTCCTTGGCGCTGACCTTGCCCGCCGCGTCGTATTCGAGCCCGTTGCGTTTGGCCCGACACGCATCGAGGTAATCGGCATCGTCCTGCCGGGCGGAACCGAGGATGACGGGCAAAGCGGAAATCGTGCGGTGATGAGCATTGAGCTTTTCCGATTTCCAACCCTCCGCGAGCAGCGCGATGGCGCAAAGCTGGAGCGCGGCGTTGTAGGCGATGTTGAACTGGCCGTCCGGGGACAAGGTCGCTTTCGCATCTTCCAAGTCGCGGTCCACGACGCCGAAAATTTTGCCGACCTGATCACGGGTCGGACTCTGCGGCTTCAACCACCCTGCCTTAGCCCAATCGTTTAAGCTCATCGGCATCTCCCTTCACGAAGAGTTTCGGTTTGCTCAGCACATCGACCAGAAAGGGATTCTTTTTTCGGCCCCGCTGGAACTCCGCTGCCGTCATCGTCACCGGATTGATTTCGCGCCCGAGTTTTTCGCCGGCCGAGCGCAACGGACCGGCCAACTTCCGCAGACCGACATCTCCGATCACCAACAGATCGACATCGCTCGCGGCCTTCCCCGCGCCATCCGCCAGCGAGCCGAAGATAAAGGCCCACTCGATGCCCTCGACCGGCGCGAGAGCTTGGCCCACCACGTCCTTCAACCCGGCTGTCTTGAGAACGATTTGTTGCAGGTCGACGAAGAGCGGATGCAACGCATTCGCCCGGAAATAGCGGCGGTTGCCATCACGCCGACTGGTGACGAGTTCCGTCGCTGACATTTTCTGCAACTCATCCTGCACGGTCTTCACGTTCAAGCCGCTCTGACGAGCGAGATCCCGTCCATGCCTTTCACGCGAGGCATCGACGAAAAGGAGCCGAAGAATCTCGGCGCGCACCTGCGGGAAAAGCTGATGCAGTAAACTCATTGACGGCTTATTGCCTACAACCGACGGCTTATTACCGTCAAGCCGATCTTCGAAGCGGCGCGGGCCCGCTTCACGCCGTCGCGGGCTTGGCGGCGGACTTCGGCGCGGCGCTCGGCGCCGGGTCTGATGGCTCGGCGGCGGCGGGCGGCGGACGCGTCGTTCCGAACCAACGATCCTTCAGACGCAGGAAAAACTTTTCGAACGTCAGGTAGCTGAGCGACGCCAGCGCGATGGCCAGCAGCGAACCCCCGACAAAATCCACCCACGGCGAATCCACGCCCGCGACCGCCGCAGCGCGGCGCACGACGTTCACCGCGATCATGTGCAGCAGATACATCCCGTAACTCACCGTGCCGATCCACACCAGCGGACGCCACCTAAGCAGCCGCGCGAGATCGTTGTCCTCGCGCACGACGCACGTCGCCACGAGACCCGCGAGCGCGACGGCGATCGCGAGTTCACCCGCCGCGCCCCACGCCGGGGCGAACGCGAGCGTTCCCACCGTCAGTGCCAACGCCACCCCCGCACTCCCGCGCCGGCCAGCAAAACGCCAGACTGCGCGATACGTCTCCGGCCGGTGCAACAGATGAGCCAGCGTCACCCCGAGCAAAATCGCCGCCGGCACGCTCGTCACCATGCGCAGCGCCAACGACTCGCGCGCCACGTCACCGAGCGCGAGCACGACCGCTTGCGTCGAAACGAGCGTAACCACCGCCGTCGCCAGCGCTCCCCAGCCGCGCAACCAGCGCTCGAGCACGGGCCAGACGAGATAGAATTGTTCCTCGGCGGCGAGCGACCACGCGAAATAGAAAATCACGCGCGTGTCCTCGAGATTCACGAACCAGTTGGACGTGAACGTGGCGAAGGCCGGCAGATTCCCCCAAAACGTCGCACGCGCCGCCCCATCGCGCTCGAACAGCGCCACTAAACCGACGTAGGCGAGTAGCACCCCGTAATAGAGCGGCAGGATGCGCAGCGCGCGGCGGCCCCAAAACTGCGGCAACTGAAATCCGGCCGGGCTCTGCTTCGCCCGCAGGATGAGCGTCACGATGAGAAAGCCGCTGATCGCGAAGAAGAGCGTCACTCCCTTGTTGCCCTGGCCCGCGAAGGTGTCGTGGGCGAAAGGCAGCGTGTGATACCAGACGACCGCGAGGATGCTGAAAGCGCGCAGCCCGTCGAGGGACCCGAAGAAACGCGCCGCCTTGAACGCCCGAAACGCTTCGCGCGCGTGCTCATCGTCCCGACGACGGCGCGCGTGAGCACGTCGGAGCGGACGCGGAGCAAAAGGAACAAACGGAGATCGAGGGTGCACGCTGGGTTCAGACCGCTCGAGCCGCCGCCGGGTGACGCCGCTCATCCCGCCATTTTCTGCGGCTTCCAACCCAGTCCTCGTCCCGCTCACCACCCGCCCTCCGCAACGCATAGGGGTGACGACCGTGTGCGGTGGGAGGTCTTCAACCCATCCTGCGCGTTCGCACAAAACCCCGCGTCAGTTTCGCGCAGAGATGTCGCCGTGGTGTTCCGTCGTTCACCACGGCGTCATGCTTCCTCCCCTGCTCTCTCCGCGTCCCCTGTGTTCAGCCAGACCGATTTCGTAGGTCCAAATCCCACGCGTCTATTTTGCCGCGAGCGGACGCACTCGGCGCACCAGTTCTTCGCAGAATTTCCGGATGCATCGCAATTGTCCCGATGGGGCTTTTTCGCCCGTCCGGTTCCGGAAGTTCCCGTCCTAGCGCGCGAATCGCGGCCGCGTATCTTCCCGGCAGGGCTCGCGCCACTTGCCGCGACGCCGCGACCCGCTTTGAAACCAAACTTCGCCGCTTCTCATGAACACTCGTCTCCGCATTGCCAAACTCACCGACCCCACCGACACCGCGCACATCGAGAAAGCCCTCGAAGCCGTGCCGCGCGTGAACGCCGTCACGATTGAAACGGCGCAGAATCAGGCGATCGTCGATCACGACGGAGCCGACGAGCGCGAGCTCACCAACGCCGTCAAACAGCTCGGCTACATCGCGAGCGTCGAATAACGAACCGTTCGGCCGAAATCCTCCGCGCTCTCCGCGTCCTCCGCGTTTGATCATCCGTTGGCGTCGTCGTCGTTGCCGTCGTCGTCTAAGTTACCGCAGTCTTCGGATTGGTGGGCCCACTGGGATTCGAACCCAGAACCAAAGGATTATGCTTACCACTTCGGCTTTCGCCGCCGGCACCGCTGCCGTGCGTGGTCTGGACCATGCCTTCGCCCTGTCTTGCGAGTTAGGCGGGTGATTATGGCCTCTACACCTTCCCGCGTTGGGCGCGGGCTTGGCTCGGCGTTGGGTCGCCGCACTGAAGCGCGGCAGGCCGTTCACCGAAATTACACCTGACTAGCGCAGCGTTTCCCCTGCGCCGACCCGTGAAAGTCCTCTGCTCTAACCGTTGAGCTATAGGCCCCCAATCCAAAGAACGCCGCGACGGTTGCCAGCCCCGGCCCATTTCTCAACCGCAAAGGCTGAAACAAACCCGAGCGAAGGCGCGCCCCGTTCGTCATGACGCGAGCAAATTGGACGGGGCACCCGACGCTCTAAACCGCGAAGCCGCTCCGTCTGCGCTTGCGGTTCAGTCCGGGCGACCGTGCGCATCACGCCCGTTTTCGTTTTCGTTCCGCCTGCGCATCGTTTGTTTTCCGCTGCGCGTCGCCCTGAAATGACGTGGGGGGTTCTGCGGAGAGCGCTGTTAAATCCGGATGAAAGCCGACGCGACACCCACTTGCAGCTCCGCACCGAGGCGCGGCGGTCCGATGGTTATTCCATGCTCTCCTTCGTCGCTCTTGCGCTCGGCCTGGCCGCGGCTCCCGCCGTTATCGACGAACACGCCGCGTGGGAGAAACTCCAGCGCGGGATGACCCCGGCCCAGGCCGCCGAAATTGTCGGCGTGCCGATCCTCCGCAACGCCGCGCGCGGCCACGAACTCTGGATTTACGACGCGGGCGCCCACATCCAATTTCACGGCGGCGCGGTCTCGGCCTGGACGCAGCCGGCGGCGAAACCCGCTTCGCGGTCGAACTCACGCCGACCGGCGGCCCAAGCCGCCACGCCTAAACCGACCGGGCAATCCGTGGGACAGAAATCGGCGCCTACGCGCGCGCCGCTTTCGCCTCGGATTTCTTGACGAGTTCGTCCACGACGAGCGCCGTCGTCACGTCGCAACCGACGTTCGTCGCGGTGCGGCACATGTCGAGGATGCGATCGACGCCAAGGATGATGCCGATGCCGGCCGGATCGATGCCGAAGGTCGCCAGCAATCCCGCGATGAGCGGCAGCGAGCCGCCCGGGATCGCCGCCACCGCGACCGCGCTCAACACGGAGAGCAACAGCAGCGTGATCTGCTGGCCGAAACCGAGATCGACGCCGAAGACCTGCGCGACGAACAGCACGACGCAGCCTTCATAGAGTGCGGTTCCGCTCATGTTCATCGTCGTGCCGAGCGGCAGGACGAAGCCCGCGGTGCTCGGCGAAAGCTTCAGCTTCTCCGTCGCGTTCTCGAGCGCGGCCGGCAGCGTCGCCGCGCTGGAACTGGTGGAGAACGCCGTGACGATGACATCCTTGATCGCGGCAAAATACGCGCGCGGCGTCCACTTCGTCCAAATTTTCAACCACAGCGACATCGTGCCGAACAGATGCAGCGCCATCACGCCGGCGCACGAAATCACGAACACCCCGAGCGCGATGACGATGTCGATGCCCACGCGCACCACGACGCTGTAGATCATTGCCGGCACGGCGTAGGGCGCGAGGCGCAGCGCGAAATGCACAATGCCCGTCATGAGGTCGCTCACGGTGTTGAGCGCCTCGAGCAGCTTCTCGCGGCGCGCGACCGCGAGCGACGTGCCCACCGCGCCGACGAGAATGGCGAACAGGATCAGCGGCAGCACGTCGCCGATGGCGTTGCGGTTGTTGCCGACGAACGCACCGAAAAGATTTCGCGGCATGAACATCTCGACGATGCTCATCAGCGTCAGGCCCTGGTTCACCGACTGTGAATTGGCGACGTGCTTGGCCGCGGCGCCGCCGTAGTTGGTGAGCAGCGCTTCCTTCGTGCCGGCATCGATGAACCGGCCGGGCTCGACGATGTTCATCACCGCGAGGCCGAGGGCGACCGCGATGGCCATGTTGAGGAAGAAAAAGAAGAACGTGCGCCCGGCGAGCGGTCCGAGTTTTTCCGGCCGGCCGAGTTGCAACACGCCGGACGCGAGCGAGGCGAATACGAGCGGGATGATGACGAAGAAAAGCAGGCGCAGGAAAATCTGCCCGAGCGGATCGAAGACCTGCGTCGAGACCTCCTGCATGAACGTCAGCGCGCCCGGCCAGATGCGGCCGATTCCGAGCGTGGCAATGCCGGCCAGCAGGCCGATGACGAGGCCGCGCAAAATGCGATTGGCCAGTTTGGGGTCGGAAGAACTCGCCATAAGGGGAAAAGTGGCCGCGAAACTACTGCGCACTCCCGGTCTGTCGAACGCGAAGTCTGGGCGGGACGCCGCGAGTGACCGCATCGGCTGACGCCACCGTCGGCTGCACCTCTGCCGGCGAGGAGCGGCCCACTATTACCGCGGCGGTCACCGCCGGTCCGCCTGCGGGCTTCCACCCGTGCCCGACTTGGTCGTTCCGCACCGCTGACGTAAGCCGGGTCGCGAAACCCGCTGACGCCGAGCGGTTTCGTCCGAAAATATTTTCCACTGGTTAGGTCAACCGGCCGCCCTACACTGCTGGGCTGCGCGCGTTCCCCCTTTTCTTACGCGCGCCCATCCATGAACGAATTTCTGCAAATCTCCTTCGAAGGCCTGATCATCCTAGCGCTCGTGCTGGCGAACGGGTTTTTCGTGGCCGCGGAGTTCGCTCTCGTGAAAGTGCGAGCCAGCCAGCTCCGGCCGCTGGTCAAAAAGGGCAAGGCGAGCTGGCGCCTGCGCATGGCCATCAAAGCCACCCATCACCTCGACGCCGCTCTGTCGGCGACGCAGCTCGGCATCACGCTGGCCTCGCTCGGCTTGGGCTGGGTCGGCGAACCGTTTCTGGCCCATCGCCTCGCGCCGCTGCTCGCTAATTGGGGCATCGTCGATCCGGCCGCGATCTCGTCCATCTCCATCGCGGTCGCGTTCAGCGTGATCACGTTCCTGCACATCATCTTCGGCGAACT
Source organism: Opitutus sp. (assembly GCA_013821985.1). Taxonomy (GTDB): domain Bacteria; phylum Verrucomicrobiota; class Verrucomicrobiia; order Opitutales; family Opitutaceae; genus Didemnitutus. The sequence continues at coordinate 20,542 of PNJQ01000006.1, forward strand.
CGCACCGAAGTCGCTCGCGATCCAGAAGCCGAAGGCCGTCTCCCTCTGGACCGCCGGGCCGCTGATGCTGTTCTATTATCTGCTGCTGCCGTTCATCTGGTCGCTGAACTCGACGGCGAACTGGTTCCTGCGCCTCGTTGGTTTGCGTGCGGCAACCGAGGGCGAACACGCGTTCTCTTCGGAGGAACTCGAATACGTCTTCAGCCACGCCCGCCACTCCCACCCGGGCGACGCGCTGGTGAACAAGCTCATGGTGCAGTCGCTCCGCGCCCGCAAAACTCAGGCGCAACAGATCATGCGCCCGCGCGATCAAGTTATCGCGCTCTGGCTCGACCGCCCGCTCGCGGAGAATCTCCGCATCGCGCAGACGAGCGGCCACAGCCGCTTCCCCGTCTGCTCGGGCTCGCTCGACAAGGTCGAGGGCCTCCTCCTCGTCCGCGAGTGGCTCTGGCAAATGACGCTGCTCGGACCCGACACGTCGTTCGAACCGCTCGTGCGCGAAGTCGTGGAATTCGAACTCACGACCCCGCTGCACACGATGATCGAGCGCTTCCGCAACTCGCGCAGCCACCTCGCGGTCGTGCTCGACGCCGACAAGAAACTCGCGGGCATCGTGACATTCGAAGACGTGCTCGAGGAGATCGTCGGCGACATCCGCGACGAATTCGACATCGAGAGCGGCCCGATCTACGAGCGCAACGACTACGCCATCACGGTGAGCTGCTCGCTCACCATGCGCGAATTGCAGGCCGAGACCGGCTGGCCGCTCGAATGGCAATCGCGCGACACCGTGGCGCTGTGGACGACCCGTCTCTTCGGCCGCGTGCCCAAGCGCGACGACACGGCGACCGTCGGCGAATACCGCGTCACCGTCATCGAAGCCAACGCCGAGCGCCCCCGCCGCGTGAAGATCGAGCGCATCACGAGCGACCTCGGCGGCCACCCGAGCAATCTGGTGGCGTGAGGAGTCCGCCGCTCGCCGGAGCTGCGTCCCAACAAAACGCGTCTGATCCGAAGTGGGCGGGCACAAGTCCCTCTGCCCGCCATCGTTCGCGCCTCTCTCCGGCGTAGGAGCCTGCTTGCAGGCGACAAAAACGGCGGCTGCCAGAATCGCCTGCGAGCAGGCTCCTACATTTCGAGACCACTATCCGCGCCGACGGCCCTGCATGAATCACCACATACAACGCTGTCGCGTCGTTGGGCGCTTGAGGGCAAGCGCCCCTACCTCGAACCCTCCCGCGGAGCCTTTGACGCCCCGCGCAAAACCGGCTCCCGTGTCGCCGTGGATTGGTCCCTCACTCTCGCTGTTCTCGCGCTCCTCCTCTGGCTCGGCGCGGCCGCGGAGGTCATGCGCGGCAACCGCCGCCTCCGCCAGCTCGTGCGACTCGATGCTCCCGCGCCCGCCGTGTGGCCGCGCGTGAGTTTGGTTTTCGCCGCGCGCAACGAGGCCGCCACCGTCGGCGCCGCGGTGCCGACGATGCTCGCGCTCGATTACCCGGATCTCGAACTGATCGCCGTTAACGATCGCTCGGAGGATGCGACCGGCGCGATCCTGGAAAAACTCGCCGCCAACGAGCCGCGCCTGCGCGTCGATCATGTGCGCGAACTGCCGCCCGGCTGGCTCGGCAAGAACCACGCCCTGCACCACGGCGCGGCCCGCGCGACGGGCGCGTGGATTCTATTCACCGACGCCGACATTCATTTCGCGCCCGACGCGTTGCGCCGCGCGATCGCGCATGCGGAAGCGGCACAGCTCGACCACCTGGCGGCGGTGCCGCAGCTGCACAATCGCAACGACGCGCTCGGCATCTGCGTCGGCGCGTTCAGCCTGCTCTTCGCGATGTTTCTGCGGCCGTGGAAAATCTCAGACCCGCGCAGCGCGGCGCACGGCGGCGTGGGCGCGTTCAACCTCGTGCGTGCCTCCACCTATCGCCGGCTCGGCGGACACGCGCCGATCCGCCTGCGTCCCGACGACGACATCAAGCTCGGCAAGCTCATGAAATCCGGCGGGCGCAGCGAATTCGTGCTCGGTGCCGGCGCGATCTCGGTCGCGTGGTATGCGACAGTCGGGGAACTCGTGCGCGGGCTGACGAAGAACGCCTACGCCGGCGTCGATTACCGCGCCTGGATGATCGTCGGTGGAGTGGCGGCGCACGTGGTGTTCTTTTTCTGGCCGCTCGCGGCGCTGTTCGTGGCGAGCGGCAAGGCGTGGACGTGCTACGCGATCGCGGTGGTCGCGATGCTTGCGGTGGCGGTGGACAACACGCGTTTCGACGGCGGCCGCTGGTGGCACGGGCTGTTTTTTCCGGCGGGAGTCGCAGTGTTGGATTACATCCTCGTGCGCTCGATGGTCGTGACGCATTGGCAGCGCGGCATCGTCTGGCGCGGCACGCATTATCCGCTGCGTGAGTTGCGCGCGAACCGGCTGTGAGGACAGTTCGAATGTAGGAGCCTGCTCGCAGGCGAAAAAAATTTCCGTCCGCCAATATCGCCTGCGAGCAGGCGAAAAAAGCTCCCGCCACCAGAATCGCCTGCAAGCAGGCTCTTACATCGAGCGGCACCTATCACTTGTAGGGCCGGCCCTCGCGGCCGGGCCGCGAATTTCAACTCACGCGCGGCACGCCGGCAAGCGGCGGCCCTACAGTTTCGCTCTCGACCGGCCGTCCGATCTGAACGCGTTCGAGTCGACGCGTTCGACCTCGGCTACCTCACCGGCGCGTGCGCTGCATCATCTCGTGCGTGGCGGCCATCACAGATGGCATCGGGCGCGTGGCCCAGATCACGAGCAGATTGTTCGCGTCATCGACGATCACTTGTTCGTGCTCGCCGCACGACAGCGTCTCGCCGCCGAAGACGTAACTCTCGCCCGGCTTCACGGCGCGCGCGGTGCGGGGATCGGCGAGCATGGAAAGTTGATCCTTGATGAAGTTGCGCGCGCTCTGCTCGGAAAGCGCCGCCTGCCGGAACGGCTTCAACCCCTCCGCGATCGAAATGCCGCGGTCGTCGAGGGTGACGGTGTAGAGCAACGCGCCGGACGGTTCCTCGATCAGCCACACGAGCACGTCTTTCGACGGCTGCGATTCAGGCCGGCCGAAACGTTTGCGGAGATCCGCACCGCTTTCGCCGATGCGCGCGTGCGCGGTTGTCGCGGCACCGAACACAAAGGCGCCGGCCAGTGCGAGGACGAGCAACGCCGGGAAAGGCGGAGCACGGAAAATGAAGAAAGGTGCGCGGGCGTTCATCGAGGTTCGCGAGAGTCGCGTCAGCCGAGTAGATTTTGCAGCGCCGTGAGGTATTTCTGCTGCGTGCGCGCGATGATGTCGGCCGGGATGTGCGGCGCGGGCGGTTGCTGGTTCCAGTTCAGCGCGAGCAGGTGATCGCGGACGAATTGCTTGTCGTAACTCGGCGGCGAGATGCCGACGGCGTAGCTGTCCGCCGGCCAGTAACGCGAGGAGTCGGGCGTGAGGACTTCGTCGATCAGGTAAAGTCGGCCGGCGGCGTCGGTGCCGAATTCGAATTTCGTGTCGGCGAGGATCATGCCGGCGGCGCGCGCGCGGTCGTGGCCGAGTTGGTAGAGCGCGAGACTGGTCGCCTTCACTTTTTCGTAGAGTGCGGCGCCGATCGCGGCGGCGCCTTGGGCGTCGTCGATCGCCTCGTCGTGTTGGCCTTTCGGCGCCTTGGTGGTGGGCGTGAAGATCGGTTGCGGGAGTTTTTCCGCCTGGCGGAGGCCGGCGGGGAGCTTGATGCCGCAGACGGCGCCGGTTTTTTGGTAGGAACTCCAGCCGCTGCCGATGAGGTAGCCGCGCGCCACGCACTCGATGGTGAGCGGCGTGAGTTTTTTCACGATCATGCTGCGCAGGCGCAAGTCGCGGCTGCCGATGCCGCGGCGGGCGAACTCGCGTTCCTGGTCGGGCAGCAGGTGATTGACGATGAGCGACTCGGTTTCGCGGAACCACCAGAGGCTCATCTGGGTGAGGATGATGCCCTTGCCCGGGATGCCTTCCGGCAGGATGACGTCGAAGGCGGAGAGGCGGTCGGTCGCGACGAGGAGGAGGGCGTCGCCGAGGTCGAAGATTTCGCGCACCTTGCCCGAGGCGATTTTGGGGAACGGCAGTTCCTCGATGCTGGTGACGGCGGTGGGCGGCAGCGCCGCGGCGATCTCGGCAAACCTCATGCCCCGAATCTCGGCGGAAACGGTGCGGAAGGACAAAGGGAATTTGCGCGCTAGTCGTTACTTTTTCGGCATTTCGCGTGGGTGAAGGGGCCTGGGGAAAAAATCCTTGCGCGAGGGGGTGTGCGCCGTAGCGTCGCCCTTCCGTTTTTTGCGTCCCCATCGTCTAGCCTGGTCCAGGACACTACCCTTTCACGGTAAGAACCGGGGTTCGAATCCCCGTGGGGACGCCAACTTCCATCGTTACGCAAGTAGCGATGGCGAATGCCGAGGTTAGTGACGCGAAACGTCACTAACCTCGGCAATTTATTTCCGCCAAATACTTAGGCACCGCAGACCGCTTTTCCCCGCGCAGCTCTTCGCGTGGCCTATAGGCGGTAAATGTCTTTCACGTTGGGGTGGAGTAACCTGCACTCGCACGTCAGCGCGATTCGGAGGACCGAACTGGAGAATTCGTGAGGGATGCCGCGACGTGATTAGGCAGAAACGGACGTCGACACGAGATGCAGTCGGCATGCCGAAGTTTGCGCGACATCCCCGAGTCCTAGGTAGACTTGGGTATAAAATAGGAGCGCCTTACGGACCTTTAGTTTCCCGATTCCTCCCTTCATGCCAAAATCGCGTGCAAGGGCTTCCCGCTGGATGGGGGATAGATTTGGGTGCGCTCTGAAGCGGAGGGTCACGAACGAGGTCCATTCCTCGTCCGGCGGTGGGGTCTTTGTGGCGACGCCCGGTCTGGTTTTCGCAATCCGTCCGAGGACGAAATCCTTGTAAGCTTCATCTTCTTCACACCACGCACGCACATGCCAGCGATATCCATCGTGCGCAAACGCGTGAGGTCGGATGACGCGCCACTTTTCCGTGCCGGAATGAATGGAAAAATAATAGATTTCGAGGGCGTCCCGTTCGAACGTGGCGCGCACCAGATTGCGGGTAACGCGAGCGTCGGCGGTGCGCTCCGGCAGGCTAATTCGCGCTACGCGGTCCAGGCGCTGCCCGGGATCATTTTGCCAGACCTGGAGCGCTTCTTCCAATGTGCCTTCACCAAAAGCGGGGCGCATCGTCGCGGACGCTTCGTAGCGTTTGCGATTGAGGTTATATTGCAACGCACGCGGATTCTGCTGGAGGTAGGTCGAAAAGTCGGCGGATGCCTGCGGGACGGAAATCCCGAATTTTTCGCAAAGGTCGCCGCGCCGCACCCACCCGCGCCAATACGCGAGTTGATCGATGTAGAGGAGGCGTTCGCGCGCGCTCCAATTTCCCGGGTTCGTTTTGTTGCCCATTTAGCGCAGGTGTGGTTCCAGACCGTAGGCCGCCGCAATTTCCATCCAACCGAAGGCTTCCTGCGGTTTTCGGCGGCCTTCATTCAAGACGGTTGCAGCGCATTCGCGCAACCCTGGCGGCAGCCAAGCACAACTCGGCGGGGCGGTTTCGGCCGGTGCTTCACCTCGCAACAGAGCGGCATAGCCTGGATGAAAGGGCTCGACCGGACACGCAGAAGCGAGACTCGCCGTCAGTTGTGAGGCGATTTCCAGTCCGCGCCGGTCGATGTCTCCGAAATAGGAGACCGGACGAGCAGCGAAGGCGGCGGCTTCACGGCGGAGATAGGAAATGCATTTAAGAATCTCATGACCCCGCCCGTAGACGACCAAACCGAACGTGCGGGTATGGCGTGCCAGTCGACAGAACGAGTCGAACGACGCTTCGTTTTCCACGATCAGGATGCCTTGGCCGTCAGGAAAGCGTTCAGCGACGGGAGTCGGCTCGACGACATAGCAGGCGAATTGCTCGAGCCGGAGCCGGCCTGGCCCAAAAAGAATCGTGGAATGCAGCAAGCTCTCCAGTCGCTTTTCGTCTCCGAAAATCTGCCACGACCGTTCCTTGATTGGCACGCTGATCCCCGTTTCGCCGACCGCGGCCCAGTATTGCTGCAAGCGGAGCGCCGCTTCTCGAATTCCTTTTGGCAGGCAAGTCTCGCCAGCCAGAAACGCGAGCGCTGGATTCCACGGAAAGCCCCGGTGGTCGAAACTTTCACGCCTCACCTCACCTGCCGGCAGGCGCACCCACTTGGGACGCGCCGGGCTCACTTGTTGGTTCCAGCCGTCGCCGCCGCGCGCCGGCAAAACAATGAGATCCTCGGCTTCCGCCGCACCTAGCAAGGTCACGAACAGCTCCCAGCGATCGGGATCGTGGCGCAAACGCGGCATCAACTCCACGAGCGCATTGAACGCTTCGTTGGCGTCGGCCTGTCGGCGCGCTCCGGCGGCCTTCTGGACTGCCTCACGAACGAGAGTCGTTTCCATGATCTGAAATTTGGCCGACCCGCACCGCTTCCACCGTGGTTGGTTCGGGGCGAACGAGATTTTCGCCGTTGCCGCCGCGGACCCCGTTCCGCAGCCGGATCTGGAGCGGGAACGAGGCGAGCGCTTCGAAATCGTTGATTCCGGTCATGTAGATCAATTGCACTCCCATTGCGCGGGCCATCCGTAGTTGAATCTCCACTAACGGGAAGTGGCTCGCTTTGCCGAACGGGTTATCGAGAATCAGGAAACCGCAATCGCTGACGGTGCTGCCCTGGTCCGACCGGACTCGCACGACGACGCAATAGAGCAGAATCGCGGCAGTCACGCGCTGTCCGCCTGAAAACGAAGCGAGCTTCGTCACCGGTTGGTAGTTGCACGTCGTCGGATCGCCCGCCTCCGGTTTCAATATGTCGATCTGGATCTCACGTTGGTTCATCACCGCGATGAGGCAATCGAAGGCCAAGGCGGCACCGCGCGGAATCGACATGTCCTTTCGCGACGGTGCCATCCACGAATCGATCAGGCGGCCGAGCAGGACGCGGCGCTCCGCTTGATTGCCGCGCGGCGGGACGGTGACGGTCAGAAATGTCTGACCCGACCAAGCCCCCAAGCCATCCGGCAGGCGGCTCAGTCGCGCGGCATGTTCCAGCGCCCGAATCGCATCGTTGGCCCGGTCGTAGAGCTTGTCGATCAAGGCCTCCCGGACGTCCTCTATTTCCGCCGCCTTCGCTTGAAGGCCCGCTTGGCGTTCCCGGCAGTCCGCCACGTGCTGGGTTGCACCGACTTCAAAACCCTTGCGGTTGAACCGCCGCAACCGGTCGCGAATCTCGACGGCGAAGCTGTCCCATTTCTCGTGGTTCACGAGCTTTTCAATTCGGTTGTCGTAGAGGCTATCGATTTTTTCAGTGAATCCCTCCACCGCCAGACGCGCCCGCTCGAAGCGAGACTTCACCTGCCGGATACGTTCGCGATCTCCTTCGTGTGAGCCCGTCAGTCCGGTGTGTTCCCGCGGTTCTTCCGCTTTAGCGGGCTGGACCAAATCGGAGAGCGCATCATAAGCGTCCGCGTTGGACTTGGCCTCGCGCATTTCGTTTTCGAGGAGCGATTGCTTTTCGCGCGCCTGTTCCAACTCGCGGGTGAGTTCCTGTGCCTCCGTCTGTTTGGCATCGCGATACCGCGCGGCTTGGTCCGCAGTTTCCGCCGCCGGAAGCGACGGATCGAGATCGGCGCGTTCGTTGACGCCGAGCGGCTTTGGCCGATTCTGCTCCGCTCGTTGCAGATCGCCCTCCGCTTTGCCTTCAGCCACTCGCGCCGCGGCACTTTCGCTCGCCGCCAGCTCTTGCTGGATTTCCAGGTCCGGAAGCACCGACAACGCCTGAATCGTCGCCGCGTCCAAGCCCGCCGCCTGACGCTGATAGGCTTCGTCTGCGTTTCGAATCGCCGCCTCGGCGGCCCGGATATCGGCATCGAGCCGATCTTGCCCGAGTTGCGATTCGTAGGCTTCGCGAGCGAGGTTGAAGGGCTCCTCTTCCGCGGCGATGTCGTCGTGCTCAACACCTGACGGCAGCGGATCCGGAAGATAGCGGTCCAACTTCAGGCCGGAGCGTTTCGTCGCGAGTTGGAAGGCCAGACGGTCGGCATCCTTGATTCGACTATCGAGGTTGGGGAGTTCCAGATCGATCTGGCGGATGCTCGCGGAGAGGTCGCTTCGTCTCACTTGGTTCTCGGCTTGGGCCGAAGTCTTGGCCGCCTGCTGTTCCAGCCAGTCCTCCAAATGCTGACCGAATGAATTCCAAAACGTTTGGACGCTGGCGAGCTTCTCCCTTGCCGTCGCCGCGCGACCGGCGAAGTCAATCGCCTCATCGCTCAACTGCGCTCCCATATCCTCGTCCCGCGACGCATCGGTGCGACACGTCTCCACGGCGACTTCATGTTGGCGGAGCAAACTGCGCTGGTCTGCCAGCGCCGTCTCCTGTTGCTCCACCCAGCCGGCGGGGAACTTGCCCTGGAACTGTTCGACCACCGCCGCGGCGTCGCCGAAGCGGACGGCATCGGCGGCGAGTTGCTGCTCGCGCTGGGTGCGCCCGGCCTGTTCTTCACTGATTCGTCCGATTTCCGCGCCGGCCGCGTTCGCGCTGTAGAACCCGGCCCGTTCCGGAACGATCGTATGAGTTGCCGTGTTTGGGTCGCTTCGCAGTGCGGACGACAAGGTTACTTGCACCGGGCGCGAAACCTGCGCCTGGCTCACCGCAGTTCGCGCCGCCTCCAGATCGGCCGGCGTGTTGGCGATCAATCCGGAAAATGTCGCTGGCGCGGCTCGCAATTTTTCGGTCGCCTGCTCCCGCGGAAAGTTCGCGTTCAGCCATTCGTAGGCGGGCATGACGCCCCGCACGCCCCGATCGCGCAAGGTGGCGAGAATACTCTCCACTTCCCGCGGTGGGGGGAAAAGGCCCTGGGGCTGTCGCTGATAGCGTTCGAGGATGCGGTGGTCTTCAGCGTGATCGACCCGCAGGGAAAGTTCCTGTTGTCTCAACCCAAGTGCGCGGCCCCGCAAGGCTGCAACAATTCCAGGATTGGCTGGGTCGAATGCGCCCCCCTCCAGAATGTCCGCCACCTCGGGCAGCGCGGCACAAGCGTCTCGCTGTCGTTCGAAGTTGGCGATCGCGTCCATCAACCGATCGACCGCTTGCTGCGCCAGATTCGCCTGTTGCTGCGCGACTGCTTGTGCGCTCCGGTGGACCTTGGCGCGCTCGCGCGCTTCCTCTGCCTCCCGCCGCTTCGTTTTGGCGATCGCTTCGAATCGAAAAAGCTCCGCCTCCAAGCGGGCTTGCGCGTCTTCGGCTGATTCCCGCGGACGCAGAATTTCTTTTTCTAGTAGATGATCTCGCGCCCGGTTCGCCGAATCGAGGCTTCGCTTGATCGCGGCAAGTTCCGCCTCGAGTTTGTTGTATGCCAGCTGCAAAGCATCGAATTCCCGTGCGAGTTTCAGTCGGTCGTTCGTCTTGACGGCCTTTTCGCCGGTCGCCTGTTCTTCGGCCAGCTGCGCCGCGGCGATGGCGTCTGCAAATGCCGACTGCAAGCGGAGCGCTTTCCGTTCGACGCGCTCGCGTTCCGGTCGAAGGGCCTGTTGCAGGCGTTCACGCTCGTCCACGGCCGCGCGCAGCTTCGCCTGGGAGCGACGCACCTCGCGCCACAGGGTGGCGGAGACATACTCCCGATGCTGAATGTCGGCTTCGGTCAGTCGCTGCTTTGCGCCGACGAGAGCCCGTTGCGCTTCTTCGATCTGCAGCTCCCGGGTGCGCCGCTCGTATCCGGTGGCATAACGTCGCGCATTGTCGCGCCGCGTCGTCAATTGACCGTTCTCGGTCTTCAGATTTTCGACCTCCGTCCGTCGGTGGCCAAACTCTGCCTGATAACGCCGCTGAAGAAAGAGCGCGCCGGCGGCGAGCGCCCCCAGTTCGGTCATGGCATCGGTCCGCTCGCGGTCTGCCGTTTGCTTGCGGCCAGCGAGGCTCTCCAGTTCCTGCAAGAGGGGCAGCGCCTCGGCGATGAACTCCAGTTCCTTGCGGTAGTGGGGGAGCTTCAACAGGGCGAGGCGATGCTCGTTGAGGCTCGCGGTAATCGGATCCTCGGCGTCGCGCCCCATCGACGGTGCCTCGATCGCGAATTCGAGGTAGCGGCGGATAAAATCGTTGGTGCGCGTAAACTTGAACTCTTCATCGACGGCACCCTCCGACCGATTCATCGCCAGGTGGGTGCGAAACAAATGCGGATCAACGCCGCGCGACTTCCGCAGATGCGTGTGCCAGTCCCGAAAATTTGGGGCGGAAAAAAGATCCACCTGCGCTGGCGCCCGACTATGCCGCTGGCGCAGCCACGCTTCCAGTTCGCCCAGCGAGTTCACGGGCCTTTCCACTAGGCCTTGCAGCGGCAGCTCGTCGAAGGCGATGCCGTCCCGCCCGCTGAGAAAGGAATGGAGGGTCGGAGGCTCATCGCGGTCGCGACGAACCCAACACAAGAGCAGCGTGAACCGAGCGACGTGGTTTTCGAGCTCCACTGCGACGACCCCCAGACGCCCGACGTTGAAATACTCATCGAGGGTTCGATTGCTTTCGTTGACCTTGCCCAGGAAATCGACCTTGCCCGGCAGGAGCACCGCGTAGATCAGCGACAGCAGCGAGGTCTTGCCTCCGCCATTGCGCAGATTGACCACCGCATCGAGGGGCAATCCCGCACGATCGAAGCGCAAACTCAGGGGATGAAAGCGTGCTTCGTGATGACCGACACCGATGAGATGAACTCGGAGTAGTTTCGCCATGTGCTTAGCTTCCTTCCGTTCGTGCGGCGCGCTGACCCAGCCATTCGAGCAGCGCAGCGTGTGTGCCGAGCATCAGGTGACGTGCTTGGATTCGATAATGCGGCCGCGCGATCCAAAGTTCGCGTCCCCCTTCTTCGCGGCACGCGAAGAGTCCGTTTTTGCCGAGCCACTCCAGGATATACCGGAATCGGTAATGCAACGTCGCGTGCCCGTCGCCGAATGGCTCCAACATCGCAATTGCCTCGAAGCCGCTGCGCAGTTCCGGACTGGCCACGTCAGTGACGCTGGCGGATTGCCTCATCTCGCGCGCGGCGGTGGACGCCCATTCGACCAGGCTGCGCAGCTCGATTGATACCACCGAGCTGTCGTCCAACTCGCCGATCGCGCGGCGCGTAGGATAAACGTAAGCCGCGAGCATCGCCAACAGGAGCCCATACACGATACGCTCGCGGGCGCGCATGCCGCCGCGGAAATCGTCCAGGGTCGGCGCATACGGTCCGTTCGCCACATTGACGACCGCGAGGCCGACGTCGCGCGCCAACTCGAAAATTTGGAGGTCGAGTCCCCGCGCGACCGTCCGCGCCAAGTCGCGAAATTCGGGATCGGTATGAAAGCGTTGCAAGAGCTGCTGGTATTCGCGGTTACGTGCGACCGTCTCCCGCGCATTGATCGCCAGGCGAACCAAGCGCGCCGCTTCGAAGAGAGCATTGGTCTGGTCGTTGGTCATGCAGTGCGGCTCATCGTGATTTCCAGTTCATCCCCAAATCGGCCGGCGGTCTCAAACTGCCTGCAAGCGGGCCGAGCAAATCGCCCGTCGGCGACTTCGTTTTCAAACCATTGCGGCACCATCACGGTGAGATAAGCCATCTCGGGTGAATGCCGGCCGAACTTCTTGTCGGCGGCCTCGAGGAGACTGGAGAACGTATAGGCGGCACCGAAATTTTGCAGGAACTCGTCAACGGTCGCGCAGAGCTCCGGAGTGAACCGCTTCGCTACTGGAAGGTCCTCGGTTACTTCGCTCAATGGTTCCAGTTCGGACCGATCCATCACGACGCGAATGTCGGCGAGCAGCGCGTCCAGCAACACGGGGAGGTCGGGAAGCATCGGGAGGCGCGGCGGCAACAGCAGGGGCAATAGTCGCGGCAGCCCGCGATCCAAGTCTTGCAGGTTGAGAGCGAGAACGGGGTGAAGGAATTCCGTCACCGGTTCCGGCATCGCCGGACTGTCCCCGAGCCGAAAACGCTGGCGCGATTGAAAATCCAACAGCGTTCGGCTGCATTGTTGCAGATCGGTCAGCAGCCGGGTGTGCTCGTGCGAGGCTTCCTCGATCGCTTTGCGGGCGGAAATCAGATTCGTCCGCCCCTCGTCGCCGGGAGGCAACTGGATCGCCCGGGATTGCAGCTCTTCGATCTGGCGCTGCTCGATGGCGCCGCGGGCGCGGATGTGTTGCTGCATTTCCGTCAGCTGCGGAAGCACGTGACCGACGTATTGGATTTCTTCGAAACTGCGCTCAGCGGCAATCAACCAGCTGCGCAACCGCGCGCGCAATTCGACGCTGCGTTTGCGAGCCATCTCCGCCGCCTCACCCGCTTCCTTGTGCTTACCGCGACTGAGATAATGTTCCAGAATCGCATCGTTCGCGGCCTGCTCGGCTTCGAGCTCGTGACCGAGCCCGCTCAGATAGATGTGAATTGCCTCCGGCGTCGCGACGTAAACCAGTTCATCCTCGGGGGAGAGCTTCTGTTCGAGCAGCCGATAGGCATGGCTCAGACGGGTGACGTCACCTTCGGGCGTAACGACCTGATAGGTGATCTCGAAGTGGTCGCGACCGCGCTGACTGCTGAGATGATCGATCAAATGACTCGTCAGCCGATCGAGCTCACTTTCCGTCGCCTGCGGGTTGACCTTGAGCGCGATCTTGCTGACTTCCCTCAAGATGACCGAATAAGGAGCCCCGCCGGAGCTGCCGCTCATGTCCGCGATGATGGCCTCCATCAACACGGAGCAAAGGAGGTGCATATCGTAGGGCCGCGCATCGGCCAGCGCCTTATTGGCCTCAAGATCGAAGAATGGCTTCATCAACGCCAGGTTCTTCGCCCGGCGGTTCACCGCACTACGCCAGAATGCGTCAGCCATGAAGAGAAAATGTAGCGGTGAGACGTTTTAGTCAACCCATCGTTTTAGTTTACTCACCTCGCGCCGGAAAACTAAAGACGTATGCTTCGCTTCAACGTTGTTCGTCGGCTCGTTGGACGGTCGAAAGTCTAGCCAAAATGCGGGCCATTTCCTTGTTCGCATCGTGCCACCAGTCCGTTGACCAGATGCGGTGAAGCTTCCAACCGAGACCCTCGAGGATGAGTTGGCGGAGCTTGTCGCGGTCGCGCGCCGTGGCTGCGCGGTGATAGGTGGCGCCGTCGCATTCGATGCCGAGGAGGTAACGGCCCGGTGCGGCCGGGTCCACGACGCCCAGGTCGATGCGATAACCGGAACACCCTACCTGATGATGAACCTCATAACCGGCCTGCCGTAGGCGGGAGGCGACCATTCGCTCAAACTCTGAATCCGCCTCCGCGGTCGAAGAGGCGGTGGTCGCGGCGGTCAGCGCCTTGGGACCACGGTCGGCGTAGTCGAGGAAGTGTTTCAGGTCGCGCACGCCGCGGGCGCGGGTGCGGGTGAGGTCGATCTGGTCGGCACGCAGTCCGCTAAAAACGAGGACTTCGTGCTTAGCGCGCGTGATGGCAACGTTGAGCCGTCGCTCGCCGCCGTCGCGGTTGAGCGGGCCGAAATTCATGGAGACCTTCCCCGCCTCGTCGGGGCCATAGCAGATCGAGAACAGGATCACGTCGCGTTCGTCCCCCTGCACGTTCTCAAGATTCTTAACGAACACCGGTTCGCCTTCGACGGGTGGCTCGTCGCCAAAGTGGATTTCGATCTCCGGGTGCTTGCGGCGCTCTTCGTCGAGCAGGTTCTCCACGAGCTGCTGCTGGGTCTGGCTGAAGGTTACAACGCCGTAGGATCGGCGTGGTCCGTCGGTTGTGCGTAGACGTCTCACCAACTCAGCTACCAATACCTCTGCTTCCTTCTTATTGGTCCGACTTCCGCCTTTGTCGTAGCGCGCTTCCGGCAGATGACGGAAACGCACGCCGCCATGACCCGCCTCAGGCGAGGGAAACGTGAGCAGGTCGTTTTCGTAATACTGCCGATTGCTGAATGTAATCAGTCCCTCGTGCCGACTGCGGTAATGCCATTGGAGCCGCTTGTGCCGCACCTGATTACTCATGAGTTCATCGAGCACGCTTTCGAGGTCCTTGTGGGCTTCCGGAGTCAGATCATCTTCATCCTCACTGCCGGCGTTGCTGAAGAAATTCGTCGGCGGCAACTGCTTCGGGTCGCCGACCATTATCAACTGCTTGCCACGAGCAATAGCGCCGACTGCATCCCAGACCGGGATTTGAGAGGCTTCGTCGAAGATCACAACGTCGAAGCTCTCGTGGGATGCCTCGAGGTATTGCGCCACCGATAGCGGGCTCATGAGGACGCAGGGTTTGAGCCGTGGCAGCAATTTCGGGATACCGGCCAGGAGCTTGCGGACAGGGATGTGGCGCATGCGCTTTCCAATCTCCTTCCGGAGCAGTCCGATTTCCGCCTTCGGCACATCATCAATGCCTTGGTCGCGTGGGATACCTGCAGCCAGTCGAGCCCGGATAAGTTCTCGGGACAGGCTTGCGAGTTTTTCGTCGAGTTCACGGAACCGCTCGATGCGCTCGTTGTGTTCGCGGCCAAAAAACTCTCGCAACGCCGGCTCCCGCTCAATTAGCGCGAACAGCAGCGCTTTGCGGAAACTACGCTCGAACAACGCGGGGACGTCCAGCGTAGCGCCCTCGGCCGACTCCAGTCTGGCAATCACGGGTTCGAGCCCTGTGGCCATCGCCGCCCGGCGAGCCTTCTGCCAGGAGCACCATTCGCGGATCTGATTCCACGCCGTGGGCACACGATCAGTCAGCGCACGCACGGCGGTGAAATGATCGGGCGCAGCATCAACTGGTTCGCGCCGCAACTTCAGCTCCGCCGCGAGATGACCCTGGGCCTGCTCGAATGTGGTAAAAGTCTCAGCGTAGCGCGTTAGGCGCTCACCGATACCGGTGCCCGGTGCATAAGCCGCAGGGCCTTCGGCGAACAGGGTCGCGAGGAGCTGACGCAGCTGCCCGAGCCAAGCCAAGTCATCACCGGCGCAATCGACCATTCGCGTGTGGAGCATCTTGCCCCACTGACTGGCCCGACCGAGTGCTTCTGCTGAGGGTTCGCCTTTGGCCCATAGCACGCCGAGACACGCCTGCGCTGTCGCGGACGCCGCGGCGAGATCGGCATTAATCGAGCGAAGCCTCGGGGCGAACACGACAAAGACCTCGAGCGCGGCGCCGACAGCAGCAAGGTGGTCGGGCGAACTGTCTAGCTGCTCGCGATCGAGAGCCGCCGCCTCGCTCAATAATTCATAGGTCTCGTCGAAACCGACCAAGTCATCGTGAAAGCGCTTAACGCGGCGGCCCACCTTCGTATCTGGACCGTAGCCCGCAGGTCCCTCCGGTAGCAAACGGGCGATCAATTGCCGAAGAACCGTAAGCCAGTCCGTGTCCTCGCCCGCCAGTGCGGCGAGGCGCTCATGGAAGGTCGCTCCCCACGCACGGACCGCCGTCAGTCTGACCACATCAGGTTCGCCTTCGGACCAAATGATCGGTCCTAGGCGTTCCTCGGCATCGGCGCGCGCACCCGCGAGTTCAGCATTCACCACGCGGAGTCTTAGTCCCGCGATGAGAACCTGCTCCAGAGCGCTGATCTCCGGCTTGACCTGATCGGTCCTAGCCGTGCGCAAGTGACGGCGCACGTAGCCGACGCGCAGCCATTTCATCAGAAACCAGGCATTTCGCCCCGAATCCCATTTCTGCTTCAGCGTGTCTAGTTCAAGCGCGAGAAGCTTTTGTTCGTCATATCCGACGAGTTCAGCCCGCAACTTCACCCGTTCGGCCACCAACTCGATCCACCGATCAAAGCGACCGACCCATGCTGACCAGGGCTCGGTCGTGAAAGCGGGAGCGACAGGGAAAGCCGCCAGCAGGCTGTCAGACAAAGCAACAAGTTGAGCTAGCTCCGCCCTTATCGCTGTCGGCTTGGGTGCTTTTAGCCAGATCCGCAGATCGCGCGTGGCTTCGATAGCGTTTCGGTTCTGCGCGATGAGTTTGCGGGCCAAAGCCAGACGCGTGTCGAAGTCGGCGGTGCTCCACGCCTCGGGGGGCAACGCCACGACCCCGGCGGGTTGTGGTTCATGGACATGCCTCAGCTTGGACCTGAGTTTCGCGCGCTCATCGGCGTGCGAAATCCATCCATCAAGATCGGCCGCCAATTGATTCCACGGTGTGGTGGCGAAAGCCGGGCCGACCGGTTCGGGAGCGAGGAGACTTTCCGTCAGGGCGCGAAGATGGCGCAGCTGAGCCAGGGACACCGAATCACCGGGTAAACGCAGCCATGTCCGCAAATCTCGGGTGGCCTCGGCCGCCTTCTGCGCATGGCCGGCCAATGCACGGATTTGCTCCAGTGCGCGTTCCGCCCAGGCGGGAGACCATTCCTCGCAGGCGAGTGGAGCCAGAGCGTGGTCGTGCAGCGGCATGACGACCCGGGCGCGCTCCTGCAGATGACGGGCGAGCTGTCGGGTGTCCTCCAGCTTTGCGGCCGGGGTTTCGAGCAGGGCCGGCCAGGCATCGAGCTTGACCGTGGCCTCCGCTTGTCGCGGCAGGAGGTAATCGAAACAACTGTGCGCACTGAGACCGGAGGGAGTCCGCCGATGTAAGGCGCGCGTGTAGCTGTTCAAGGCTGAGCGCAGGCGCTCCAGTTCGGCAGCTCGGTGCTCCCAGTCGATCGCCCCGTCTTCTGCCGCAAACTTCAGACTGCGGTCGAATTGGGCGAGGACATCGGCCTTGCCGGTTTTGTTGGAATGCAGTTCGAGGCAGAACGGCTCCAAGCCTTCCTCGCGCAGACGCCGATGCACCACATCGAGGGCCGCGCGCTTTTCGGCGACGAACAGCACCCGCTTTCCGTGGGCGAGGCAGTGGGCGATGATGTTCGTGATGGTCTGCGACTTTCCCGTGCCGGGCGGACCTTCGAGCACGAAATCATGGCCAGCCGCCGCGGCCATGACCGCCGCGAGCTGCGAGGAGTCGGCGCTGCGCGGACAGAACACGTCCCGCGGATGAAACTGGTCGTCGAGTTGCGGTGGCTTGATGTCGTCGGGCGGATTGGCGTAGGGCGTGCCGGCGGCGTTTACGAGGTGGTTGACGATGCGATTGCGCGTCAGGTCGTCCAGGCGATCAGCGAGATCTTTCCAGAGCAGGAACTTCGTAAAGGAAAACTGGCCGAGCCAGATTTCGGTCTTCACCTCCCAGCCGGGAAGATCGCGCACGGCGTCACGGAAGAGCTGAAAAACCCGAGCAACGTCCGCCCCCGTCTCGTCTTCGGGCAGAGGGTCCAAGCCGGGGACCTCCTTATGGAAATTCTGCCGCAGCATTTCCATTAGCGTGACGTTGAGGCGCGTTTCTTCGTCGATGCGGCGGAGCGAGAAGCCTTCGAGCACGGACTTGCGCTTCAGTTCCACCGGCACGAGGAGCAACGGTGCGCGGTAGATGCGGTCGCTGTGCTCGGTTTCGCGCCATTCAAGTAATCCGACTGCAGCGAAAAGGGTATTGGTGCCGTTCTCTTCCAAGGCATTCCGGGCGGCGCGGAACAATTCCGTCAGGCGCCGCGCATGCTCAGATTCGTCCAGATGAGTGTGCAGCCGGCCATGCTTCAGTTCGTCGACCAGATGGGCGGCGAGGGCATCGGCGCGCTGTTGCTTGGACAGGGTCGCCCCATGACGCGGATCGTCCTCGCTCATCAGCTTCGGTTTCGGGCGCAGCGCGAGTTCCGTTTCTGCGGCCAACTCGTCCTCGACGTGCTCGGGTGCGGCGGACAAGAGCCGGATGGTCGACTTGGTCTCTTTGAAATTCAGCAGGCGGTTGCGCAGGCTGAGGTCGAGCAGCCGGCTTTTCCATTGGTCGATGCGGGTCGCGGGCTTGGCCGCAGTTACCGTGGTCGGATTGATGGGCTCGGCGAAGTCGCGGTCGCCAATGCCTTCGACGGCTACGGTCGCCCTAGATGCACCCGACGACGTGTCCACTTGGGCTACGCCCGGAATCGGCAACGGCACAATCCGGGCGATGCGGGCGCGGTGGACATCGAGCGCGAGGCGGAACGGCTTTTCGATTTGGAGGTGCTCGCGGGCGAGACGCTCGGCGTCGCCGAGCTGGCCGGGAGTTTCGCTGGCGACGAGTGTCGTCTCGAAGACCGTGATCAGTTGCTCCGTTTCCAGTTTGCGGCACTGCTGGAGGGCATCGGCGCCCTCGGCGGCGGAGTCCGGGAACGTCCGCTCCTCCAGCCAGCAACCCGCGTAGGCGTGGCCCTCGTGCATCAGCACCAGCGGATGCAGCCCGGCGCGTTCGCAGCAGGCGGCGAAGAGCAGCGTCAGGTCGAGGCAGGTGCCGAAGCGCTCGGCCACGATCCGGGAGGGGAACGAGACCTTCTGCCCCGTGTTCTCAAAGCTCGCCGGTGGGTTGATGTAGCGGATGCCGATTTCGGCCACTGCCCGGTAGATGGCGGCGACCTGCGCCCAGGCGCGTTTACGACTCTTGTCCTGATAGCCGTTGAGCGCCGCACGGCCGGTGGACTCGCGCAACAAGTCCGACGCCCGGCTGAGAATCGGCATGACCGCCGGATCGTTGGGCAAGATGAACGCCGCGAGAATCTCCGGCAGCGACACGAGCCCGCACCACTCGTTGCGCGCCAGCAGCGAAACCGCTTCGGTCCGCGCGCAGAGCACCGTATCGCCCTCGACTACCTCGATCTTGAGCCAGCCGGCGACCTTTTCGTTCAGCTCCGAGAGAAGCCGCGCTGTTCGCCGCTATCCCGCATGAATTGCGCGACAACTATTGGTTCATTTTTTATTCCGAGGGCATGGACCTGACGTGGGTCATGACCTCGCAGGAATTTATCGCCGCTGGCGTGCAGAACAAAAGCGGCAAGAACGTCGGCAAGCGTTCGATCTGGTTTAACGGCAACCGCCGCAACAAGCAGACCGGCCAGCGCGAAGATTACTGCAAGCCGCAGTTCGAAAAATTCCTCGTCACCGACTTCCGCCGCCTCACTGCGCCGTATCCCGTGGGCGAACATTCGGTGAGTCCAAGGCCATGATTGAGCGAAACGTTAGGAAGATCGGCGGGAAAGTGTGGCAAAATCCCTCTTCGCCCGCTTCTGCGCTGTGCAGCCCACGGCGAAAGCGTTCTCGCATCGCAACCGTAACGCGGCCAAAAAAACCGAAGTCATGCCCATCGTCGTCAACATCTACTGCGACGAAAGCTGTCACCTTGAACATGACGGACATCCAGTAATGGTGCTCGGGGCGGTGTGGTGCCCGGAGCCTAAGGCGCGCGAAATCGCCGTGCGCCTCCGCGAAATCAAGACAGCCCATGGCTTGCCGACCTATTTCGATCTGAAGTGGTCCAAGGTCTCACCGGCGAAGTTGGCGTATTATCGTGCCGTCCTAGACTATTTTCTCGATGACGATGACCTTCACTTCCGGGCTTGGGTCGCCCACAAGGCTGGCCTGCGTCACGCCGACTTCGGCCAGTCGCACGATGATTGGTATTACAAGATGATGTTTGGCCTGTTCGAACCTCTGCTCACGCCCGACGCGTGTTTCCGCCTCTACCTCGACAAAAAGGACACCCGCAGTGCTCAGAAGGTGGGCAAGCTCCATGAAGTGCTCTACAATAACCTCTACGATTTTAACCGCACGATCGTGGAGCGCGTTCAGGTTGTCGAGTCGCACGCCGTTGAACAGTTGCAGCTAGCCGACCTGCTGCTCGGCGCGGTCTGCTACGCCAATCGCGGCTTGAGCCAGAGCGCCGCCAAAAACACGCTGATCGAGCGGATCCGCTCGAGAACCGGCTACTCGTTGATTCGCCCCACGCTCCTGCGAGAGGAGAAGTTCAATGTGTTTGTGTGGCGCGGTCAGGCGCAGGGAGGCCGGGCATGAGCCCGGACTGGTTGCCGCCGCTCGTGGAGCACTCCGGTGGCAGTTGGGACGCCTATGAGGAAGAACTCTATGGATGGTTTACCGTAGATTTTTTGGACTCACTGCCCAGTTGGCCGGGTAAGCGCGTCGGACTAAAACGGCATCCTCTAAGCAAGGGCAAGGAAGCCACCTTCTGGCATTTCATTTCCGACGGAGAGACTGAAGAGGACCGATTGATCGACATGCGCCGTTGCGAGCGCATCCGCTGGCCACGTCCGGTGATGGATCGATTTTTAGAGCGTCAGCCCCAAGCAGGGGACCCGCTGCTCTGGTGGAAGAACACTCGTCGGCGCGAGCCCCGTTATGTTTTGGCACTGCCAGATTTCAGCTACCTGTTTGTGGTCGCTGATCGCGGCGACTACGTTCTGCCTTGGACTCAGTATCATGTTGATCGTCCTCATCGGCAGGAAAAATACCGGAAAGAATACGAGTCCTACTGGAGGATTTAGAAAATGCTGAAGCCGCCCTTCGCAGGACGGCCTCGTTACTCCTTCAACAACGTGGTTGATGAGCTGGCAGGAATATCGGCACACGCACCCCTAAAATCAAGCCGTTGTTTCTACCTCGTATAAGAGCCTGCACGTAAGATCGTAGCACCCTCCATCGACGATTTCGAAAATGACCACCGACAGCATCATCTCCAAGGTTTGGTCCTTCTGCCACACGCTCCGCGACGACGGCGTGGGCTACGGCGACTACCTGGAGCAGCTCACCTACCTCATCTTCCTCAAGATGGCGGACGAGTATTCGAAGCCTCCCTACAGCCGGAAGGTCGGCGTGCCCGCGCGCTACGCGTGGCCGGTCATGCGCCCGCTCAAAGGCGCCGAGCTGGAGGTGCACTACGTCGAGGCGCTGCGCGCGCTCGGCACGGAAAAAGGAATGCTCGGCCAGATTTTCACCAAGGCGCAGAACAAGATCCAGGACCCCGCCAAGCTCGCGCGCCTGATCGAGATGGTCGACGACGTCACGTGGACCACGCTCGATGCCGACACCAAGGGCGACATCTACGAGGGCATCCTCGAAAAGAACGCCGAGGACACCAAGTCCGGCGCCGGCCAATACTTCACCCCGCGCGCGCTCATCAAGGCCATGGTCGCCTGCGTTGCGCCCGAACCGGGCAAAACTATCGCCGACCCCGCCTGCGGCACCGGCGGCTTTTTCCTCTCCGCCTACGACTACCTCGTGAAGCAGCGCACGCTCACGCCGGCGCAGCGACGTTTCCTGAAGAACGAGACCTTTCACGGCAACGAGATCGTCGCCGGCACACGCCGCCTGTGCCTGATGAATCTCTTTCTGCACAACATCGGCGAGATCGACGGAGACAGTCTTATCGCCTCGACCGATGCGCTTGTCGCCCAGCCGTCTGTAACCTTTGACTACGTCCTCGCCAATCCGCCGTTCGGCAAGAAGAGCTCGATGACGTTCACCAACGAGCACGGCGAGCAGGAGAAGGAAGACCTCGTCTACAACCGCCAGGATTTCTGGGCCACCACGTCCAACAAGCAGCTCAACTTCCTCCAGCACATCCGCTCGCTCCTCAAAACCACGGGCCGTGCTGCGGTCGTGTTGCCCGACAACGTGCTCTTCGAAGGCGGCGCTGGCGAGTCTGTGCGCAAGCGGCTCATGGAAACGACGGAGCTGCACACGATCCTGCGACTGCCGACTGGTATCTTTTACGCGAACGGCGTGAAGGCCAACGTGCTGTTCTTCGACAACCGCCCGGCGAGCAAGAGCACCGCCACGAAAGAGGTTTGGTATTACGACTATCGCACCAACATCCACCACACGCTGAAGCGGAAGCCACTCCGCGTCGAAGACCTCGCCGAGTTCATCGCCTGCTACAACCCGGAGAATCGGCACAAGCGGAAGGAAACCTGGCACGCGGAGAAGAACCCTGCCGGCCGCTGGCGGAAGTTCACGCACGCCGAACTAGTGGCGCGCGACAAGACGAGCCTTGATCTCTTTTGGCTGAAGGACGACAGCCTCGCCGACCTCGACAACCTTCCCGAGCCCGAGATCCTCGCTGAGGAGATCATCGAAAACATCGAGGCCGGTTTGGCCAATTTTCGGACGGTAGTCGCCGCTTTGGGTAAGTCGTGAGGTCGGGTCGCTGGCGCTCCCCGCAACGTGCGGCTGGCTTGTGGCTCCTCGGCCACTGTCCACCGCTTCCCGCTCGCCGCTCACACCTTCCACTCCTCATTCCTCACTGCTTCCGGTTTCGAGCCGCAGATTCTTCACCTCGATTAGGCCGTTGAGCATCAGGACGACGGATTGGACGGTTGGGCACGGCGGACAGGAGTAACGCACGCGGTCGCGGACGTAGGCGATCGTGTCGACATCGAGTGGCTTCATCTCGTCGTTGATCAACTTGAGCAGCGCGTCGTCGCGCATGTCCTGCGGGCCGGCGGCGAGCTGGCGCAGGGCTTCGCGGACTTTGGGCGTGAGATCGGAGGGATTCATCCGGAACGCGGAATCGTGCACACGCGCGTCGATTTCGCCAGTGCGACGGAGCGAAGCAACGCGGCGAGGGCGCCGCGTCTCCATGGGGTCAGCGTGCTAAAACGCGCGCGACAGGCCGAGCGTGAAGCCGAGGGCGTCGATGCCGGGGTTGGGGTTCGTTTGGCCGCCGTTCGACATGTGCTGGAACATCACGCCGGCGGAAAAACGCAGGCCCTGCGTGGTCGCGTGCTCGACTCCAACGCGCCCGAACCAGTGCAACGTGAAATCCTGCCCCTGCCCGCCCGCGACACCGCGCGAGTCAATCAAACCAAAACCACCGCCGGCGCCGCCGACCAATGCCCACGTGCCAGTGCGATTCCAAAGTTCAATCGAAGGCGAGCCGTGCAACGCGAGGTAGTGCGACTCGGGACCCTGCTGCACCCACGTCGCGAGCAGACCCAAGCGGTGGCGCACGAGCAGGTGTCCGCCGCTCGCGAGTTCCCAAGCGAAAAATGCCCGCGAGCGCCACGAGAGTTGCGTGGGCACGAGCCGGTAACTGAGCGGCGTGTTGCTGCCCACCTGCCACAGTAGGCCCGTCTCCACGCTCAGCTCCGTGGTCTCCCACGGCGGCAAGGATTCATTCGCGGTCGCAGGCGGCGAGAGTTCGCGTGCGGTTGCACGGGGCGCGCCGTCGAGTGCCGCGGCGGGCGGAGCGGACAACAACGCGACGGCCATCGCCAGCGCTGGCAGGAAACATTCCATCACCCGCCTTGCGCGACAGTTCATTCCGCACAGCGATGCCGGCGCGACACTCGACAAGCGAGCGTGGAGTTTTTTCGCGCGCGAGGGCGCCGCGTCTCCATCTCCAGCGGCTGCATTCCGATCCGAACGCGTTGGGGTCAACGCGTTCCACCTCGCCGACGCGCAGAGGGATCAGCCTTCGCCGAGGCTTTGGCCTGACGAGCCTGCGCGTCCACCTCCAGCACGCCCCGCGCGGATGTCGTTGCGCTTTGCCTGCTCGTCGCACGCTACGCTCCGTCTGCCGGATGTGAGGTGACAGCGTGGAGCGCGCATCGTAACTGATGCGGGCCGCGTTACTCCCGCGTTGTTTTCCGGCGCGACGTGGCTGCTCCCCTTCCCTGCAATCCGGATCACCCTTCTCCGCGATGTCATCGGCTTCCTCAGCTCCGACCCCGCCAGACAGCCTCCTCTTCGGCTTGTTGCGGCGCGTGCTCGATGTGCGACTCGTCGAGGCAAAGGCGCTGGCTTGGTCGTGGCTTTACGTGTTCGCGCTGTTTCTCGCGTATTACGTGCTGCGACCAATCCGCGACGAACTCGGCGTGGCGGGCGGCGTGCGCAATCTGCCGTGGCTCTTCACCGGCACGCTGCTCGCGATGCTGGCGGTGAATCCCCTCTTCGCCTACGCCGTGCGGCGCTGGCCGCGCGAGCGGTTCATCGCGCTGACTTACCGCTTCTTCATGGTGAACCTGGTCGTGTTCCTCGTGTTGTTGTGGCGCGCAACACCCGAGCAACACGTGTGGATCGGACGCGCGTTCTTCATCTGGGTTTCCGTTTTCAATCTCTTCGTCGTGTCCGTGTTCTGGTCGTTCATCGTCGATGTGTTCGACGCCGAGCAGGGCAAGCGGCTCTTCGGTTTTCTCGCGGCGGGCGCGACGATCGGCGGAATTGCGGGCTCGGCGCTGACGTCGGGGTTGGTGGAAAAAATCGGACAACACTGGCTGCTGCTCGCGTCGATCGCGTTGCTCGAGGTGGCGGTGTTCGCTTCGCGGCGGCTCTCACGAATCAGCGATGCGTTCCAACGGCCGCTCAAGGGTGAGGATCCCAACCAGGCCGTGGGCGGTGGCGTGTTCGCCGGACTGACGCACACGTTTCGCTCGCCGTATCTGCTCGGGATCGCGGGCTTCATCCTGCTCTACACGGTCACCTCGACGTTCCTCTATTTTCAACAGGCGACGATCGCGGAGGCGAATTTTCCGGAGCGTGCGGCGCGCACGGCGTTTTTCGCCAACATCGATTTCCGGGTGAACGTGTTCACGCTCGTGTTCCAACTGTTCCTCACCGGCCGCATCCTGAGCTGGCTGGGCGTGGCGCTCACGCTCTGCGCGCTCCCGTTGTTCAGTGTGGCGGGGTTTGCGGCGCTGGCGGCGTCGCCGACAGTGGCGGTGTTCGTCTTCGTGCAGGTGGCGCGGCGGGTGAGCAATTTCGCGCTGGCGCGGCCGGCGCGCGAAGTCCTCTTCACCTCGGCTGCGCGCGAGGATCGCTACAAGGCGAAGAACTTCATCGACACCGTCGTCTATCGCGGCGGCGACCAGATCGCGAGCTGGTCCTACGCGGGACTGGTCGGTCTGGGGCTGACGCTGACCGGAATTTCAATGGTGGCGGTGCCGCTGTCGGTCGCGTGGCTGGGGTTGAGCTTCTGGCTCGGGCGCCGGCAGGAAGCGACGCAGCGCGAGCGCGCGCGGACGACGGCGGCGTGAACGAACCGGCTTTGTAGGAGCCTGTTTACAGGCGATTCGGATTCGGTGTGGCGTGCCGCGTTCGGGAGTTTTTTTCGCCTGTAAACAGGCTCCTACAACAAGGCACGTCGGCGCGCGGGTGCGGCCGGTTCTCGCACCAACGCGGCGAAGGCGCCGCGTCTCCAGGACCATTTCCGCCGGTGTGGACGGAGCCGCTTTAGGCGACTTGAGCGGCGTGGGCGCCAGCGCGCCCGGTCGATGCGGCCCCGCGCATGAGGCTTTGTTCGCGCCAGCTCAGCACGAGCGCGATGATCGGACCGACGCAGGTCGCGTGGGCGATGAGCTGCACCCACCACATCGCCGGGAAGAGCGGCCGCTCCGGAATGAGCGTCAGCGGCAGGACCACGAGCTGCATCAGGAAATGAAAATAGATCCCAAACAAAACACCCGCGATCAACGGGTGGCGCAGCACCGGCCGCACGAAAGTCGCGAGCAGCGCGTAATGCCCCGTCGCGCCCGCCGCGACCCCGAAGTGCAGCAACAGCCCCAGGGCCGCCGTCATTAGTCCGCCTTGGTAGGTGTCCCGCCCGAGCACGCTGAACGCGATGCCTTGCAGCATGCGGAGCGGATCGCTGCCTCGCACTAACATCCCGAGGATGACGAAGGTGATGTCCGCCACGCCGCAGACGAGCGTGGCGAGTCCGAGCGTGCGAACCGTTTCGCGCCAACCCGTGAGCGACCGCAGCGGCGAAAACATGCGCGATTGCTTCGCGTCGCCGTTCGCGGAGGCCATCACCGTGCGAGCGCGGGTTCCGCCAGAGCCGCGGCGACTTCGCCCACGCGTCCGCTGATCTCCAGCGCAACATCCGCCGCGTCGAGCCGGCCCTGCCGTTCGAGCGTGAACGCCAGTTCGACCAGCTCCGTGCGGAGCTGCTCGAGGCGTTCGCGCGGAGGCGGCGGGGCGGCGAGGGCGGAGGAGGAGCTCACTCAGGCCTCGACGATTGTGGTGAAGCCGCCCCAGAGCATGCGCTTGGGGTCGAACGGCATGTTCTTCTCGTCGCACATGGCGGAGAGGCGCGGATCCTTCATCACCGCAGCGTTCACCTTGTCGCGGTGAGCGCGCGATTTGAAGACGACGTAGGCGAACACGATCGTTTCACCGGACTTCAATTTGAATTGCTTCGGAAAGCCGACGCCGAAGGGCGTCTTGAGATCCTCGCCGACGCACTCGCGGTATTCGAGCGCGCCGTGTTCGCGCCAAACTTTCGCCGCGACCGCGGCGATTTTTTGGTAGGCGGCGACTTTTTTCTTCGGGAGCGGGAGGATGTAACCATCGACGTAGTTGGGCATGGGAGCGGGGGTTTGCAGTGAAAGTTGAAGAAGAACGAATCAGGTCGCGTTGCGCGCGATGAGCAGCGGCCGAAACGCCGCGCGATAGACCCACGCTAGATAAAGCTCCAGCGCGAGAAATACGATTGCGACTGCGGTGCCGCTCGGCGCGAGGAACACGTGGAAAGCCACGATATTCAGGACGACGGGCGCGAGCACCACCAGTGCGAGCGGCACGAAGCGGTTCAAGAGCAGCAACAACCCGCAAAGTGTCTCCGTGCCCTTGATCAGCGGCAGCATGTAGCCGGTCGCGAAGAGCGCACCGCTAAACGCCTCGGCGCCCGCCGGCATCGTGCCGGGCGGAGGCGGCGGCAACAGATTGAAGAGTCCGGCGCCGCCGAACACGAAGAAGCCGAGGCCGAGGAGAACGCGAGCGATCGTCGCGGCGATCCGCGCTCTGGAGCGCGGCGGATTTGTTTCAGGAGCGTGGTTCATGGAAAGCGTGGAGCGCCGGCCGAGGCGGGGCGTTGAACAAGCGAACGAATGGACAGGTCCGATTTGGACAGGGGTGAGCAAGATTCAGCCAAAGGGCCGGCGTGCCGCAAGGCTGCGGCGACGAACACTCCGCTCATGGGGAAAACTCCGATGGCCATGGCACTCTGTCCTTTTGCCCGAGCTCCGCTCGTCGTATCAAGCAACCACTCCACCCTTCCCCGCCCATGAATTCCCCTTCCTCGTCCGCCCAACCCTTCCTGTTGTTCTTCCGCAACACCGGCCCGGAGATTTTCCAGCACCTCGGCCCGGACGAGCGCCAGCAGCTCATCGTGCGTTGGAACACGTGGTTCGAAGGCCTGCTCGCGCAAGGCCGGGCCACCGAGGGTCAGCCGCTTGAAATGGAAACGCGCCTCGTCTCCGGTCCCGCCGGCGCGCGCGTAGTGGACGGACCGTTCCCGGAAGCGAAGGAGGCGATCGGCGGCTACGTGCGGCTGATGGTGCGCGACTGGGATGAAGCGACCGAAATTGCGCGCAGCCATCCGGCGCTCGAATACGGCATGAAAATCGAAGTGCGTCAGCTCACGCCGGATTGCCATCTCGGCGTCACCACGAAGGGTGCGGGCGCCGAAGTTTCACGCCACTGAGTCACGGCGTTGTGTTTGCCGGCGTGCCCAATTTCCACCTCCCCGGCGACGCGCCAACCGCGCGGCAAGGCGCACCCGCGCCTTCGCGGCAGCCGGCGCAATTGGTCGAGCATTTCTTCCGCCACGAAACCGGCCGTCTGCATGGCGCGCTCATCCGCATCCTCGGCGTCGAAAACATTTCCCTGGCCGAAGACGTGACGCAGGAGGCGATGATGCGCGCGCTGCATTCGTGGTCGATGGGCGGCGTGCCCGCGAATCCGTCCGCGTGGATCACGCGCGTGGCGATGAATCTCGCGCGCGACACGATGCGCCACCGCCGCATGGCCGGCGGGAAGGAACAGGGCATCATCACGCATTTCGAGCAGCTGCGTCCCGATACCCGCGCCGACGAGCACGAAATCCACGACGACGCGCTGCGCCTGATGTTCGGCTGCTGCCATCCGGAGATCGCGACCGACGCGCAGGTCGTCCTCGCATTGAAAGTGCTCTGCGGTTTCAGCACCGCGGAAATCGCGCGCGCGTTTTTCAGCAGCGATGCCGCGATCGACAAACAACTCACGCGCACCAAGCAGCGGATCCGCGACGCCGGCATCCGGTTCGAAATCCCCGAAGGCGCCGAACTCGCCGCGCGTCTCGACGGCGTGCTCGCGACGCTCTACCTGTTGTTCAACGAAGGCTACAAGGCTTCGGCTGGCGACCGGCTCGTGCGCGTCGAATTGTGCTTAGAAGCCGTGCGCCTGCTGCAGCTCCTCGTCGCGCACCCCGCGGGCAACACGCCGCGCGCGCACGCGTTGCTCGCGCTGATGCTGCTCACCGCCGCGCGGTTCCCGGCGCGCCTCGGCGAACACGGCGATCTCCTTCGGCTCGACGGTCAGGATCGCACCAAGTGGAGCCCGCCGCTGATCGACGCCGGGCTCAAGCACCTCGCCTCTGCCGCGCAGGGCACGGAGATCACCGAGTATCACCTGCAGGCCGGCATCGCGGCGATCCACTGCTTGGCGCCCGATTACGCTTCGACCGACTGGGCGGGCATCCTGCGGCATTACGACGAACTCGCGCGCCTGAAGTCCTCGCCGATCATCGAACTCAACCGCGCCGTCGCGATCGCCCACGTGCACGGTCCGCGCGCCGGGCTCGAAGCCGTGGCAAAGATTCCTCAGCGCGACCGGCTCGACGGCCACTACCTACTCTACGCCGTGCAGGGAGAACTGCACTGGCGGCTCGGCGACCACCGCGCCGCCGCGGAAAATTTCCGCCGCGCGCTCACGCTCGCGCAAGTCGGCCCCGAACAGGTTCACCTCACGCGCATGCTCGAGCGAACGGGGAGCTGAGCCGAATCGGACATTTCGCGTGAACGGCGACGAAGCGGACCGAATCGTCGGGTAGGGGCACGGCTCGACCGCGCCCGGGCGTCGTCAAGCGACGCCCCTATACGAGGCCCGTTGAGGGCAGCGGCCCATGCTGTTGATGGAGACGCGGCGCCCTCGACGCGTTCGCGCGTTCCGGGGCAAGGGCGCCTCGGCTCCGCCTCACTCGCTCGTCTGCGCGCGGCCTTCGCGGCGCTCTTCCTTGTGGCGCGCCTTTTTCTCGCGCCGCGCCTTCACCCACGGTTGCTCCGGACCTTCGCCGGCCATGATGGAACCCTGCGGCTGAATCTCGCCCACGACCTGCGCGAGCCCGAAGCGGTCGATCTGCGCCTTCACCTTCGTTGCGTCTTTGTAGCCGAGCGGCGACTCCGACAGATCCGGCGCGCCGCAATACCAGCGCACGTCGAGGCCGGGTGCGGATTCGGCGAGCACTTGCTTGATGCGCAACGGGTCGATGAGGCCGTCGTCGTCCTTGAACGGCCGCAGCATCGCCGAGCGAGACTGATTGCGCCCAGCGCCATGCGGACAAAACGAGAGGAACTCGCGGTTGTCCGACCCGAGCACGAGGAGGATTTCGCGCGCCATGTTGAGCGGGATGAGCCCGAGCAGCGGGCGGCCCTGCTCGTCGTTCCACGCCGGTGTCGCGCCTTTGCCGTGCAGGTAAAGATCGCCGCGTTTCCAGACGAAATTGTGCTCGTTGCCGATCTGCACGAGTGCGCGCTGACCGAGGCGGCGAAGCAGCGCGGTGTGGATGAGCGCGTGATTCTCGCGCGTCCAGCGGCTGATGTATTGCAACGCGGCCCAATACGCCGCGCCTTCCGGCGAATCCGCCGGCAACCACGCCGCGGCGTCGGGAATGTCCTTCGCGTTTTCGTCGCACCACTTGCGCGCCGCGACCTGCCCGCGCTTGTAGAGATCCATGCCGAGCCCGCGCGAGCCGTGATGCGTCACGAGGACGTTGAACTTGCCGTCGCGGCGCACGATCCAGTCCGACAGCTCCTGATAGCCCACGGATTCGAGCGCCGCGCGTTGCGGTTCGGTGAATTGGATTTTGCCGACGTAGGCGAAATGGTTGCCGTCCCCCTGCGTCGCGAGGAAATCGCGCGCGCGACTCTGCAGCCCGGCGAGGAACGGGTTGTCCCACACCGGTTCCTCGATCACGGGCGAAGTCACCAGTTCGCCGCGCGGCCGACCGCCGGGGCCGAAGTGCGTCACTTTCTGCAAGTGATCCATGATTTCGCCGACGGGATGATTTGCCGGGAAAAACGAGGCGAACATCGAGCAGCAGACATCCGACGAATGCGCCCCCGGAATGATCGCGTTCGCCACCTCGATCGCGCCACCGACGGGAATGTAAGCCTTGCCCGAGCCCGACGGACACGCGTCCGGCATGATGGCGCCGCGCTGCACGACCGGGACGTGCAGAATCTCGTGCATCTTCTGGCGCGCGAGCGCGACGTTGGCGTGTTCCTCGGGCGTCTCGGCTTCGATCGCTTCGGCGAGCGGCGCCGGTTCGTAACGCGGCAGGATGACGGCGAGCTGTTTCGGAAATTCTGCCTCGAGCCGCGCGAGCACGTCGGCGCGCGACAGTCCCGTGCTCTCAAGGTCGCGCGCGCGGCGCAAGGCCGGGCCCATCCGACGGCCTTCGTGCCAGCCGGCCGCCACAAGATCGCGGGCCTTGATTTCCATGCTCATGTCACGCGGAAGAAAACCGGATCTTAGGGCAAAGCGAGTGTGCGTGCGGTTTTTTCTCCGTCCGCTTTCAACTCACAGAAAATTACCGCCGAACTGATCAGCGTCGCGTGCAACACCATCGCGCCGTCCACCTCGCTCCAGCGAACGCGCTCCGGCGCGAGCGGCTGGCCGAGTGCATCGGTGAAGCTCGCCTTCCGGGCGCTGAAGCCCGGCAGTTCGATCCGCACCGAAACCTCGCGCTCGTCCGCGACCGGCTGCGCGGGCGGTTGCGCACCCGCGCGACCGAGCCACGCCGCCACGACACACCGCCCGTCGCGCAACTGAAAGGCGTGGACGTTCACCGTCGCGTTTACGGGCGGATGGCTCACGTGGGTCGTGGCGCGCGCGTGCGGCTGGGCGAACCACGATGTCAATTGCCGGAGCGTCACGAAGGCCGGCTTCGGCGCACCGCGCACGTCGCGGATGCCGAGGTGCAGATTGTTGTCGTCCCCGATGACCTCCTGCGTCGCGGACAGATCATTGATCCGATACCACGCGAGCAATTCGAACTCTCCAGTCGCGAGAGAAAGCATGGTCTTGCGCGCGAGTGCGTTGGCCTGGGCCTCGTCGGTGTGTTCGCCCTCGAACCACGCACGATAGACCTCCGATACGCGGGCACGGCCGTTCACGGAACTGTAGCCGAATTCCGCCATCCAGAGCGGTTCATTTTCGCCAGACTCGCGGAGAATTTCCTTCGCGCGCGCCACGTAGTCAGGCAGCGCTTCGATCGGGTCGGGATGCCACGTCTCGAAGTAGCAATGGAGATTCACCACATCGACCGCGGGCGCGATGCGCTCCTGTTCGAACAACTGGGCGAGAAAATCCGTTTCGCCCGCGATGCCGCCGAGCACGACCACGTCGCGCGGATCTGTGGCCCGCACCGCGCGGCTGCCGGCGCGGACGAGTTCCGCAAATTGCGCGGGCGTGCCGAGCCAATACGCTTTGTTGTCCGGCTCGTTCCACAACTCCCACGACGCGATCGCATCGCGGTAGCGCCCGACCAGCGCGGTGACGAAGCGCGCAAAGTCTTCCGGATCGTGCGGTGGAGAGCGCCAGAAATCCTCCCCCGCATCGCTCGCGGCCCAACGCGGCGTGTAGCAAACATACGGGATCAGCCGCAGGCCGAACTCGTCCGTCGCCATTGCCACAAACTCATCCCAGAAATTCCAATCGAACTTGCCGCGCTCGGGCTCCATCGCGTCCCAGCCGAACGCGATGCGCAGCACCGTGGCGCCCGCGGCTCGCGCCGCCGCGAGATCGGCGCGTGCCTTGGTCAAGGAACGCGATTCCTCCGGATAGTCCTCGCAGAGCCCGAGCGACACCTGTCGCCACGTTACGGGTTGGGCGGCCGGGGGACTCGCGCTCTCCCGTGCAGGCCGAAGTGTCGTGCATCCGCCGAGAAGAATCAGCCCCGCGAAAAACGCCGTGGCCGGGGCGACACGCCGGAATGGAAACCTCGCCTGCACGGGCCTTCTGACCAGCGGCGCCGGGGCGAGTGCCGTGCTATTGCGCGGGAGAGCCCGGCGGCTTGAGGCCGTGCCAGAGCACGTCCACGAAGGTCTGCATGTCCTCCGGTTGCGCGGGCGATTGATCGTTGCCGGAGAGCACTTCGATCAACGCCTTGGTGTGGATCGCCTGGAGAAAAATGTGCGCGAAGTGCGTCACGTTGCGGGGTCCGACCGCGCCGCGCTCGTGCCATTCGCGCAGACGCATGACGAGCAACGCCGACATCTCTCCGGCGCGATTGTGCTTATGGATCTCGCGCAGCAGACCCTCGCCATAATCCTGCTTGGGGTGCGCGGCGATCGTGAGGATGGTGGGCAGCACCTGCCGGTAATGCTCCTTCGCCCGCGCGCCGAACGCGGCGAGATACGTGCGCGGCGTGTGCTGGGTCGCGTCGATTTCCGCGAGTTTGCCGAGGATCGGCGAATGCTGACTGAACGCGGCGAAGAAGAGCGCGTCTTTCGTCTTGAAGCGCTTGAAGATCGCCGCCTCGGACAGGCCCGCGGCTTTCGCGACATCGCTCGTCTTCGCCGTGGGCCCGACGTCGCGGAACACCTGCCGCGCAATGGCGAGCAGTTGTTCGTCGTCGATCAGTTTGGGTCGGCCCATCGCGCCCAAGCTGCCACGCGGGCGCGACTCTTGGCAAATGGGAACCGGCGCGGCCTTATTCGTAACTGAGCGCATCGCGCACCGACCCGCGGACGAGCCGCGCCACCGGCAGCCACACGCCGACGAGCACGAGGAGCAAGCCGCTGAAGAGCACCCCGAGCGTCCCGGCGTCGATCACGAGCGGAATCGTGACGCGAAACGCCTTCGTCTCGACGAGGTAGTTCAGCGCGACCGTCAGCGCCGAGCCGGCCACGACGGCGAGCAACGCGCTGGCGAGCGCGACGGCGCCGCTCTCGGCCACGAATAAGGCCGTGACCTTGCCGGGCGTCGCGCCGAGCGTGCGGATTACGCCGATCTCGCGCACGCGTTCGAGGACGTTGAGGCTGCCGAAAGCGGCGAGGCAAATCGCGCCCAGCGCCGCGGCGGCAATGGCGACGAGATTACAGATTCCCACCACGCCGAGGAAATGCTCCTCCATCACCTCGCGGCGATCAGACCGGCGATCGATGGCCGCGGCATCGGCGTTCGCGGCGATAAACGCGAGGTCGAGCGCGGTGGCGAGGGCGTTGGTGCGCCCCGGAGTGGCCTGCACGAGCAGAAAACTGGTGCGCTCCCGCGGCCCGGCCAGCGCTTCGAACGTGAGTTGGTTCGCGTAGAATCCAGGACCGCCGAACTCCTCGAACTCACCGACGAGGCGCAGTTGCCGCGCGGGGCGGTTGTCGAGTTCCACGCTGATGACGTCGCCCACCTGTGCGCCGATCGCTTCCTTCGCGGGGCGGTTGATCACGATCGCGTCAGTCTCCTGCGGCTCCGGCCAGCGGCCGGATTTCAGCGGCAGCGTGCGGAACTGGGTGTCGGCGGGGTAAGCCGTGAACAACGTCCGCGCGGTCGCCGGTGCGCCGGCCAGGGTCAAGTTGCTCCCGAAGCGCACCATCGAGCGCTGCCACGCCTCGGCGCGCTGCACGTCCGCAACCGCGGCGACGAGCGCGTTGAGGCGCGCGATCTCGATCGGCCGACGGAAGGAGACCTGGATGTCGTGGGTTTGCGCGTTGAGCGCGCGGTCGACCACGCTCATCAGGCTCGCGAAATGGAAATTCGCGGCCAGCAGCACCGTGCCACCCGCGGTTAGCGCGGTGAGCGTGAGCGCGAGGCGCCAGGGACGGCGGAAAAGATTTCGCAGCGCGAACGTCCATTGGCGGCTGCCCGGCACCTGCACGATCCGCGCGAGCGAGGAACGCCCCGCACTCTGGGCGGTGATGCCCGGATCCTGGATCGCTTCGCGCGCGGTCATGCGTGCAGCGCGGATCACCGGCAGGCTCATCGCGGTGAGCGGGATCGCGACCGACAGCACAAACTCGATCAGCAGCAACGTGCGTGGCGTCGACCAGTCCGCGATGTCGATGTTCAGGTTGACCTGATTGTAGCGGAGGAGGAAATCCCCGCAGAACGCGCCCGCCGGCAGCGCGAGCAGCGCGGCCACAACCACGATGGGGGCGACGAGCGAGAGGTATTGCAGCGCGAGCTGACCGGAAGTGGCGCCGATGGTCTTCATGATGCCGATCTGGCGGACCTCGCGCTTCATCCAGAGCGAAACGACGTAGGCGGCGAGCGCGGCGCTGCACACGAACGCCATCGCCGCGAGCACGCCGAGCACGCGCAGCATCGTTTGCATCAGCGCGGCGTGCGGATGCGTGGTCGGCAGCAAGTCGACTCGCCGCACGGTTACTCCTTCCTCAGCCAGCATCTCACTCAGCTCGCGACCGAGGCGGGCGGGACCCGTGCCGCGGTTTTTCATCAGCACGGTGATCTGGTCGACGGAGCCGTCCTGCCCGAGTTCGCGCGCCGCAGCCGGCGTGACGAACGCGTAGACGATGCGCTCCTGAAAACCGGGGGCGACGGCGGTGTCGTGCACCAGTCCGAGCACCGGCAGCGAAACGGTGCCGCCGCCCGGCGTGCGCACGCGCAGCGACTCACCGAGTTTCAACCCGAGCAACTCCCAGGAGGATTGCTCGATGAACACGCCCTTGTCCGCGGCGGGCCAGCGATCGCCGTGCAGGTGCACGACGCCGACGCGCTGCTGCGCGAGATCCGCCACTATGACCATGCGCGTGCCGATCCAGTCGTCGTTGCCGCCGGCCGAGCGTGTCATCCACGTGCGCCGCGCGTCGGCGTCCTCGACGTCCTCGTGCGTGCGCACGACTTCGAGCAGCGCGGGTTCGACGCGATCGACCTGCAGGCCGAGGTCGGGCGCGCGCGCCGCGGCGAAGCTGCGTTCGATCTCGCGCTCGAGGATCGCGCGGGCATTGAGTGCGCCGACCACGCCGGCGGTCCCGATCACGATCACGAGTGCGATGAGCGCGACCTGCACGGCGTGTTGCCGCAGATCGCCGAGAACTTTGCGGAACGGCGTGCTCATGCTGCGGCGGAGTTGTGGCGCGCGTCGGAGAGCACGAGGCCGTCCTTGAGCTGGATGATGCGGTGGGCGGTCTTCGCCATTGCGGAATCGTGCGTGACGACGATGA
Source organism: Opitutus sp. (assembly GCA_013821985.1). Classification (GTDB taxonomy): domain Bacteria; phylum Verrucomicrobiota; class Verrucomicrobiia; order Opitutales; family Opitutaceae; genus Didemnitutus. Next base: position 55,610 of record PNJQ01000006.1, read on the forward strand.
GCGTCTTGCCCTCCCGCACCAGCGCGTGGAAGAGCGCGTCGACGGCGGCCGCGGTTTCGGTGTCGAGGTTGCCGGTGGGTTCGTCGGCGAGGACGATCGGCGGATCATTGGCGAGCGAGCGGGCGATGGCGGCGCGCTGTTGCTGGCCGCCGGAGAGCGTCGAGGGGAGCTTCACCGCCTGATCGCTGAGACCGACGAGGCGCAGGAGTTCGGCGGCGCGGGCGCGGCGCTGGGGCGCGGGGATTTTGTTCACGAAGTCCATCGCGAGGAGAATGTTCTCCTCGACCGTCAGCGTCGGCAGCAGTTGGAAAAACTGGAACACGACGCCGAGGTGGCGGCCGCGCCAGCGCGCGAGTTCGTTTTCGCTCAAGCGGCCGAGGTCAGAGCCAGCGACCGTCACCGTGCCGGTGGAGGCGCGATCGAGACCGGCGACGAGATTGAGCAAGGTGGATTTGCCGCTGCCGGACTTGCCGAGGATGGCGACGTGCTCGCCCGCGGGGATGCGGAGCGAGATGCCGCGGAGGGCTTGGAATTCCGAGCCACCGCGCAGGGCGTAGGCTTTGGTGACGGCGGCGAGTTCAACGATGGCGCCGGAGGCGGGGGAGTTCATGGCGGAGAAGCGGATTCGGAGCTCAATGTCCGCGCGCCGGCTGTTCGCTGGTGACGCGACGCATCGCGATCAGCGAGGTCGTGATGAGTTTGTGGTCCGCCGAAAGCGTGAACTCGCGTTTGGCAGTGCGCTTGGCGAACTTGAAACCGGTTTTGACCAGCAGCGTTTTGTCCGCCTGCGGCTCAATCGCGGTGATGATGATCTCTTCCGGCGGGTTGATCATCGTCATCGCTTTCACGAACGCGGCTTTCATGTCCGCGGCCTCAAAGCCATCAATGTGGTAGTTTTCTGCCAGGCGCGGCACGAAGGGTTTGCCGTCGTGCGTGCGCAGCGCTTCGGCGAAATCGCCGAAGAAGGCGACGAGCGCGGGGTCGGTTTTCACGCCATCGGCGAACGAGACGGCGGGGGCTGTTTCGGCCACGGGCAGTGGTTTCATTTCTGGTCCGGAACCGTGTTGCGCGAGTGCGAGGACGGGAAACGCCACGGCAAGGGCCGCAGCGGCGAAGAAGAAACGGACGGGGATTTTCATAGGTTAGGCGAAAGACGCGGAGACTAAGTGTGTGGTTACTTACTTTCTGCACAGACCCATGCGCTGAACGGTAAGCAATTTGAGGTGAGCTGCTTACTTTCAACGGAGTAGAGGGGCAATCCGGGGAATTCCCACTACCCCTGTCGGATGACGCACCTGAGCGATTGGTCCCTGTCTGTGCAGGACGCAGCGGATGAACATCGAGGATTACGGCTTTATCGGCGACATGCATGCGGGAGCGTTGGTGGGGCGCGACGGCTCGATCGACTGGCTGTGCTGGCCGCGGTTTGATGCGGATGCGTGCTTCGCGGCTTTGCTGGGCAGCGAGTCGAACGGGCGCTGGCTGATTCAACCGGCTGCAGGCGAATGGCACGCGGAGCAAAAATACCGCGCCGACTCCCTCGTGCTCGAAACCGTTTTTGAAACCGCCGACGGCACGATGGCCGTGATCGATTGCATGCCGGTCAACGCGAGTCACCGTCAGATCATCCGGATCGTTGAAGGCCGCCGCGGCACGGTCACGTGCGTGATGAAACTCGTCGTGCGCTTCGACAACGGACTCTCCGTGCCCTGGGTGCAGCGGATTGACGGCGTGCTGCGCGCGATCGCGGGGCCCAACGCGGTGTCGCTCGTGACGGATGTGCCGACGCGGGGTGAGAATCTTTCGACCGTCGCAGATTTCACGGTCACCGCGGGGGAACAAAAAATTCTCATCCTCGCGTGGCATCCCTCGCACGAGCCGACTCCGCAACTCGGTGACGCGCTCGAGTTGCTCGCTTCCACCGAGCGCTCCTGGCGTGCGTGGGCGCGCCAGTGCACGTATCGCGGTCCGCATCGCGAGGCCGTGATGCGCTCGCTCATCACGCTGAAAGCGCTGACGTTCGCTCCGACGGGTGGCATCGTGGCGGCGCTGACCACGTCATTGCCCGAGGCGCTCGGCGGCGTGCGCAACTGGGACTACCGCTACTGCTGGCTGCGCGATGCGACGCTGACACTCTACTCGCTGATGGAGGCCGGCTACACCGAGGAAGCGGCGGCGTGGATCAACTGGCTGTTGCGTGCGGTGGCGGGTGATCCGGCGCAGTTGCAAATCATGTATGGCGCCGCCGGGGAGCGCTCGCTGCCCGAGCTAGAGATCAAACACCTCGCTGGCTACGAAGGCGCCCGGCCCGTGCGCAAGGGCAACGCGGCCGTCGATCAGTTCCAGCTCGATGTTTATGGCGAAGTGATGGACGCGATGCACCAGGCGCGTCGCCTCGGGCTCGTGTTGCATGAGCAGGCGTGGCACCTCGAACGCCATCTCGTCGATTACGTGGCCGCCAACTGGATGCGGCCCGATCTCGGCATTTGGGAGATGCGCGGACCGAGCCGGCACTTCACGCACTCGAAGGTCATGGCGTGGGTCGCGCTCGACCGCGCGATTCGCAGCGTCGAGGCGTTCGGCCTCGCCGGTGATGTCGTAGCGTGGCGCAACTTGCGCGACGTGATCCACGCCGACGTGTGCGAAAAAGGCTTCAACGCGACGCGCGGCGTGTTCACGCAGTTCTACGGCAGCGATGCCCTCGACGCGGCGCTGCTGCAAATCCCGCTCGTGGGTTTTCTGCCCGCCGACGATGCCCGGGTGACGCGCACGATCGAGGCCATCGCGACCGAGCTGATGGAAAACGGCCTCATCCGCCGTTACCACCCACAAGAATCCGCCTACGTCGATGGCCTGCCGCCGGGCGAAGGCACGTTTCTGCCGTGTTCTTTCTGGCTGGTCGATTGCTACTGTCTGCTCGGACGGAAAGCCGAGGCGGAGAAGCTCTTCAACCAGCTCCTCGCGATCCGCAGTCCGCTCGGCCTGCTCGCGGAGGAATACGAGCCGCGCCTCCAGCGCCAGCTCGGCAATTACCCGCAGGCGTTCTCGCATGTCGGCCTGGTCAACTCCGCCCTAAATCTCGCGCGCCGGTTGGGCCCGGCCAGCGAGCGCTCGGCGACCGACGAAGCCCCATCGGAGGCCTCGCGCCCGCCGCAGTAGGTCCCGACCCACTGACCGGCCGGGTCCGCGGCTGCTAAAAAGGTCCGTCGCATGACTGCCACCCTCGCCGCGCCCGTTGCTTCGAGTTCGTCGGTCGGACGGGAGAACGCCCGCCGCGCAGGCTCACCGTATCCGCAGGGCGCGACGCCGGACGAACACGGCGTGAATTTTGCGCTCTTTTCCGAAGCGGCCGAAGCGGTGGAACTGTGCCTGTTCGACCGCGCCGGCGACCAGCGCGAAGCCGAACGCGTTCGCCTGACCGAGAACACGCATGGCGTGTGGCACGTCCACGTCGCGGGCCTGCGTCCCGGCCAGCTCTACGGTTACCGCATCCACGGTCCCTACCACCCGGGCGCCGGCCTGCGCTGCAATCCGCACAAGCTCCTCCTTGATCCCTATGCCAAGGGCATCGGCCGCAACCTGCGTTGGGCCGACGAACTTTTCGGCTACACGATCGGTCACGCCGACGCGGACCTCTCGTTCGATGCGCGCGACAGCGCGCCGTTCGCTCCGCTTGCCATGGTCGTCGATGGCAGTTTCGACTGGGGCAACGACACGCGCCCGAATCATCCGTGGCACGACACGACGATCTACGAAGCCCACGTGCGCGGCCTCACGCAGTTGCACCCCGACGTGCCCGAGGCCATCCGCGGCACCTATGCGGCCGTCGCATCCGATCCGATACTCCGTCACCTCGAAAAAATGGGCGTGACCGCGATCGAGTTGATGCCCGTGCATCACTTCATTCACGACCGTCACCTGCTCGACCGCGGGCTGAGAAATTACTGGGGCTACAACACGCTGAATTTTTTCGCCCCCGAGCCCGGCTACGCCAGTCGCGAACACCCCGAGCGCGTCGTCCGCGAGTTCAAGACGATGGTGCAGCGCCTGCACGCCGCGGGCATCGAGGTGATCCTCGATGTCGTTTACAACCACACCGCCGAAGGCAACCACCTCGGACCGACGCTTTCGTTCCGAGGCATCGACAACCTCGCCTACTACCGGAGTGTGGCGAACGAGCCGCGTTACTACATGGATTACACCGGTTGCGGCAACACGCTCAATCTGGTGCATCCCCACTCGCTGCGGTTGTTGATGGACAGCCTGCGTTATTGGGTGACGGAGATGCACGTCGATGGATTCCGCTTCGATCTCGCTTCCGCGCTCGCGCGCGAGTTGCACGACGTCGATCGTCTCGGTGCGTTCTTCGACACCGTCTATCAGGATCCCACTCTCGCGCATGTGAAGCTCATCGCCGAGCCCTGGGACCTCGGCGCGGGCGGCTATCAGGTTGGCAATTTCCCGCCCGGTTGGACCGAGTGGAACGGCCGCTACCGCGACACCGTGCGCAAGTTCTGGAAGGGCGACTTCGGCCTGCATTCCGACGTCGCCACGCGCCTCAACGGCAGCGCTGATCTCTACCAGAGTTCCGGCCGCCGCCCGTCCGCCAGCATCAACTTCGTCACCGCGCACGATGGTTTCTCGCTGCAGGATCTCGTCAGCTACGACCACAAGCACAACGAGGCGAACGGCGACGGCAACCGCGACGGCGCGGACGACAACCACTCCTGGAACCATGGCCATGAAGGTCCGACCGGCGATCCCGCCATCGTCGAGCTGCGCGAGCGGCAGAAGCGCAACCTCTGGTGCACGCTGCTTCTCGCGCAAGGCGTGCCGATGATTTACGGCGGCGACGAGCTGAGCCGCTCGAAAAACGGCAACAACAACACGTATTGTCAGGACAACGAACTCACTTGGTTGCATTGGGATCTCGGCGAGCGTGAGCAGGGGTTTCTCGAATTCGCCTCCCGTGTCGCCCGCTTCCGCCGGGCCCATCCGAACTTCCGCCGCCGCAGCTTCCACGAACGCGCCGGAGCTTCGCCGGTCACCGAGCCGGTCCGGTGGTATCGCGCGGATGGGCAGCGCATGGGCGAGGCAGATTGGGACAACGGCGGGTGGATGCGCACCATCGGCATGTATCTCGCCGGCCGCGCCACGCTCATTCGCGACCGCGAGGGTCGGCAGGTGACCGACCACGACTTTTTCCTGCTGCTCAACGCGCACGCCGAACCGGTGGAGTTTGCCCTCGCGGAAGAATTCCTGGAGCGCGCGTGGCGCGTCTGCTTCGACACGGCGCGCCCCGAACTGCCGGAGGAGGGCGAACCGCTCGCGGCTCCGAAACTGACGCTCGCCGGCCGATCCTTTGTCGTGCTCGGTCATGAGCGATGAGCGGAAGGCGTTTCCGAGCGGTCGTCGGGCCCGCCCTCGTGGCCGGGCCGCGGCGAGCATCCTTGCGGCGCGCCGACCAGCGGCGGCTCAACCTCTGTCATGAGTCGCGCCGACTGGATCGCGACCTACCGGCTGCAGCTCACGGCGGACTTTCCGCTCGCGGCGGCGGCGCGTGTCGTCCCCTACCTCGCGGAGCTCGGCATCAGCCACGTCTATCTTTCGCCCGTGCTGCAATCTGCCCCGGGCAGCACGCACGGCTATGACGTCACCGACCCGACGCAGATCTCCGACCAACTCGGCGGCGAAGCGGCGTGGGCGGAGTTCGTGCGCGTCGTGCGTGCGCATGGCCTGGGCATCCTGCTCGACATCGTGCCCAATCACATGGCCGCCGTGCCGGAAAATTCGTGGTGGGACGACGTGCTCAGGCACGGCCCCGCAAGCCGCTACGCGCCATTCTTCGACATCACACCGCGCCCGGAGGACGGGGGTTGGCTCGTCCACCTGTGTCCGCTCGGTCGCCGCTATGGCGAGGCACTGAAGGCAGGCGAGCTGCAGGTCGTCGTGAAAAGCGGCGCGCCGCGTCTCACGTATTTCGAGCACTCGTGGCCGCTCACGCCGGCTTCGGTAGGAGCCTGCTCGCAGGCGACCACGAATGTTCCAGCGTCGGCGAGCGTTCCGAATCGCCTGCAAGCAGGCTCCTACAAATCGGACGCGGCCCTCGAGACGGAACTCGCGGCGCTCAACGCCGACCCCGCGCGGCTGCACGCGCTGCTCGAGCAGCAGCACTACCGGCTGCATCATTGGAAACTCGAAGGCGAACTGACGAATTACCGGCGCTTCTTCGACGTCGGGCGACTGGTCGGCGTCCGGCAGGAAATCGATGAGGTCTTCGCCGCCACGCATGCGCGCATCCGCCGGATGATTGAAGCCGGCGAAATCGACGGTTTGCGCATCGATCATCCCGATGGCCTGGCCGATCCGTTCGGTTACCTCGAAAGGCTTCGCGCCCTCGCGCCGGGCGCGCGCATCTACGTGGAAAAGATCCTCGATGACGACGAAGCGCTGCGCGGCGACTGGCCGGTCGAGGGCACGGTCGGCTACGATTTTCTCAGTCACGTGAACCGGCTCTGGATGGAGGGGCAGAGCATCGACGCGCTCTCCGCCGCCTACGCCGACTTCACGAAGCAATCGATCAACTTCCCCGTCATTGCCCGGGAAAAGCAGCGGCTCGTCGCCGACCGGAATTTCGGGGCGGATCTCCAGCGCCTGACCACCCGGGCGCTGCAACTCGCGCAACGCGACTGGCGGCACCGCGACTTGAGTCCACGCCAACTCCGCGAAGCCATCGCTCGCCTGACAACCGCGCTGCCGGTTTATCGCTCGTATCGCACCGCGGCCGCGATCCGCACCGAGGACCGGCAGCTCATCTCCGAGGCACTTGCTGCCGCCCGGATGATCGCGTCCGACGTCGCGCCCGCGGTGTTTGATTTTCTCGAAGCCATTCTCCTCGCGCCGTCGCCGGACGCGGCAGAACTAGATTGGATCCTCCGCTGGCAACAGCTCAGTCCGGCGGTGGCCGCGAAGGGCATAGAGGACACGACGTTCTACGTCTATGACCGGCTCGTGTCGGGCAACGAGGTCGGCGCCAAGCCGTCGTCCATCGGCATCGCGTCGGAAAAATTTCACGAATTCTGCCACCACATCGCCGAGCGCTGGCCGGACAATCTGCTCGCGACCGCGACCCACGACAACAAGCGCGGCGAAGACGTCCGCACCCGCATCTCGCTTCTCACGGAGGTGCCTGACCGCTGGAGCGCCGCGTTGCACGAATGGTCGCAGCTCACCACGTCCGCTTGGAAAGGACGCACGCCCGACCGGCACGCGGAGTATTTACTCTATCAGACGATGATCGGCGCGTGGCCGATAGCGGAGGAGCGTTGCTGGGCTTACATGCAGAAGGCTTGTCGCGAGGCGAAGATCCGCACCTCGTGGCACGAACCGAACCCAGGCTACGAGGAAGCGATTCGGGAGTTCATCGCCGGAATCTACGCGTCCCCGGATTTCCTCCGCCATTTCGAGGGGTTTGTCGCGCCGCTGCTTCCCGCCGGACGGATCAACAGTCTCGGCCAAGCCCTGATCAAGCTGACGGCGCCGGGCGTGCCGGATTTTTATCAGGGCACCGAGCTCTGGGACCTCAGTCTCGTCGATCCGGATAACCGCCGTCCCGTGAACTATGCGCAACGCGGTGATTTGCTTGCGCGCTGTCCACGATTGGCGGTCCAACAGGTAATGGAGCAGAGCGACGCCGGCTTGCCCAAACTTTGGCTCATCGCGCGCACGCTGCAGCTCCGCCGCGAGCGTCCGGATTTTTTCGGCCGCACCGCGCGTTATCGGCCACTCGTTGCGCAAGGAGCGCAGACGAGCCACCTGTTCGCGTTCCAGCGCGGCGAGAATCTCATCACCGCGGTCCCTCGCTTCACGCTCACGCTCGGCGGCGACTGGGGCGACACGCACCTGCAGCTCCCGCCCGGACGCTGGCAAAACTGGCTGACGCAGGCGTGGCTGAGCGAAGACGTCGGTGCCGCGCAGTTGTTTCATGAATTTCCGGTGGCGTTGCTCGTGCGCGTCGAAGTGTGAGGCATGGGCGCGTTGTCTCGACTCACCTTGTTTTTCCTAGCGTGAAGGGACCGCGCGTGTAAGTTACCGCGACCCTACCCCATGGAAACGCTGCTGATCGCGTTGCTTTCCGGAATCGGCTTTATTGCCGCCTACCATACTTATGGCCGCTGGCTCGGTTCCAAAATATTCAATCTCTCCGCCAGTGCGGTATGTCCCGCCACGCGGCTGAACGACGGCGCGGACTTCGTGCCGACACCGAAAGCGGTCGTCTTCGGCCATCACTTCACGTCCATCGCCGGCACCGGACCGATCGTCGGACCGGCCATCGCGATCATGTGGGGCTGGCTGCCGGCGCTGCTCTGGGTGCTGTTCGGCTCGATCTTCATCGGCGCGGTGCACGATTTCGGGGCGCTCGTGGTGAGCCTGCGCAACAACGGCCAGACGGTCGGCGACATCGCCGGCCGTCTCCTCAATCCGCGCGTGCGGCTCCTGTTCCTCCTCGTGCTGTTCATGGCGCTGACGATCGTGCTCACGATCTTCGGCTTGGTGATTGCCTCCGTGTTTCGCCAATACCCGGCGGCGATCTTTCCTTGCACGATCCAGATTCCGATCGCGCTGCTGATCGGTTGGGCGCTCTACCGGCGCGGAGTCTCGCTGCTGTGGCCGTCGCTGCTCGCGCTGGCCACGATGTATCTGACGGTCATTTACGGCGACGTCGGCCTGCTGCATGCGATCAATCTCACGATGGCGGGCTGGTCGTCGTGGACCTGGGTCGTGCTCTTGTTGATCTATTCCTACGCGGCGTCCGTCCTTCCCGTGTGGGCGCTGCTGCAACCGCGCGACTACATCAACTCCCTCCAATTGATCAGCGCGCTCGGCTTGATCGTGGTCGGCTTGGCCGCAGCGGCGTTTTCCGGCGGCGCGGTGTTGCCCGACGGCACCCGCCCCGCGCTCGAACTCGCGGCGCCGATGGTGAACTGGAGCCCCAAGGGCGCGCCGCTGATTTTCCCGTTCCTGTTCATCACCGTCGCGTGCGGAGCGATCAGCGGGTTCCACTGTCTCGTGAGCAGCGGCACGAGTAGCAAGCAACTCGAGCGCGAACCCGACGCGCGGTTCGTCGCTTATGGCGGCATGCTGACCGAGGGCTTTCTCGCGGTGTTGGTGATTCTCGCGTGCGCCGCGGGGCTCGGCCTCGGCGTCGCGGGCGCCAACGGCACCGTGTTGACGGGCGAGGCGGCGTGGCTCTCGCGCTACGCGGAATGGTCATCGCGGCTCGGTCCGCTCGTCGCGGCGTTCGTCGATGGCTCGGCCAATTTCTTGAAGACGATTCACGTGCCGCCGGAGATCGCCGTGGCGCTGATGGGGGTGCTCGTCGCTTCGTTTGCGGGCACCACGCTCGATACGGCGTGCCGTCTCCAGCGTTACATCGTGCAGGAACTCGCCCGCGCGATCGGCGAAGCGGCGCCGACGCTCTCGGCTCCGGCGGCGCTGTTGCGCAACAAACATGGCGCGACGATTTTTGCGGTGCTGCTCGCCGCGGTGCTGGCGGCCGTGCCGCCGCCGGGTCGCGATTGGTCGATGGCCAACGCCGGACAAGGCGGGCTCATTCTCTGGCCGCTCTTCGGCGCGACGAACCAATTGCTCGGCGGCCTGTCGTTTCTCGTCATCACGTTTTATCTCTGGCGGCGGCGGAAGCCGGTCTGGTTCCTGATTCCGCCGATGATCTTCATGCTGGTGATGCCGATGTGGGCAATGGTGTGGCAGACGTTCATCGGCGGAGCGGACAACCCGAGTTGGATCAGCGAAGGCAAGTGGACGCTCGTCGGCATTGCGCTCGCGACGATGGCGCTCGAGGTTTGGATGATCGTCGAGGCCGTGCGGCTTTTCCCGCGTGCCCGCGGTGTGCTTGAACCCGGGGCGGTTGAAACCGCGCCGGCGGGTTAAATCGCGCCCGGCGGCCGACCGGCCGGCTCGGCTCGTCGGACGAAGCGCGCCGGTCGCCGGTCCGCGAATAACAAAAGAGCCGGTCGCGCGACCGGCTCTGGTTTTCGAAACTGAATTCCCGCTCAGGCTTCGTAGCCCGGGAGGCTCTTGTCCACCATCTCGCCGTGGAGACGGACGAAGGAGGGCACGCCGTTGTCGAACGGCACCGTGACTTCGCCTTGGATCAACGGCGTGGCGTAACGGTAGAACTGGAAGTTCATGCTGACGCCGTCCTCGTTGATCCATTCGCGGGGGAGCTTCTTCACGTTGCCGATGATGTCGGCGAAGCCGGCGAGGCCCGTCTCGCAGGTGTAGTGATCGCCGTCGCCGCGGAGCAACGTGACCATCTTTTCGGACTCGCCGTTGATGGCGGCCTTGACCGCGGCCTGGCCGGCGAGGAACGCCTCGTCGGAATCGGTCTTCGAGGTGAGGTGGGCGGCGGCGCGCTGCGCCACGCCCAGTCGGGCGACGCGGACCTTGGCGCCGACCTGCGTCTCGACCACTTCGCGAAGATGATCGCCCACGCCGCCGAACTGCGCGGCACTGCCAGCGTCGCCGGACTCGACCGCGATGTAGTTGCCGTCCTTATCGACGAGGCCTTCGCCCACGACGACAACGCAGTGCTTCTCGCGCTTGAGGATGCGGCGGACGTCATCGGCGAACTTCGCCGCGTCGAACGCGACTTCGGGCAAATAGACGAGGTGCGGCGGATCGTTCGGGTGATCGCGGCGCTTGGAAAGCGTGGCGGCGGCGGCGAGCCAGCCGGTGTTGCGGCCCATCACTTCGACGATCGTGACGATGTCGTTCTGCGAGGTCGCTTCGGCATCGACGGCCAGTTCGCGCACCGTGGTGGCGATGTATTTGGCGGCGCTGCCGTAGCCCGGGCAGTGGTCGGTGACCGGCAGGTCGTTGTCGATGCCCTTCGGAATGCCGATGACGCGGAGCTCGTAGGCTTGGGCCTTGGCGAGTTCGGCGATCTTGGCGGCCGTGTCCTGGGAATCGGCATCGCCGATGTGGAAATAGTAACGGATGTTGTGCGCTTTGAGCACTTCGAGGGCGCGTTCGACGTCCTGCGGTTTCTTCAGCTTGGTGCGGCAGCTGCCGAGGGCGGCACCGGGAGTGGAACGCAGGCCGCGGATCGTCTGCTGCGACTCGGCGGCGAGATCGACCAGGTCTTCGTTGAGGAGGCCGTGCACGCCATTGAGGGAGCCATAGACTTCCTCGATCACTTCGTGGTTGAGCGCCTCGGTCACGATGCCGGCCACGCTGGCGTTGACGACGGTGGTGGGGGCGCCGGATTGGCCGATGAGACAGTTTCCTGCGAGTTCTGCTGCCATAAGGTGTGGTGGTTAAAGCTGCTAAAGAAAGGGAAAGAGGGTCCAAAAAAGGTCCGGCCTCCGGGACTGGCAAACCAATTCTCCCCGCCGGGCGGGAAATGGTAAAAACCCCGGGGAAACTCCGGTGCGGCGCGGCATGAACCGACCAGGCGAAACGGACGAACTGGAAACCAGCGAACGTGACGCCGTCGAACGTGATTTGACGAGCGCGGTTCGACAAATGCGATTGTCCTAAGGCCAGCGCTTGTCGCCCGGCCGCTTGCTTCGAATGCGTTCAAGGCCCGGCGACGAGCGCCGGCCCTACAGGGCAGGAAAGCAACACCTGGGGGCTCCGAGGTGGTCGCCGCCGTCCCGGCGGCGACGCTCGGTGCGCGAGACGTTATAGACTCACGCAGAATCGACGGCCGAAAACGCTGCGTAATTTCGTGGCGTCGTCGGGGACGCCGACGCCCACCCACAAACGAACTCCACGGCGCGGGACTGGGTGCGGCGGATTAAGGATAATCCGCCCTACCTCACGGCACCCTACTTCACAGCAACTTGCCGGGCGCGTAGTCGGCGGCGCCTTTCGTCTTCTTGGCGAGCGGCTGCACGGTGGCGACGAACTCGTCCACCTGGTGCGGCGCGGCGCCGACGAAGCGGCTGTTCTGCGCGAGCACTTCGCGGAGTTTCTTCTGCGACAGGCCGATGCGTTTGTCGCCCGCGAGCAACGCGAGGAGGTCGGCATTGCCGCCGGAGCGCAGCGCCTTCGCCGCCGCGAGCGCGTGTTCCTTAATGGCTTCGTGGGCGGTCTCGCGTCCGGCGCCGAGCTTCACGGCTTCCATCAGGATCGTCGTCGTGGCGAGGAACGGCAGGTTGCGCTCGTTCTCGGCCGCGATGGCCGCGGGGAAAATCTCCATCTGCCGCAAAATCGTCAGGTAAGTTTCGAGCAGGCCATCGAGCGCAAAGAACGCGTCGGGCAACGCCACGCGGCGCACGACCGAGCAGGAGACATCGCCCTCGTTCCACTGGTGCCCGGCGAGGCCCGCGGTCATCGCCACGTAGCCGTTGAGGATCGTCGCGAAGCCGCAGACGCGCTCGCAGTTTCGCGCGTTGACCTTGTGCGGCATGGCGGACGAGCCGACCTGGCCGGCTTGAAAACCTTCCGTGAGCAAACCCGCGCCGGCCATGAGCCGCAGCGTCGTGGCGCAACTCGCGGCGGACGCGCCAATCTGAAAGAGTGCGCTGACCACGTCGAAATCGAGCGTGCGCGGATAAACTTGCCCGACCGCGCTGAATGACGCCTTGAAGCCGAGATGCTTTACGATACGCGCCTCGAGTTTATCGACCTTCTCGGCGTCACCGCCAAGCAGCGTGAGCTGGTCAAGCTGCGTGCCGACCGCGCCCTTCAGGCCACGCACCGGATAGCGCGCGATGAGTTCGTCGAGGCGCGTTTGCGCGATGAGCAGTTCCTGGCCGAACATCGCAAGGCGTTTGCCGAGGGTCGTCGGCTGCGCGGGCACGTTGTGCGTGCGGCCGGTGATCATCACGTCGCGGTATTCGCCGGCGCGCTTGGCGAGCCCGGCGAGCGCGGCGACGGTCTTGAAACGAACGAGTTCGAGCGCGCGTGCCACCTGAAGTTGCTCGACGTTTTCCGTCAGGTCGCGACTGGTCAGGCCAAGGTGGATGAACTGCCGTTTCGCCAGCTCGGAAAATTCCTCGATGCGCGATTTGACGTCGTGGAGCGTGGTGCGTTCGCGATCCTTGATGCGCGGGAGGTTCACGTCCGTGCGCACGCGCTCGTAGTCGCGGATCGCTTCCTGCGGGATCGGCACGCCGAGGTCGCGCTGCGCCTTCATCACCGCGATCCAGAAATCGCGCTCGAGCAGGATGCGGCCGTGCGCCGACCAAATCTCCTTCATCGCCGGCGATGCGTAGCGCTCGGCGAGCACGTTGGGGAGAAGTTCGGGTGCGGCGGATTCGGAGGACATGACGCGCGGAACGGTTACGCGACGGCGCGGGTGTTGCCAGCGGAAAACGGGTCACACGCGGTCGGCGCAAGGTAGCCCGCGACCTCCGGGCGCGGGAACTCGCGCTCAATCCATCACCCACGCCCGGAGATCGTGGGCTACCTCACTTCACCGCCGCTCCAGCAGCGCCAGCCGCACGCCGAGCGCGATGAACAAGCCGCCCGTGAGGCGATTGAGCCAGGTCGAGATGTCGTAGCGCGACTTCAACCAATCGCCGAGCTTCGCCGCCACGAGCACATAGCCGAGGCACACGAGTGTGCCGTTGATCGTAAACACGACACCGAGAAACAAAATCTGCGCCCAAAGCTGGCCGCGCGCCGGGTCCGCGAACTGCGGGAGAAACGCCAGGAAGAACAGCGCGACCTTTGGATTGAGCACATTGGTGATCACGCCCTGCCGGAAAATCGCGGCGAGCGGCGTGCGCTCCATCGCGCGCACCTGCAAGGCCTCGGACTTGCTCCGCAGCGCCTTGACGCCGAGCCAGACGAGATAGGCTGCGCCCGCGTAACGCACGACGTCATAGGCGAGCGGCACCGTGAGCATGAGCGCCGAGAGTCCGCAAGTCGCCGCGAGGATGTGAAAGAGACAGCCCGCACTGATGCCGAGCGCGGAGACGACACCTGCGGCGCGGCCCTGACTCAGACTGCGGCCGACGATGTAGAGCACATCGGGCCCAGGCGTGAGATTAAGCAGCAAGCCCGCGGTGATGAACACGAGGAGGGAATTCAGATCGGGCATGGCGGCAGAGAAAATGGGAATGGCGAACGGCAGGCAATGAGCGGTTGCGTGTGCTGAAGCGAAACGGGGTGGAGTGTTTGCGTCCGAACCGGCTCGCTTGGAAGGTGGCCCGCGACCTCCGGGCGCGGGTGCTCGGCGCGCGAACCCTGAACCCGCGCCCTCCCCTCACGTCGTCAGGCAACGCACGGCCATCTCGCGCAGGACGGTTTCCTGGTCGTGCGGGCGCTGGATGATTTCCTCGAAGGCGCGGAGGAATTCCTGCTGGTTGTCGATCAGGCGGCGCAAGGTCGGCAGCTTCGCGCCCGCGACGAGCTTGCCGGCATACCATTGGTTTTGCGTGAAGAGGTTGAACGAACTCTTCTCCGCATCGCCCCCGAAGTGCGCGGAGTAGTGTTCCTGCGCGCGCGCCCATGCGGCCTTGTCGAAACCGAATTTTTCCGAGGGCGCACGCAGCTCGCCCGCATCGATCAGCACGCGCGCCTGGATGAGGATGCGATTGCGATTCTGCAGTGAGGAAATGACCGGCCGCGCGTCACCGCCGGCGAAGAAGTGTCGTTGCAACGCATCGAGCGTGCCGCGCAAATCGCCCGCGAAGAATCGATCGGCCGCCTCGAAGAAATCGCCCTCGGCGACGTTGGGCGTCAGCTCCACGACGTTGACGTCCTCGATCACGCCGTTGTCGCCCACGTAATTCGCGAGCTTGCGCACTTCTTCGGTGATGAGCCGCGTATTGGCGCCGACTTTCGCAAGCAGCACTTCGACGGCACCGTCGCCGAACGTCACGCCGTTCGACTCCGCCTCGGCGAGCGCGACCGCGACGAGCGATTCGACGTTATCGCCGTCGCCGCCGATGAACGAATAATCGCCCTTCGACTCAGCCCACTTCGGGAAACTGCGGCGGCGGTCGAGCGGCGAAGCGGTCACGACCACGGTGACGTCGTCGGGATTGATCGTGCCGAGCAATTCCTGCAACGCCTCGACCTGCTTGAGCGTGCCCTCAGCGCGGCCGGTGACGGAGTCGGCGAGAAAGTTGACGTCCTTGAACCACACAACGCGTTTGCCGCCGAACATCGGGACGGTCTGCACGGCATCGCGGAAGCGGTTCACGGCGGTTTCGACCTCATCGACGTTGTTGGCGAAACCGCTGACCACCTCGCGGGCGAAGTCATCGGCGCCCGCCTCGCTCGCGAGCGCGTCGAAACGCTCCTTCCCCACTCGGCCGACGAGAAAATCGTCCGCTCCGCAGATGAAGATGAATGGCTTGGCCGGCATGGACGGAGAGTTGTCGGCGAATCGCGCGCGCGGCGCACGAAAAAAGTTTCCGGCGTTGGCATGCGGTAGGGCGCTTGCCCCCAAGCCCTTCGCATGCGAGCTTACCCTCGCGCATTGGAGGACCGTTGAGGGCAACGGCCCCTACCCGAAGGTCGTCGCGTTCCGCCTACACCACCGGGTGAAACGCGCAGCTCGCGCCGACCCAGGTCTTGCCTTTGTTGAAATCCACGCCGTGCATCGCGCCTTTCGTGAGGCGGACGAGATTGTTGAGGAGTTTCGGCATGCCTTCGCCGTCGCCGGCGAAGATGAGGCGGATCTCGGCTTTGGCGGGGCCGTCGGGCGTTTGCAGGATCGGCGCGTAACTGACTTTGCGCTGCAGGAGCCACTCGGCGGGCTTTTCAAGCGCGGCGATTTTTTCGCGCGTCGGCGTGATGTCCACGCCGAGACCGGCGAAGGAATAGAGCGGCTTGAGGACGTAGTTTTCGAGGTCTCCGGGCAACGCGAGTTGAGCGTCGGGGGGTAAACCCCCTCCCACCTTCACCCCGGAATATTCGGAAACGAAATGGCAATCGGGGACGTAAGGGCTCTTCAGGAACGGCAGCGAGTGTTTGCTGATGCGGAAATACCAGTTCGGGTGGCCGGCCCACTGCACCTCGATCTTGTCGGTGAACTTGAAGCCGGGTTTGAAGTCTGGCTTGCGCAACAGTTCGTCAAAGATGACGCGGTTGAAGATGCGGTGGATCGGCACCTCGCGTCCGCCGGAAAAATACACGAGCTGCCGGCCGCGCAGGCGGACTTTCGAAAGACACATCGGGCGCACGCTGAGGAAGCTGTGCGTTGCGGCGAAATCGATGCGCGTCTTCTGCTTGTCGGGCTCGATCTCGAGGAGAACCACGTTCTCGGGGAGGAATTCGCCGCAGATGGCGGAGCGGAGTTCGTCGAGGTAGCGCTCGTCGTCGAGGCCGCCGAAGAAGGTGGTGAACTCGGCGGGAATTTCCGGGAAGTGCTTGCGGAACGCCTGCGCTTGCAGGAGCTGCCACGCGGCGACGGTCGGGAAGCCCTGCAGTTCGATCAGCTGCGGCTTGATGCGGCCGTGGCCATCGTCGCAGAGCGCAAAGTCGATCGCGAGGAAGTGCGGCCACTCGGTCTCGTTCGGCACTTCGAGGCCGGGAGGGATGGCATTCGCGGCGTGCTTGCGAAAGGCGGGTTGCGCGAGTTGGCGCACGATGTCGTCCGCGGCGCGAATGAGTTCGCGCGTGGTGTCGGCGTCGAGGAAGAGCGGTGATTCCGCGATGCGAAAATCCACCGGCCAATACATCGAGCGATTCAGCTCCCGCGTGAACGCGGCATAGCGCTGCTCGGTGAACGCGGCATTGTAGCGCTGGCGGAGGTCGGGAATCATGACCGCTGCGGGTTCTTCTTTTTCGACACAGAGAGCACAGAGGGCCAAGCCGAGGGCACGGAGGCACTCTTCCGACTCTGTGGATCTTTGTGTGCTCTGTGACTCAAATTCCGAAAGCTCAGATCAGGAACTTCCCCTGCGCCATCACTTGCTCTTCGTCGAGCCAGATGTCGAAGTTGCGGCCGACGCAGTCGATGTGCGTCGTGCTCTTCCACGGCTGGCCGGTGTGCTCGCTATACGGGTGGCCGAAGGCGATGTGGATGCCGGGGAGTTTTTCGTCCTGCAGGATGTGGCCGATGATGTGTGTGCAGGCGAGGTTCGTGCCGATGGCGAATTCGCCGACGCGGTTCGAGTTCTCGTCGGTGTGACAATAGGCGTCGAACTCGCGGAGCAATTCCTGGTTCGCGCACGCGAGGCCGGCGATGCGGTTGTCCTTGATGTCGATCGTCAGCGGCGTGGCGGCGATGTCGCCGTATTTCTGACAGAGATAATCGCCCACGACGCCGTCGACGACGAAGCGGCCGTTGGAATTGAACGGCGACGTGAAGATCTCGCCGCCGGGCAGGTTGCCCCACTTGGCGGGTGAGATGAGGCCGGAGGTCTTCACCCAGTTCAACGACTGGGAAAGCTCGGCGACGTAATCGGTGCCGGCGGCGGTCTTGCACGTGACGCGTTTCGCGCGGCGGCATTTTTCAATCAGCTTCTGCGAGAGCGCGTCGACGGCGAGGAAGTCGGCGCGCATGCCTTCGAGCATGATCTGGCGGTTGATGTTCACCATGTGGCCGTGGCGGATTTTGCGCGGGTTGATGACGTCCATCATCTGCATGCGTGTGCGGAGTTCGCCGGTCTGCGTGATGCAGGCGTAGATCGCGACCTGCGACTGCGCGAGGTGCGCGAGGATCTCGGCCGGCATGTCGCGGTGTGGGCGCGGGGCGTATTCCTCGAGGATGAATACGTCGTAGGCCGCGCCGGTTTTCTCCACCTCGGCGACGAGCGCGGCGGCGATCTCCGCGCAGGCGTTGTCGGCGATGATCGTCATGCGCTCGTGCTTTTGCAGCGCGAGGCAGATGTGGATCGCGTTGTGGGCGCCGGGCGTCAGCTCCGGGTCGAAGGTTTTCGGGAGCGTGGCGGCGTGCGGCATGGTGGAGGAGCGGAGCGCAGAGAGCGGAGGGCGGAGCGCCGAACGGGGCGGCGTGGAGCGGGGGGCGTCAGAATACAAGGGGAAGCGGGAGGTGAATTAAACCGGGTTTGTCAGCCTGAGCGGAGCGAAGGATCCAGGGGGCTTCGCGGCCCCCGAGCGACAGCGCGAATCGATGGATTCTTCGCTGCGCTCAGAATGACAGTTGAAAAATGTGCAGTGAGTCGCCCGTCAGAGCGTCAGGCCGTGGTGGGTTTCGGAAATGATGTAATCGACCACGGCCTTCAAATCTTTCGTCTGGTGAAAAACGTCGAGCTGACGGTCGGCGCCGGTGCCGCGTTCGAGGATGGTTTGGACGTAGTTGATCTCGTTGCGGGAGCCGAGTTCGTCCACGACGTCGTCGATGAACTCGAGCAGTTCGGCGATGAGCGAGCGCGTCTCAACCTCCTCCTGTTTGCCGAAATCGATCATCTTGCCCTTGATGCCATAGCGGGCGGCGCGCCAGCGGTTTTCGTTGATCAGACGGGCCCGGTAGGTGCGGAAACTCATGTTGCCGCGGTGCAGCTTGTAGAGCTTGGCGGTGAGCGCCTGCATGATGGCGGCAAGGCAGATGGTCTCATCGACGCGCATGGGGATGTCGCACATGCGAAACTCCAATGTGCCGAAAAGCGGATGCAGCCGGATATCCCACCAGATTTTTTTGGCGTTATCGATGCAGCCGGTCTTCACGAGCAGGTTCACGTAGTCGTCGAACTCGTTGACCGATTCGAAGAGGTCCGGGATGCCCGTGCGGGGGAAGCGCTGGAAAATCTGCAGGCGATACGACGCGTAGCCGGTGTTGCGTCCGACCCAGAACGGCGAGTTGGTCGAGAGCGCGAAGATGTGCGGCAGGAAATAGCGCGCGGTGTTCTGGAGGTGGATCGCGGTCTCGCGGTCGGGCATGCCGAGATGGACATGCAGACCGAAGATGAGGTTGGCCCGCGCAACCTGCTGCAGATCGTTGATCACACCGGCATAGCGTTCGCCGGGGGAAATCTTCTGGTCGATCCAGTGTGAGAACGGGTGCGTGCCCGCCGCCGCGATGCGGAGATTCTGCGAGTGGGCGAGCCGGGCGAGATCGGTGCGGAGGCCGGTGACGGATTTCCGCGCGTCGGCGATGTCGTGGCAAATGTCGGTGCCGACCTCGACGACGGACTGGTGCATCTCGGGCTTCACGCGCTCCTTCAGGATCATCTTTCCGCCCTCGATGATTTCCTCGATGTGCGATTTCAGTTCGCGCGTGACCGGATCGACGATCTGGAACTCCTCTTCGATGCCGAGGGTGAACTTGTGCTTTTTGCGGGAGGCCATGGGTGGGGCGATGGTTGGTGGGCGGAAGATGATCGGGCCTAAAGTGAAACCCGGAAATCAAGGACGGGCGGTGCGCGCGCTGGTGGGAGGTCGGGGTCTTCCAACCCCGCCGCGAATGTCCCATCCGCGTCCGCCCAAAGGCGGGGTTCGGAGACCTCGCGCTACATTCGAGCCGAGAACATGTGCCGGCGCGCGGCGCATTATTTTTTCTTCGCCGGGGCGCTGATGGCCTGCCCGGCGGCGCCGGCCCGGATATATTTGCCCCAAGTGAGATTGTCGGCGCCTTCCTTGTGCTCCTTCGCGCGGCGGACGAGCATCTTCGCGGCGGCTTCGACCACCCACTTGAAATTTTCCTCGCCGACGGAGTTGCGATCGGCGTCGGGCGCCGGGTTGCAAAAGTCGATCGCGTAGGGCACGCCGTTGCTCACGCCGAACTCGACGGTGTTGAAATCGTAGCCGAGCGCCTGGTTGAGCGTGAGCACGTCGTTCTTCACTCGCTCCAGCAGCGCGGGCGATGGCGCAGGCCGATCAACGACGTAGCGCAGGTGGTGCGGGTTGCGCGGCTCGTAAGGCATGATCCGGACGTCCGTGCCGCCGATGCAGTAGCAGCGGAAGTAGTCGTCGAACTGCACCTCGGACTGCAGCAGCATCACAAGCTGGCCGGTCTCGGAGTAGGCTTTGAAAAATTCATCCGCATTGCGGACCTTATAGACGTTCTTCCAGCCGCCGCCGGAGTGCGGTTTGAAATACGCGGGCCAGCCGATGTAGTTGAAGATGCCGTCCCAATCCAACGGGAACGCGAGGTTGCTGAACGACTCGGCGGAGCAGTCGGCGGGATGATCCTTCGAGGGCAGAATGACGGTGTTCGGCACCGCGACGCCGAGTTTTGTGGCGAGGCAGTTGTTGAAGAATTTTTCGTCGGCGGACCACCAGAAGGGATTGTTGACGACGGCGGTGCCGTTGAGCGCGGCGTTCTTCAGGTAGGCGCGGTAGAACGGCACGTCCTGCGAAATGCGATCGAGGATGACGGCGTAACCGCTGGCCTCGCCTTGCGCGACCTTGTTGATGGTCACGGGTTCGGCGGAAATGCCGGACTCATTCATCGCGTTGATGCGCTCGATCAACGCGTGCGGGAAGGTGCGTTCTTTACCGTGGAGGATGCCGATCTTTTTCATGAGAAGCTTGGGTTGCGGGGGAAGGTATTCGGTCGGGGCGCTTGCCCTCAAGCGCCCTCCGGCGAGGTGCGCGAATGTGACGGGCGGTTGGGGGCAACCGCCCCGACCGGGACGGTGCGGTCAGGAGTGAATGAGTGAGAGATAGTGGGGGAACATGTCGCGCCAGTAATTCCAGTCATGTCCACACCATTTCCGGTCGTCGAGGAAGTGCGGAAGTCCTTTCGCGTCGAGCAGGTGTGAGAGATGGAGGTTGCGGTCGCGGCAAGGATCGCGATCGCCCGTCCCGAGGATGATGCCCATGCGTCGGATATTTTCGAGGAACCACGCCTCGCCCAGGTTCGGCAAGTAATCGACCGGGTTGTTGAAGTAGGCGTTGTCGTCGTAATAGCCGTCGAGGAACGAGCGGATGTCGAACGAGCCGCTCAGGCTCAGGCAATAGCCGACGAGCTCCGGGTGGCGGAGCGCGAAATTCACCGCGTGGTAACCGCCGAAGCTCGCGCCGGCCATTGCGACCCGCCCGCGGCCGCACTCGTGTTGGGCGCGCGGCACCACTTCGTGGAGGATCACCTGCTCGTAAGCCATGTGCGTGCGCACGCGATCCGCCGGATGGATGGATTTGTTATACCAGCTCCGCTCGTCGATGCCGTCCGGGCAGTAGATTTTGACCGCGCCCGCCTCGACGAGATGCGCGACGGAGCCGATGAGCCCGAAATCCTTGTTCTGATAATACCGGCCCAGCGACGTCGGGAAGAGCACCACCGGGTAACCGCCATGCCCGAATACCAGCATATCGAATTCGCGACTGAGATGGGGCGTAAACCAGCGGACGTGTTGCTCGTGCATGCGGAGTGACGTGAGCAGGGAGTGTGCCCTTGGAGATACCCGCGCGTCCGAACGGCGCAAGCCGCCTCGGGCGAAAATCACCGATTTTGCCCTCCGGAGAGGAGCGCCGCACAGGGCTTGCTGTCGGCTTCCGCCGACTCGTAACGTCCCTCCTTCCATGCCGCCACCCGAACCCACTCGCCCATCCCGCCCCGCGTTTCTTGCGCGCGGGCGCGTCCAACGCGAGGCGCGGCTGCGCGTGCTGCAACGCTTCCACTCGCGCATTTTTCGCAACAGCCGCGACGTCACGGTCTGGACACCGCCCGGCTACGGCGATCCACGCCGACGCCACCCGGTGATCTATTTTCAGGATGGGCAAAACATCTTCGACCCGAAGACGGCATTCGGCGGCCACGCCTGGAACGCCGGCGAAACGACGGCCGATCTGATCAAGCGCCGCACCATCACGCCACCCATCCTCGTCGGCATTGGCAACACCGGCGCGAACCGCATCAATGAATACACCCCGACGCGCGCCGACTACGAGATCGACGGCGGCAAGGCGCGCAGCGCGGGCGATGCGAAGCGTTACGCGCGCTTCGTCGTGACAGAGCTCAAGCCCTTCATCGACGCGCGTTATCTCACCCTGCCCGGCCCTCGCACGACTTCGCTCGTCGGCTCATCAATGGGCGGACTGGTCTCGCTCTATACCGCGCTGTGGCACCCGCGCGTGTTCGGCAGCGTGGCCGCGCTGTCGCCGTCGCTCTGGTGGGACAACCGCATTGCGCTCCGCGACTTCGGGTCGCTCAAGCGTCGCCTCGACGTGCGCCTTTGGATCGACATGGGCACGGCCGAGCCCGGCTGGGAAGTCGCGCAACTTTTCCGCGACACGCTCGTCAACGCCGGCTGGACGCTCGGCGAGAATCTCGAATATCACGAAATCCCCGGCGCCGAGCACAGCGAACAAGCCTGGGCCGCGCGCCTCGGCGCCGTGCTGAATTTTCTCGCGGGCCGAAGTGCCGATGCGCGGTAGGCGCGGATCCGCTCCCCGCCACACGTGCGTCACTTCCGGAGGAGCCGATCAATCCACGCCGACGCCGCCTGGGTCGCAACAACCGAGAACGTAAACAGGTAAAGCCCAAGTCCGATTTGAATCTTCGCCAAGCCCGCGGCCTTCATCGTCACGATGAGGATGCCGACGACAAACACGTCGAGCATTGACCATTTGCCGAGCGCCGCAACCCAGCTGTGCAGCCGTCGCACGCGCGCGAGATCGTGGTCGCGCTCCATCCAAATCACGCCGAGCAGCCCGAGCTTCACGCACGGGAACACGAGCGTGAACAGCGTCAGCACGACGAAGAGGAAATATTCGCCCTCGCGAAAGAGCGCCGCCATTCCGCCGACTACCGAAACCGCCTCGTGAAAGATCCAGAACTTCGCCACGTGGAAGAACGGAAAGAAGATTCCCGTGGCAAACAGCGCGAGGGCCAGCACGAGCAGCACCGGGACAAAGCGCTGCGCAGTCAGTGAAGCGGTGGGCGTGGACACACCGCGCATGCAGACGGCGCGCGCCGCCCAGCGCAAGACGCGGTTCGCGACGGCGTCCGGGTTCGGCGCCGGATTTAGATTCTGAGCCCTTCCGGCCTTTACCGACGAACGGCGTTCAGCCCTTGGACCGCCGCGAGCACAACAGGGCTCCAGCGCAAGAGCGTGCCGAGCAAACGGGAGCGGCGACCCCGGGAGCGGTCCAGCAGCAGAGGAAGTGAAATCGCGGCAATCCGGACGACGGGCGACACGCTTCGCCAAACGGCCAGCAGCCGGTCGAGCAACACCACCGGTGCCAGCACGCGCGTGGCGAGCCTGTCGCATTCGGCGCGCCGATCGACGATGCGCCGGCGGAGCCCGACCTTGTGGGCGGTGAGCCGGCTCAGGTCCCGGTGCGGATACACGCGCGGTCCTCCCGGAGTTCCTGCAACGTGGCGGCGAACGGCTTGGGCTGCGCCGCGAGGTAGCGGCGGAACGCGATCACGATCGCCACCAGCGCGCTGGTGTAGAGCACGGTCAGCCCGCCGAGCACGGTGAGCCGCGCGCTGGCCCAGAAGAAATACACCACCGTCAGGCTGGCGAACGTGACCGTCATCATAGCGGTGAATGCGGCCGCGCTGATCCAAAGGAAAATCTGAATCAGGCGGAACTTCTCCTCCTGCATCTCGACGGAGAACAGCTCGAGCCGGTCTTGGACGGCGGCGAGGAGAGTATCGCCGAGCGCCCGGAATGACGCGAACAGGCCCGGGGGAGTGGGCAACGGAGGAGTGGAGTCCATGGGAAACAGGAAAATTTGCGGCGTGTTCGCCGCCGCCCGTGAAAGAGAGCGGCGGGGACCACACCAGGCGGCGCACACAACGCACGCCGACAAAGCAGGCGTTGAGCGGCTGTTATTGGCTGCGACGGCCGATCAGCACACCGGCCAGCAGGCCGACGCCCGCAGCAATGGCGATGGCCTGATACGGGTGCGAGCGGATGGCCTCGTCGGTGCATTTTGCTCCAGCGACGACATTCTTCTTCGCACTCGCATACATGACGCCGAGGCGCTCCTGGACGGCCTCATAGCGGGCACGCAGTGCGTCCACGGCGTCGGCGCTGTATTCGGTGCCGGAGGATTCCATCATCTGTTCCGCCTCGACGACGAGGGAGCGGAGATCACTGAGGAGATCGGAAGGCGTGGTGGTTTCGGAAGTGTTACGATTTTTCATGGGAGCCATAGTTCATGGATGCGAAGTTGGCCATGCCGGCAGATGTGCCGGCTGACCACAGTCGTCATCCAGGCGAAGGATACGGGAAGCGCCGGTAGGTTGCTATGGGGTGTTCAGGGCAGAGCGCGGCCGAAAAAAAGCCCGCCACGGGGGCGGGCTTGAGAGACCATCGAGCAACTTTCGCCGCATTCGCGAATCACTCCAGTCCGGTCACGTTCACGTCGTTCGGGTGCTCGACCGTGAACTTTACCGTGATTTCGCGCTTCTCGCCGGGCTTGAGGTCGAGCGTCCACTTCAGCGTGCCTTCGTCGGTCGGCTTCACTTCGCGGGCGTCGGGCGCCAGCTGCTTCACCACGACCTTCTCGTTGCGCGAGAGCGGGAGTTGATCGATGACGATGACGCGCTCGGCGGTCTTTTTGTTGTTCTGGATCGTGAGGAGATACTCGTAGGTGATGCGCTTGCCGGAGTTGGTG